>JAPSIR010000291.1 GCA_031178625.1 Cellulomonas sp.
GCTGTCGTCGACGCCCCCGCCACCACCTGCTGAGCGGCCCCGGCGGCGGGCACCGCGGTCGTCACTGCGCCGCGGCCACCGCCGGCGCGGCCAGCCGTGCGTCGACGGCCGCCGGGGACAGCACGTGCTCGGCCGCCATCGCGGCGGCCCCCAGCACCCCCGCGCGCTCGCCGGTCCGGGACGCCACGATGCGCAGGTGCTGCGTCGCGAGCGGCAGGGACCGCGCGTAGACGACCTCGCGGATGCCGGCCAGCAGGTGCTCGCCGGCGTCGGCGACGCGTCCGCCGATGACGATGACCGACGGGTTGAGCATGCTCACGGTCGCGGCGAGCACGGCACCGATGCTGCGCCCCGCCTCGCGCACCGCGGCGGACGCGGTGACGTCGCCGGCCCGGACGAGGGCGACGACGTCCCCGCCCGACGACGCCGGCAGCCCCCGGGCGGTCAGGTCGGCGGCGAGCGCCTGCCCCGACGCGACGGCCTCCAGGCAGCCGGTGTTGCCGCACCGGCACGGCCGGTCGGCGCCGCCGGGCACCGCGATGTGCCCGAGGTCGCCGGCGGCACCCTGCGCGCCGCGGCGGATGCGGCCGTCGGTGACGATGCCGGCGCCGATGCCCGTCGCCACCTTGACGAACAGCAGGTCGGCGACGCCGGCCCAGCAGGTCACGTGCTCGCCGACGGCCATGATGTTGACGTCGTTGTCGACGAGCACGGGGGCGTCGAGGAGGCGTCCGAGGAGGCCCGGCACGTCGGCGTCGTCCCAGCCGGGCATGATCGGCGGGTTGATGGGGCGGCCGGTGGCGTGCTCGACGGGCCCGGGCAGGCCGACGCCGACGGCGGCGAGGTCGGACGCCGGCCGCCCGGCCTCGTCGAGGAGCCGGCGGCCGAGGTCGGCGACGCGGTGCAGGACGGCGTCGGGGCCGTCGGCGATCGTGATGCCCTCGCCGTGCTCGGCGAGCACCGTGCCGGCCAGGTCCGTCACCGCGAGCCGCGCGTGCGTCGCGCCCAGGTCCACGGCGAGCACCACCTCGGCGGCCGGGTGGAACGCGAACGTGGCGGGCGGACGGCCGCCGGTCGACGACGACGCCCCCGCCGGCGCGACGAGGCCGGTCGCGAGCAGCGCGTCGACGCGCGCCGCCACGGTGGAGCGCGCCTGCCCGGTGACGGCGGCGAGGTCGGCGCGCGTGCGCGGGCGTCCGTCGCGCAGCAGCTGCAGCAGGTCGCCGATGCCGGGGGAGCGGGTCGTCCGCAGCGGCTCGTCCATGCGCACAGTGTCGCCTCCTCGCCGCGGTCGCCGGGCTTCGGCATGTCACGGTGAGATAACTCTGCCACCAACCGCGCAACTTTTGCTTGACCGTCGGCAGAAGTGCCCGTACGTTCCTCGCCATGGTCAACGAGGACCGGACCGCGGCCGCCGCGGTCCCCGCCGCACCACCCACCGACGCGATCCTGCGCATGCGCGGCATCGTCAAGCAGTTCCCCGGTGCCCGTGCCCTCGACGGCGTCGACCTCGAGGTCCGCGCCGGGGAGGTGCACTGCCTCCTGGGGCAGAACGGCGCCGGCAAGTCGACGCTGATCAAGGTCCTGGCCGGGGCGCACCAGCCCGACGAGGGGGAGATCCTCCTCGACGGCACGCCGGTCACGATCGCCCACCCGGTCGCCGGCCTGCGGCTCGGCGTCGCGACGATGTACCAGGAGCTGGACGTCGTCGACGGCCTGTCGGTCGCGGAGAACGTCTGGCTCGGCCACGAGCTCGCGTCGCGCGGCTTCACGCAGCGCCGCGCCGCCGCGCAGCGCACGCGGGAGCTGCTGCGGCGGCTCGGCCACCCCGACCTGTCCCCCCACCGGGAGGTCGGCTCGCTGTCGGCCGCAGGCAAGCAGGTCGTCAGCATGGCCCGCGCGCTCTCGCACGAGGCCCGCGTCATCGTCATGGACGAGCCGTCCGCCGTGCTCGACAGCGAGGAGGTCGCGAACCTCTTCCGCGTCGTGCGCGAGCTCACGGCGCAGGGCGTGGCCGTCGTCTACATCTCGCACCGCCTCGAGGAGATCCGCCAGATCGGTGACCGCATCACCGTCCTCAAGGACGGCCGCACGGTCGCCCAGAACCTCCCGGCCGCCACGACCGCCACCGCCGACCTCATCCGGCTCATGACCGGACGCACGGTGGAGTACGCGATCCCGCGCCGGCCGCCGGTCCCGCCGGACGCCCCCGTCGTGCTGCGCGTCGAGGACCTCGCCGTGCGCGGCGCCTTCGCGGACGTCTCGTTCGACGTGCGGGCGGGCGAGGTCGTGGGACTCGCCGGGCTCGTCGGCTCCGGCCGCTCCGAGGTGCTGGAGACGGTCTTCGGCGCGCGCCGTGCGCACGCCGGGCGTGTGAGCGTCGACGGCCGTCCCGTGCACGGCGGCTCCGTGGGGGCGGCCGTGCGCGCCGGCATCGGCCTGTGCCCGGAGGAGCGCAAGAGCCAGGGGCTGCTGCTCGACGAGCCGGTGTACCGCAACATCACCCTCTCGTCGTTCGGGCGCACGGCCCGCGGCGCGTTCCTCGACGAGCCGGCCGAGCGCCGCGTCGCCGAGGAGCAGGTCGTCGCGCTCGACCTCCGCCCGGCGGACCCCGACCGCGACGCGCGCACGCTGTCCGGCGGCAACCAGCAGAAGGTGCTGCTGGCGCGCTGGCTCGTGCACGGCTGCCGCGTGCTGCTGCTCGACGAGCCGACGCGCGGCGTCGACGTCGGTGCGCGCGCCGAGATCTACGCGCTGATCGCGCGCCTGGCCGAGGCCGGCACGGCCGTCGTCGTGGTGTCCAGCGAGATCGACGAGGTGCTCGGTCTCGCCGACCGCGTCCTCGTGCTGTCCGAGGGGCGCGTGGTCCACACCGGGCCGGCGTCCGAGATCGACGAGCACCGGGTGCTCGACCTCGTCATGGAAGGAAGTGCCGCGTGAGCGACCAGCACCTGGCGGCCCCCGTGCCCGCGGACGAGTCCGCGCGCGTGGAG
>JAPSIR010000084.1 GCA_031178625.1 Cellulomonas sp.
CGGCGCCCCGCACCGTCGCGGTGCCGGGGAGCGCGCCACGCAGGCCAGCGGAGACGGAGGGTAGACGAGGCATGTCCGGACATTCCAAGTGGGCCACCACGAAGCACAAGAAGGCCGTGATCGACGCGAAGCGCGGCAAGCTGTTCGCCAAGCTCGTCAAGAACGTCGAGGTCGCGGCCCGCACGGGCGGTGGTGACCCCGCCGGCAACCCGACGCTGTTCGACGCCATCCAGAAGGCGAAGAAGTCGTCGGTGCCGAACGACAACATCGAGCGTGCCCTCAAGCGCGGCTCCGGCCAGGAGGCCGGCGGCGCCGACTACCAGACGATCATGTACGAGGGCTACGGCCCCGGCGGCGTCGCGGTGCTGGTCGAGTGCCTCACGGACAACCGCAACCGCGCCGCCTCCGACGTGCGCGTCGCGTTCACGCGCAACGGCGGCCAGATGGCCGACCCCGGCTCGGTGTCGTACATCTTCAGCCGGAAGGGCGTCGTCATCGTCCCCAAGGAGGGGACCGACGAGGACGCCGTGATGGAGGCCGTGCTCGAGGCGGGGGGCGAGGAGGTCACCGACCTCGGCGAGCAGTTCGAGGTGCTGTCCGAGGCGACCGACCTGGTCCCCGTGCGCACCGCGCTGCAGGAGGCCGGGATCGAGTACGACTCGGCCGACGTCGTGTTCTGGCCGTCCACGCAGATCGAGGTCGACGCCGAGGGCGCACGCAAGATCCTGCGGCTCATCGACGCGCTCGAGGACTCCGACGACGTGCAGAACGTGTACGCGAACTTCGACGCCTCCGACGAGGTCATGGCGCAGCTCGACGACGAGTGACGCACCGCCGACGCGCCGGGTCCCGCACGGGGCCCGGCGTGTCGCCGTGTCCGGGGCCGCCTGCGCGGACCGGGCGCCGTCGCCTGCGACGATGGGCGCGTGCGCGTGCTCGGAGTCGACCCCGGTCTCACCCGCTGCGGCCTCGGGGTCGTCGACGGGCTGCCGGGCCGCCGGCTGCGCATGGTCGCCGTGGACGTCGCCACGTCCGAACCCGGCCTGGACGTCGACCAGCGGCTGCTGCGCATCGAGCGTCGCATCGAGGAGTACCTCGAGGAGCACGCGCCCGACACGGTGGCGGTCGAGCGGGTGTTCGCGCAGCACAACGTGAGCACCGTGATGGGCACGGCCCAGGTCGCCGGCCTCGCGCTCGTCGCGGCGGCACGGCGTCGCATCCCGGTCGCCATGCACACGCCCAGCGAGGTGAAGGCCGCCGTCACCGGCAGCGGCCGGGCGGACAAGGCGCAGGTGCAGCAGATGGTCCGCCGCCTGCTCGAGCTCGAGGTGGCGCCCCGGCCCGCCGACGCCGCGGACGCCCTGGCCCTCGCGATCTGCCACCTGTGGCGGCCGGCCGGGGCCATCGGCGCGCCACAGCGTGCACCTGGGTCGATGACGCCGGCGCAGCGCGCGTGGGCCGCCGCGGAGCAGGCCGCGCGCCGCCGGGCGTGAGCGTGTCGTTCGTACAGGTGTTCGCCCGCTGTGGCACAGTGGGCGCCGGTGCGCCGGCCGCGTGGGTCGCGCGCGGGAGCAGGAGGTGCGTGCGGTGATCGCGTCCGTGCACGGGACGGTGCTGACGGTGCGGCTCGACGCCGCGGTCGTCGAGGTCGGCGGCGTCGGCATGCTCGTGCAGGCCACGCCCACGACGCTCGCCGGGCTGCGGGTGGGCACGCCGGCCCGCCTGTTCACGTCGCTGGTGGTCCGCGAGGACTCGCTGACGCTGTTCGGGTTCGCGGACGCCGACGAGCGCGACGTCTTCGAGGTCCTGCAGACGGTCACCGGCGTGGGGCCGCGCCTGGCCCTCGCGATGCTCGCCGTGCACACGCCCGACGGGCTGCGGCGCGCGGTCGCCGACGAGGACCTGGCCGCGCTCGTGCGCGTGCCGGGCATCGGCCGCAAGGGTGCGCAGCGCATCGTCCTCGAGCTGGGGGACCGCCTCGGCGCGCCGACGCCCGTGGGCGGCGGCCCCGCGCGGTCCGCCGTCGCGGCCGACCACCGCGACCAGGTCGTCGACGCGCTCGTGGGGCTCGGCTGGCCGCTGCGCGCCGCGCAGGACGCGGTCGCCGGCGTGCTGGACGGCGGCACGGAGCCGGTCGGTGCGGACGAGGTGCCGGGCGTCCTGCGTGCGGCGCTGCGCGTGCTCGGGGGCTCGCGTGCCTGAGGCGGGCCTGCCGGGCGACGACGGCGCCGCGCCCGAGTCGTTGGTGCGCGCGGGGGCGGACGAGCTCGAGCGTGCCGCGGAGGCCGCGCTGCGCCCGCGCCGCCTCGACGAGTTCGTGGGGCAGCGGGTCGTGCGCGACCAGCTCTCCCTCGTGCTGCAGGCCGCGCTGAACCGCGGCCGCGCGCCGGACCACGTGCTGCTGTCCGGACCGCCGGGGCTGGGCAAGACGACGCTCGCCATGATCATCGCCGCCGAGCTCGGCACGTCGCTGCGCGTGACGAGCGGGCCGGCCATCCAGCACGCGGGTGACCTCGCCGCGGTGCTCTCCTCGCTCGAGGAGGGCGAGGTGCTGTTCCTGGACGAGATCCACCGGCTGGCACGCCCCGCCGAGGAGCTGCTGTACGTCGCGATGGAGGACTTCCGCGTCGATGTGGTCGTCGGCAAGGGCGCCGGCGCGAGCGCGATCCCGCTGTCCCTGCCGCCGTTCACGGTGGTGGGTGCGACGACGCGCGCGGGGCTCCTCCCGGCGCCGCTGCGCGACCGCTTCGGCTTCACCGGCCACCTCGACTTCTACGACGACGACGAGCTCGAGCGCGTCCTGCTGCGGTCCGCCGGACTGCTCGGCGTGCCCCTCGCGGGGGAGGCCGCGGCGGAGATCGCGTCGCGCTCGCGCGGGACCCCGCGCATCGCCAACCGGCTCCTGCGACGCGTGCGCGACTGGGCGGAGGTGCGCGGCGACGGCCGGCTCACGCTCGACGCGGCCCGGGCCGCCCTCGAGGTGTACGAGGTCGACGCACGGGGCCTCGACCGGCTCGACCGATCGGTGCTGCAGGCGCTGTGCCTGCGGTTCGGCGGCGGGCCGGTGGGCCTGACGACGCTCGCCGTCGCCGTGGGGGAGGAGCCCGAGACCGTGGAGACGGTCGCGGAGCCGTTCCTCGTGCGCGAGGGGCTCGTCGGACGCACGCCACGCGGACGCGTGGCGCTGCCCGCGGCGTGGGACCACCTCGGTCTCGACCGCCCGGCGCCGGCCGACACGCTGTTCGGCTGACGCGCCGTCCGGCTCGTAGGAGCCGACCGATCGGTGCCGCCGCGGGCGGGTCCGGGAACGGTCCGGGGCGGACGGACGTTGGAGGCTCCGGCCGCGGCGCCTAGACTGCGGCGGACGTCGACACCGATGCGGAGACCTTCCCCCTCATGGACTACTCGTTCCTCATCATCCTGCTGGTCGCCTTCGCGGCCCTGTGGTTCATGTCGAGCCGCACCCGCAAGCAGCAGCGGGAGATGGCCGACCTGCGGACCAACCTCCAGGTCGGAGACGAGGTCATGACGGGCTCCGGGCTCTTCGGGACCGTCACGGCCGTCGACGGCGACGTCGTGACCCTCGAGTCCACGCCGGGTTCCGAGACCCGGTGGCTCAGGGCCGCGATCGCCCGCCGCGTGGACCCGCCCGTCGTGGACGAGACCGAGGACGTCGTCGTCGAGGACGACGTGACCGACGCGGACGACCGCGACGGCGTCATCGAGGTCCCGGACGACCTGTCGTCGCTCTCGCCGGAGAACCCGCGCCGCGACGACGACACCGACAGGAAGTGACCGTCGGCCCGGGCGACGACGCCCGGGCCTGGATCCCACCGGCCGCCCCGCGACCGGTGCGCGCACGAGAGAAGAACTGCGTTGGCTCCTCCTCCCCGCCGCCGTGAACGGCCGGTCCGCATGCTCGTCACCCTCGGTGTCGTCCTCGTCGCGATCTTCGCGACGATCCTCGCCGGCAGCCGGTGGGGTGACGCGGAGCTGACGCCCAGCCTCGCGCTCGACCTCGAGGGCGGGACGCAGGTGATCCTGCGGCCCGTCGCCGAGGCGGAGGGCACCGTCACCGCGGAGACGATCGACCAGGCGATCGGCGTCATCCGCCAGCGCGTCGACGCCTCCGGCGTCGCCGAGGCCGAGATCACCAGCCAGGGCGGGTCGAACATCGTCGTCGCCCTGCCGGGCCGGCCGAGCGAGGAGACCCTCGACCTGGTCCGGACCTCCGCGCAGATGGAGTTCCGCCCGGTGCTCGTCATGGGCGCGCCCACGCCGACGGCCGAGACGGACCCTGCGGCGTCGGCCGCCCCGGCCCCCGACGCGTCCGCTGCCCCGGCCGAGGGCGACGCGGCGGAGGGGGAGACGACCGAGGGCGAGACGGCCGTGCAGCCCGCGACGGACGCGACCGCCGACCCGGTCGACCCGGCGGCGGCGGACCCGGCGACGAGCCCGGCCGCCGCCGAGGAGCCGTCGGACGAGCCCGCGACGGCCGAGCCCACGAGCCCCAGCGACATCGCGCACTACGTGACGCCGGCCGTGCAGGCGCGGTTCGACGAGCTCGACTGCACGCTGCCCGAGAACCGGACGGGCGGGGCCCCCGGCGCCGCGGACGCGGCGGTCGTGACGTGCGACCAGACCGGCACCGCCAAGTTCATCCTGGGCCCCGTCGAGATCGAGGGCTCGGACATCGACACGGCGACGTCCGGCCTGCGCCAGCTGCCGTCCGGTGCCACGACCAACGAGTGGGTCGTCAGCCTCGAGTTCACCTCGGGCGGTACGCCGAAGTTCACCGAGACGACCACGCGGCTCGCCTCGCAGGCGCCGCCCCTGAACCAGTTCGCGGTCGTGCTCGACGCCCTCGTCATCTCGGCGCCGTCCGTCAACGAGGTCATCCCGAACGGGCAGGCCGAGATCTCGGGCACGTTCACGCGTGACTCCGCGGCGGCGCTCGCCAACCAGCTGAGCTTCGGCTCGCTGCCCATCAGCTTCACGGTGCAGAGCGAGGAGCAGATCTCCGCGACGCTCGGGTCGGAGCAGCTGCGCAACGGCCTCCTGGCCGGGCTCCTCGGTCTCCTGCTCGTCGTCGTCTACTCGCTGCTCCAGTACCGCGCGCTCGGCCTGGTGACGGTGGCGTCGCTGGTCATCGCGGCGGTGCTCACGTACGGCGTGATCACCCTCCTGTCGTGGTGGCAGGGGTACCGCCTGTCGCTTCCCGGCGTCGCGGGTCTGATCGTGGCCATCGGCATCACGGCCGACTCGTTCATCGTCTACTTCGAGCGCATCCGGGACGAGCTCCGGGACGGCCGCTCGCTCGGCGCCGCGGTGGACACCGGGTGGCACCGTGCGCGTCGCACCATCCTCGCGTCGGACGCGGTCAACCTGCTCGCCGCCGTGGTGCTGTACTTCGCGGCCGTCGGCGGGGTGCGCGGATTCGCGTTCACCCTGGGGCTGACCACGCTCATCGACCTGCTCGTCGTGGTGTGCTTCACGCACCCGCTCATGGTCCTGCTGTCCCGGACGCGCTTCTTCTCGCAGGGCCACCCCGCGTCTGGGCTGGACCCGAAGCGGCTCGGGGTCGACCCGTCCAAGGTCCGGTACGTCGGTCGCGGACGCGTCGTCGGCGGCGCCCGTGACGGCGGACCGACGGAGCCGGCCCCGGCCGACGGCGCCGACGTCGCGGGGTTGTCCGCGCAGCCGCGCAAGCAGCCCGTCGCCGTGGGCGCCGGGCACCAGACCATCGCCGAGCGCCGGGCCGCGGCCCGGGCCGCCGCGGCGGCGCAGGACACGACCGACGCGACCGAGGACGGCGCGACGGGGACCGACGCGCCCGGCACCGGGCGCCCCGAGGGGAGCGACCGCTGATGGCCGCCGGATTCGCCCAGTGGGGCAACGACCTGTACACCGGTCGTCGCTCGTACGACATCGTCGGCAAGCGTCGCCGGTGGTACGCCGTGTCCGCCGTCCTGCTGCTGATCTCGGTCGTGCTGCTCATCACCCCGGGGCTCAACCCCGGCATCGAGTTCCGTGGCGGCTCCGAGTTCACCGTCTCGGACGTCGACGAGGTCGACCAGGGGCTCGCCACGCGCACCGTCCAGGAGGTCGCGCCGGACGAGGTGCCCCGTGTGACGACCGTCGGCGGCGACTCGCTGCGCATCCAGACGTCTCAGCTCGAGCAGCAGCAGGTGCAGCAGGTCACCGACGCGCTCGCCACCGCGTTCGACGTGCCCGAGCAGCAGGTCACCAGCAACTACATCGGCCCCGCCTGGGGGCGCGACGTGTCGCAGAAGGCGCTCACGGGCCTCGGTGTCTTCCTGCTGTTCGTGGCCGCCGTCATGACCCTGTACTTCCGCAACTGGCGGATGGCCGTCGCGGCGCTGGTCGCCCTGGCGCACGACCTCGTCATCACCGTCGGCCTGTACTCCGGTGTCGGCTGGGAGGTCACGCCCGCCACCGTGATCGGATTCCTCACGATCCTGGGGTACTCGCTGTACGACACCGTCGTGGTGTTCGACAAGGTGCGCGAGAACACGGCGGACACGCTCGACCAGACCCGGTTCACGTACGCCGAGAAGGCCAACCTCGCCGTCAACCAGACGCTCGTGCGCTCCATCAACACGTCGGTCGTCGCACTGCTGCCCGTCGCGTCGATCCTCGTCGTCGGTGCGTTCATCCTCGGCGCCGGCACACTGCGCGACATCGCGCTCGCACTGTTCGTCGGCATGGTGGTCGGCACGTTCTCGTCCGTCTTCATCGCCACGCCGTTCGAGGTGACGCTGCGCGAGCGGGAGCCGCGCATCCGGGAGCACACCGCCAAGGTCCTGGCGCTGCGTGCGGGGACCGCGGGGCCCGACGGCGACGCCGGCGAGCCGGCCCTCACCGGCGCACAGCGCGCGACCGGGGCGCTGCGGCCGGGCGGCCACCAGGGGCAGGCGGCCCAGCCGCGGCGCAAGAGCCGGTGAGCCCGCTCACGGACGACGCGCGCGCCGACCTGGCGCGTCGCGTCGACGGCCTGCTGCGCACGGTGCCGGACTTCCCGGAGCCCGGCGTCCAGTTCCGCGACATCATGCCGCTGCTGGCCGACCCGGCGGCGTTCGCCGAGGTCGTCTCGGCGCTGGCCGCGCACGCCCCGGGGCGGGTCGACCTCGTCGCCGGCATGGAGGCGCGCGGCTTCCTGCTCGCCGCACCCGTCGCGACGACGCTCGGCGCGGGCGTCGTGCCCGTGCGCAAGGCCGGCAAGCTGCCCGGTCCCGTCGCGTCCGCGACGTACGCGCTCGAGTACGGGACGGCGACCGTCGAGGTGCAGCCCTTCACGGTGCCCGCCGGCGCCCGGGTGCTCGTCATCGACGACGTGCTCGCCACCGGCGGCACCGCCGCCGCGACGGTCGAGCTCCTCGAGCGCTGCGGCGCCGAGGTCATCGGCCTCAGCTTCCTCGTGGAGCTCGAGGCGCTGCGCGGCCGGGACCTGCTGCCCGGTCGGGAGATCGACGCGCTGCTGACCCTCTGACCGCCGGCTCTCCGGCCTCGCAACTCGTGCCGCACACGGCGGCCCGCGTCACCCGCGGCGGACCGCCGTGTGCGGCTCGACGTGTGCACCGACGTAGACTCGTCCGACCAGGACCGCACCGTCGGCCGTCCGCCGCCGGTCGTCGCCGTCGGCGCGCACGACGGTCAGGGGAGGGGGTGCCGTGAACGAGAACGTCAAGGCCGCGCCGTCGGAGACGGGTGCGCCGTCGACGCCGCCCCCGGACGTGCTGCCCTCGGACGCGCCGCCCGCGACGGCGGCACCCGCCGCGGCGTCCACCCCTGGCACCGGCACCCCGGTGGCGGGCGACGGCGGCGACGGGGTCGGCTCCTCGGGGTCGCGCGTGCGCGCCCGCCTGGCCCGCCTGTCCGGTCGGTCCGGCGCGACGTACCCGGCGCTCGAGCCGGTGCTGCAGGCCGTGCGGATGAACCACCCGAAGGCGGACCTGTCCGCGGTGGAGCAGGCCTACGTCGTCGCGGAGCGTGCGCACCGCGGCCAGCTGCGCAAGAGCGGCGACCCGTACATCACGCACCCCGTCGCCGTCGCGACCATCCTCGCCGAGCTCGGCATGACCCCGTCGACGCTCGTCGCGGCGCTGCTGCACGACACCGTGGAGGACACCGAGTACTCGCTGGACCAGCTCCGCCGCGAGTTCGGGCCCGAGGTGGCGATGCTCGTCGACGGCGTCACGAAGCTCGACAAGGTGGCGTACGGCGACGCGGCTCAGGCCGAGACCGTGCGCAAGATGGTCGTCGCGATGTCGCGCGACATCCGGGTGCTCGTCATCAAGCTCGCCGACCGCCTGCACAACGCCCGGACGTGGAAGTTCGTCGCCGCGTCGTCGGCCGAGAAGAAGGCGCGCGAGACGCTCGAGATCTACGCGCCCCTCGCGCACCGCCTCGGCATGAACACCATCAAGTGGGAGCTCGAGGACCTCTCGTTCGCGACCCTCTACCCGAAGGTCTACGACGAGATCGTCCACCTCGTGGCCGAGCGCGCACCCGCCCGCGAGGAGTACCTGGCGACGGTGCGCGACCAGGTCGGCGCCGACCTGCGCGGCGCCAAGATCCGCGCCACCGTCACCGGGCGCCCGAAGCACTACTACTCGATCTACCAGAAGATGATCGTGCGCGGCCGCGACTTCGCCGACATCTACGACCTCGTGGGCGTCCGCGTCCTCGTCGACACGGTCCGCGACTGCTACGCGGCCCTCGGCGCCCTGCACGCGCGGTGGAACCCGGTCCCCGGCCGGTTCAAGGACTACATCGCGATGCCGAAGTTCAACCTGTACCAGTCGCTGCACACGACGGTGATCGGCCCCGGCGGCAAGCCGGTAGAGATCCAGATCCGCACGCACGACATGCACCGCCGTGCCGAGTACGGCGTCGCCGCGCACTGGAAGTACAAGGAGAACGCCAAGAACGGCCAGCCGGCCGGCGACGACATGACGTGGCTGCGCCAGCTCGTCGACTGGCAGCGGGAGACCGCGGACCCGGCCGAGTTCCTCGACCTGCTGCGCGACGAGATCGCCGGCGCCGAGGTGTACGTGTTCACGCCGAAGGGGGACGTCCAGGCGTTGCCCGCGGGCTCGACGCCCGTCGACTTCGCGTATGCGGTGCACACCGAGGTCGGCCACCGCACCATGGGCGCCCGCGTCAACGGCCGGCTCGTGCCGCTCGACTCGACGCTCGAGAACGGCGACGTCGTCGAGGTGTTCACGTCGCGCTCCGAGACGGCCGGTCCCAGTCGCGACTGGCTTGGCTTCGTCAAGAGCCCGCGCGCCCGGAACAAGATCCGCCAGTGGTTCACCAAGGAGCGGCGCGAGGAGGCGGTCGAGCACGGCAAGGACGCCATCGCCAAGGCGATGCGCAAGCAGAACCTGCCGATCCAGCGCCTGATGTCCCACGAGGCGCTCGTCGCGCTGGCGAACGAGATGCGGTACGCCGACGTGTCGGCGCTGTACGCCGCCGTCGGCGAGGGGCAGGCGTCGGCCGCGTCCGTCGTGCAGCGCCTCGTGCACTCGCTCGGGGGCGAGCCCGCGGCCGAGGAGGACCTCGCCGAGGCCGCACGCCCGGGTCAGCCGGCGCGGCGCGTGCGGACGGGCGACCCCGGCGTGGTCGTGAAGGGCGTCGACGACGTCTGGGTCAAGCTCGCGAAGTGCTGCACCCCCGTGCCGGGCGACGAGATCCTCGGGTTCGTGACGCGCGGGCAGGGCGTGTCGGTGCACCGCACGGACTGCATCAACGTCGAGGCGCTGCGCCGCCAGCCCGAGCGGCTCGTCGACGTGGCGTGGACGCACACGAGCTCGCAGCTGTTCCTCGTGCAGATCCAGGTCGAGGCGCTGGACCGCAGCCGGTTGCTGTCGGACGTCACGCGCGTGCTGTCCGACCACCACGTCAACATCCTGTCGGCGTCCGTGTCGACGTCCCGCGACCGGGTCGCCCTGTCGCGCTTCGTCTTCGAGATGGCCGAGCCGTCGCACCTGGCGTCGGTGCTCGCCGCCGTGCGGAAGGTCGAGGGCGTGTTCGACGTCTACCGCGTGACCGGCTCCCGCGCCGCCGAGGAGCCCGTCATCCGGGCCTGACGCGCCGCGTCCCGCAGCAGGGCGCGTGCACGGCGCACGCCGCGGTGGCCCTCGAGGCCGCCGAGTGCCGCCGCCGCGCCGGCGAGGTCCACGCCGCAGCACGCCGACAGCCGGGCGACCGCCGCGTGCGCCACCGCGGGCGGCTCCCAGCGCGCGACGTCGACCACGGTACGCAGCGGCGTCGTCACCGCCGTGCCGCCGAGCACCACGACGTCTGTGGTGCTCAGCGCCGCCTCCGCGACCCACCGGTCCGGGTGCGCGTCGGGCCGCCGGGTCCCCGCGCCCACGAGGACGGTCGCGCGTCGCGGCGCGTCCCCGCCCGCGTGCACCCAGACGGCGGACAGGCGGCCCACGGCGCCCCGCGCCGGCACGAACCGGGCCAGCGCGGCGGCGCGGACCGCCGGCGTCTCGGCCGTCGCGGCGGTGCGCGCGACGGCGCCCCACAACGGGACCAGGTGCCCGTCGGCGAGCATGCCGGCCCAGGCGAGCGGGCTGACCTCGTCCCGGTGCACGAGCGCCGGCAGGGTCCGCGGCCCGGGACGCAGACGCGCGAGCGCCGGCGGGGCGGCGGGGGGAGCCTGGGTCGCGCCGGGGGACGAGGCGGTGGTCACGCGCACAGGATGACGGGCCGCGGTGCCGTGGCGCGCCGAGGGCGCCCGTCCTGTGGACGGGCGCCCTCGGTCGTCGACGCGGTGGTCGCCGGCGGTGCCGATCAGCCCCGGGCGTCGTCCGCGGCGCGCTGGACCTGCTCGAGCCATGCGCGCCGCGCGTCGAGCGCGGCCTGCGCCTCGGCGACCCGTCGCTGGTCCCCCTTGGCCTGGGCCTTCGCGAGGTCGTCCTCGAGGCCGGCGATCGCCTGCTCGAGCTGCGCCGCTGCACCCTCGGCGCGGGCGCGCGTCTCGGGGTTGCTGCGCCGCCACTGGGCGCTCTCGGCGTCGCGCACCGCCTGCTCGACGGCACGCATGCGGCCCTCGACGCGCTGCAGGTCGCCGCGAGGCACCTTGCCGGCGGCCTCCCACCGGTCCTGCAGGGAGCGCAGCGCGGCCTTTGCGGCCCCGAGGTCACGGACCGGCAGCAGGGCCTCGGCCTCGACGAGCAGCGTCTCCTTCACCTCGAGGTTCGCGCGGAACTCGGCGTCGACCGCCTGGTTCGCCGCGTCGCGGGCCGCGAAGAACGCGTCCTGCGCGGCGCGGAACCGGGCCCAGAGCGCGTCGTCGACCTGCCGGTTGGCGCGCCCGGCCGACTTCCACCGCGCCATGAGGTCGCGGAACGCCGCGGACGTGCCGCCCCAGTCCGTGCTGCCGGACAGCGCCTCCGCCTGGGCGACGAGCGCCTCCTTGGCGGACTTCGCCTCGGCGTTGCGCGACTCGAGCTCGGCGAAGAAGTGCCGGCGCTCCCGGTCGAAGGTCGTCCGCGCGTGGCTGAACCGCTTCCAGAGCGACTCCTCCGTCGGCCGGTCGATGCGCGGACCCTGGCGCTGCGCCTCCTTCCACTGCTCGAGGAGGGCACGCAGCTGCTCGCCCGCAGGACGCCACTGGATGCGGCTCGGGTCCGTCGCGGCGATCTTCTCCGCCTGCTCGACGATCTGCGTGCGGGCGGCCACGGCCGCCTCACGTGCCGCCTGGCGCTCCGCCTCGGCCTGCGCGCGACGCTCGGCGGCGCGCTCGCGCAGCCCGTCGAGACGTGCACGCAGCCCGTCGAGGTCGCCCACGGCGGCCGGCTCCGTCAGCTCCTGGCCGAGCTTGGTGAGCGTCTGGTCGATCTCCTTGACCGACAGGTCGGTGGCCGACAACCGCGTCTCGAACAGCACCACCTTCGCCTGCAGGTCGAGGTAGCGGCGGACGTACAGGCCCAGCGCCTCCTCGGCGCTCGCGCCGGGGAACTGCCCGACCACGCGCTCGCCCGCGGCCTCGCGGACGTGGACGGTGCCGTCCTCGTCGACGCGGCCGAACTCGGCGGCGCGCGCCGCCTCGGCGGGGTCGACCGGCGGGCCGGCGGGCGCCGCGGGTGCGGCGGCCGGCGCACCGGCCGCGGGCGCGACGGGACGGGCGGACGGGCGGGGGAGCCCGCGCAGGGACGCCGGCGACGGGCGCGGCGCCGGTCGCGGCGTGGCCTCGCCGGCCTCGTCCGGCGTGGACGGCTGCTCGGCCTCGTCGGCCACGGGCTCGGCCGGCGCCGCCTCGTCCGCCGGCACGGCGGCCTGGCCGGCAGGAGCGGCGTCGTCCACGGCAGCGG
>JAPSIR010000085.1 GCA_031178625.1 Cellulomonas sp.
CGAATGTCTCCGTGACGCGGCCATCCACGACCGCTTCCACGACGTCGCGTAGGAACGCCGCGTCCTGCAGCGTCCACGAGAGCTCCCATCGACACCCGCCACCCCCGACGCCCAGGATCGCCCCATCGCCCCATCGCCCCATCGCCCCATCGCCCCATCGCCCCATCGCCCCATCGCATCCAGCGGAGCGCGCAGGCGCCCGCGCCCGGCGTGAGGACCAGGCCGGCGCCGTCGTCATCCGTCGAGACGACGGCAGGACCGAGGCGATCTGCTAGCTCCTGCCGGAGCGCTTCGAGTGCTTCGCCGACCCGCTCGGCTTCGTCAGGCATGCCGGCGAGACCCACGAAGCACATCATCGACGAGACACGGCCGCGGCTCGGTGCTTGTCGGCGCGGGTCTGGATCTCCGGTCTCGACGATCGCGTGAACACGACGACTGCCCCAAGGACGAGCCGACGAGGGCAGAGGCTGGACCTCCCCGTAGAGCGACACCGGCCGAGACCGCGCACCCTTCCCCGTCGCCTCGGAAGGCGCCGCCGCCCACTCCGGGGCACGATCGTGCGGGCGAGGCACAGCCATGTGTGCGCCACGAGAGGGGTGGGTGTGAAGGGCAACGCGACGTCGGTCCACCGCAACGCGGCACTGCTGTCCTTGGCGACGACGGTGGCGGAGCGTGTGACGACGTCGGCCGACATCGACCGGCGGCTCGCGCCCGTGCTGGACCGCCTGCGGCTCCCGACCGGCCTGCTCCAGCGGGTCGCCGGTGTGCACGAGCGCCGCAACTGGGCCGAGGGGCAGAGCTTCGACGCGGCCGCCGTCGCGGCGGGGGAGAAGGCGCTCGCCGAGGCGGGCATCAACCCCGGTGACGTCGGCATGGTGATCAACACGTCGGTCACCCGCAAGCACCTCGAGCCCTCGGTGGCGGTGCGCCTGCACCACGGCATGGGCATGCCGCCCTCGGCGGTCAACTTCGACCTCGCCAACGCGTGCCTCGGGTTCGTCAACGGCATGACGCTCGCGGCGCAGCTCATCGACGCGGGGCAGATCCGCTACGCCGTCGTCGTCGACGGCGAGGACGCCGACGAGATCCAGGGCATCACGATCGACCGGCTCAACCGGCCGGGGGTGACGCGCCGGGACTTCATGCGCGAGTTCCCGAGCCTGACGCTCGGCTCGGGCGCCGTGGCCGCGGTGATCGGGCCTGCCGACGCCCACCCCGAGGGCCACCGGATCCTGGGTGGCGTGACGCGCGCGGCGACGCAGTTCAACGAGCTGTGCGTGGGCAGCGTGAACGGCATGTTCACCGACGCCAAGGCCCTGCTCAAGGGCGGGCTCGACCTCGTCATGTCGGCGTGGAAGGAGGCGAAGGCGGACTGGAGCTGGTCGGCGATGGACCGCTACGTCCTCCACCAGGTCTCCGACGTCCACACGAACGCGATCGTCAAGGCCGCGGGCCTCGACCGCAGCCGTGTGCCGCTCACCTACCCGCGGTACGGCAACGTGGGCCCCGCCTCGATCCCCATGACCCTCGCGGAGGAGGCGCGGCACCTCTCACCCGGCGACCGCGTGCTGCTCATGGGCGTGGGCTCCGGCATCAACACGGCGATGACGGAGATCGCCTGGTGATCGGCGCGCTGCCGGCCGCAGCCGGGGCAACCGCACCCGCCTCGCTGCCGCCGCGGGGTCTCGACGGCCTCGACCCGTCCTTCTCGCGCCTCGTCACGGCGGGACCGGGCGCGCACACCTGGCACCTGCTGGACAACGCCGAGCACCTCGACCGGCTCGGCGTCGCGCCGGTCGGCACCCTGCTGTGCGTGCACGGCAACCCCACGTGGTCCTACCTGTGGCGTCGTCTGGTCACGGGGGCGACCGACCGGGCTGCGGCCGGGGGGCAGGCGTGGCGGGTCGTGGCCGTCGACCAGCTCGAGATGGGCTTCTCGGAGCGCATCGGGTTGCCCCGCGGGCTGCCGCAGCGGGTCGCGGACCTGGACGACCTCACGACCGCGCTCGGCCTCGACGGGCCCGTCGTCACGGTCGGGCACGACTGGGGCGGCGTCATCAGCCTCGGCTGGGCCGTCGACCACCCGGACCTGCTCGCGGGCGTCGTCCTGCTCAACACCGCCGTGCACCAGCCGGCGCATCTGCGGGTGCCGGCGCCGCTGCGGCTCGCGCTGCGCCCGGAGGTCCTGGGCAGGGTCACCGTCGCGACGCCGGCGTTCCTCGAGACGACGCTCGCGCTCGCCCGCCCGCGCCTGCCCCGACCGGTCCGCGACGCCTACCGCGCCCCGTACCGGGGGGCCGAGCGCCGCGGGGGCATCGGCGGCTTCGTCGCGGACATCCCCGTGACGGCCGCGCACCCCAGCGCCGCCGACCTCGACCGCGTCGCCGCGGGGGTCCGCGAGCTGGACGTCCCGGCGCTGCTGCTCTGGGGCCCCAGCGACCCGATCTTCGGCGACCAGTACCTCGACGACCTCGTCGACCGCCTCCCGCACGCCGACGTGCACCGGTTCGAGGGCGCCGGCCACCTCGTCGCCGAGGACGTCGACTACGCGACCGCCGCGCTCGATTGGCTCGCGGGCTCCACGATCGGTTCGCGCGCCCCGGCGGCCGACACGCCACCAGCCGACGCTCCGCGACCCGACGACGCGCCCGAGGCCCGCGAGGCCGACACCCTCCCCCCGCCCTACGAGCCACTGTGGCACCACCTCGACGAGCAGCGCGACAGCACGCAGACGGCACTGGTCGAGATGGCGCCACCCGGCGGCGCGGGACCGCGCGTCGTCACCTGGGCCCTGCTCGCCCGGCGCATCCGCGAGCTCGCCGCCGGCCTGACCGCCGTCGGCGTGCGGCCGGGCGATCGCGTCTCCCTGCTCGTCCCGCCCGGTGCGGACCTGACCGCCGTCCTGTACGCCTGCCTCCGGGTCGGTGCCGTCGTCGTGGTCGCCGACGCGGGCCTGGGCGTGAAGGGCCTGACCAGGGCCGTCCGCGGCGCCCGGCCCGACCACGTCGTCGGGGAGCTGCGCGGGCTCACGGCCGCCCGTGCCCTCGGCTGGCCCGGCCGCCGCATCTCCACCACGCCGCTGGCCCCGGCCGTCGCCCGCGCGCTCGGCGTCGACCACGCCCTCGTCGACCTCGTCGACGTCGGCCGCGGTGTCGACCTCCCCGACGAGCCGAGCCCAGACGCGACCGCCGCGGTGCTGTTCACCTCCGGCTCCACCGGCCCGGCCAAGGGCGTCGTTTACACCCACCGGCAGCTCGCCGCCGTGGCCGGTGCGCTGCGCACGCAGTACGACCTCGGCCCCGGCACCGGGCTCGTCGCGGGCTTCGCGCCCTTCGCGCTGCTCGCACCGGCGCTCGGCGCACGCTCGGTCACGCCCGACATGGACGTCACGTCCCCGCGCACGCTCACCGCCCCGGCCGTGGCGGCCGCGGCCGCGGCGGTGGACGCGACGGTCCTCTTCCTGTCCCCGGCGGCCCTGGCCAACGTCGTCGCGACGGCCGACGACCTGACCCCGGCGGACCACGCCGCGCTCGCCCGCGTGCGGACCTTCCTGTCAGCGGGTGCCCCGGTGCCCGAGCACCTGCTCGCCGCCGCGGGGCGGCTCATGCCCAACGCGGAGCCGCACACGCCCTACGGCATGACGGAGGGCCTGCTCATGACGGACGCCACCCTCGCGGGCATCCGCGAGGCGACCGCCGCCCGGACCGACGGCGACCCGGGCGGGGTCTGCGTGGGCCGCCCCACCGCGACCACCCAGGTGCGCATCAGCCCGCTCGATGACGACGGCGCCGCCACCGGCGAGCCGACCACCGAGCCGGGTCGGACGGGCGAGATCCTCGTCAGCGCCCCGCACCTCAAGGACGGCTACTTCCGCCTGCACCTGACGGACCGTGCGGCGGCCCGGGACGTCCCCGGGAGCCGCTGGCACCGCACGGGCGACGTCGGCCACCTCGACGACGAGGGCCGGCTGTGGGTCGAAGGACGCCTCGCGCACGTCGTCACCACCGCCGACGGCGTGGTCACCCCCGTGGGCCTCGAGCAGCGCGTCGAGCAGGTCCCGGCCGTGGACCGCGCGGGTGTCGTGGGGATCGGGCCACGGGGCACCCAGCTGCTCGTCGCCGTCGTCGAGACCCGGCCGCGGACCCGCCGGCCCGGTCTGGCGCCCGCGGAGCTGGCCGACGCCGTCCGTGCCGCGGTGCCGGGGCCGCTCGCCGCGGTCCTCGTCGTGCCGGACCTGCCCACGGACGTGCGGCACAACTCCAAGATCGACCGCACCCGGCTCGCCCGCTGGGCCGAGGACGTGCTGTCCGGGCGACGGGTGCGCCGCCCGTGAGGGTCCTCGTCACGGGCGCGAGCGGGCTCCTCGGCCGCGCGGTCGCCGCGCGCGTGCGCGCCGCGGGCCACGAGGTGCGCACGTTCCAGCGTCGCCCGAGCGGCGTGCCGGGCGTCGAGGACGTGCGTGGCTCGGTGACGGCCGCGGAGGACGTCGCGCGGGCCGTCGCCGGGGTCGACGGCGTCGTCCACCTCGCCGCGAAGGTCTCCCTCGCGGGCGACCCGGCCGACTTCGAGCGGGTCAACGTGCACGGCACCGAGCGGCTCCTCGGTGCCGCCGCCCGCGCCGGCGCCACGCGGTTCGTGCAGGTGTCCTCGCCGTCCGTCGCGCACAGCGGCCGTTCGATCGTCGGTGACGACGCCCGGCCGGCGGACCCCGAGCACGCCCGCGGCGACTACGCCCGGACGAAGGCGCGGGCGGAGGTCGCGGCCCTCGCGGCGGACGGCGACGGCATGCGCGTCGTCGCCGTGCGCCCGCACCTGGTCTGGGGCCCGGGCGACACCCAGCTGGTCGCCCGCATCGTCGCGCGGGCCCGGGCGGGGCGACTGCCGCTGCTCGACGGCGGCCGCGCGCTCATCGACACCACCTACGTCGACAACGCGGCCGCCGCGATCGCCGCGGCTCTCGAGCGCGCCGACGACGACGCGGTGCACGGCAACGCCTACGTCGTCACCAACGGCGAGCCGCGCCCGGTGGCGGAGATGCTCGCGGGGATCTGCACCGCCGCGGGCGCCCCGGCCCCGCGCTGGAGCGTCCCCGCCGGGCTGGCGCGCGCCGCGGGCGGCGCGGTCGAGGCGGTGTGGCGGGTGCGTCCGGGGCAGGACGAGCCGCCGATGACGCGCTTCCTCGCCGAGCAGCTCTCGACCGCCCACTGGTTCGACCAGCGGCGCACGCGCGCCGACCTGCGGTGGCGCCCCGAGGTGACGATCGACGAGGGTCTCGCGCGGCTGCGGGCGGCGGCGGCGCACGGCCGCTGAGCCCTGCCCGCTGAACGCCGCCCGCTCGCCGCCGGTACCCCGCGGTGGTGGAGTGGGTGGGTCTGATCCGCGCCCACCCAGGAGGACCCCATGCAGTACCGCACCCTCGGCTGCAGCGGCACCGTCGTCTCCACGCAGACGCTCGGCACGATGACGTTCGGCGCGGAGGCCGACGAGGAGACGTCCGGCGCGATCCTCACGCGGTTCCTCGAGGCAGGCGGCACGTTCGTCGACACCGCTGACGTCTACAGCGCCGGGACGTCCGAGGAGATCATCGGACGGTGGCTGGCGCAGCACCCGACGGAGGCGCGTCAGGTCGTCCTCGCGACGAAGGGCCGGTTCCCCATGGGGGAGGGGCCGAACGACCTCGGTCTCTCGCGCCGGCACCTGCGCGACGCCCTCGACGCGTCGCTGCGCCGGCTCGGTGTGGAGCACATCGACCTCTACCAGGTGCACGCCTGGGACGCCCACACGCCGGTCGAGGAGACCCTCCGCTTCCTCGACGACGCCGTCACGGCCGGCAAGATCGGCTACTACGGGTTCTCCAACTACCTGGGTTGGCAGCTGACCAAGGCCGTCCACGTCGCCCGCGCCCACCACTGGGCGGCGCCCGTGACGCTGCAGCCGCAGTACAACCTGCTCGTCCGCGACATCGAGCACGAGGTCGTCCCCGCCGCGCTCGACGCCGGCCTCGGTCTGCTGCCGTGGTCGCCGCTGGCCGGCGGCTGGCTCACCGGCAAGTACGAGCGGGACGTCGACCCCACCGGCGCCACGCGGCTCGGCGAGAACCCCCAGCGGGGGATGGAGGCGTGGGCGGCCCGCAACTCGGACGAGCGGACGTGGCGGGTGCTCGACGTCCTGCGCGAGGTCGCCGAGCAGCACGACGCCTCGATGTCGCAGGTCGCGCTCGCGTGGCTGGCCGAGCAGCCGGCGGTCACCTCGGTGATCCTGGGCGCGCGCACGGTCGAGCAGCTCGACGACAACCTCGGGGCGGCCGACCTGCACCTCGAGCCCGAGGCGGTCGCGCGGCTCACCGAGGCGAGCGCACCGCAGGTGGACGACTACCCGTACGGGACGGCCGGTGTGCAGCAGCGCCACCGGTCGCTCACCGGGGGCCGCTGAGGCGCGCGGCCACCGGACGTCAGCCCGGCGGCCATGACGCGTTCGCCCACCTGCGCCGCCCCGCGAGCCCTCACGCCCGGTAGGGAACCGCCGTCCGCGCGTCCCGCAGCGCCCGGGCCCACCACGTGAGCTGGCCGAGCATGGCCGCTGCGGCGGAGACCGCCCGCGGGGCGCGCAGCACGCCGTCGGCGTCGATGGCGTCCCACGCGTACGGCACCGTCACGACCGCCTGGACCGTCACCGCGTGCAGCTCCGCGAAGACCGGTCGCAGCTGCTCCACGGCGCGCGACCCGCCGGAGACCCCGCCGTACGCCACGAAGCCGATGGGCTTCGCGTTCCACGGGACGAGCACGCTGTCGATCGCGGTCTTCAACGGGCCGGGGTAGCCCCGGTTGTACTCCGGCGTGACGACGACGACCGCGTCCGCCCGGTCGATCCGCTCGGCGAAGAGCTCGGTGTCCCCTCCTCCACCCAGGTCGGCGGGGAGGTGGAGCTGCGCGAGGTCGATGACGTCGACCTCCACGTCGGGGCTGGCGTCCTGGCGCACCACGTCGACGAACCAGCGGGCGACGGCGTCGCCGATGCGCTCGCGGCGCACGCTGCCCACGACGACGGCGAGGCGCCAGCGGTCCGTCACGTCGCCCCCGTCGCCGCGGCGTCGTACGGAGGCAGCGACGCGACGAGGGCGGCGACGTCCTCCTCCGCGAGCGCACCGCCGAGGACCTCGCCGAGCAGCGCCGCCACCTCGCCGTCCGTGAGCCGGCGGCTCGACGACGGGTGGCCGGGCGCCTGGACGGTGTACTCGCGCCCGCGCAGCCGGCGCACCCGCGACTCGTCCTTGAGAACCACGACGGGGTTCTGCGTGAACGGCGACCCCGGGCTCGTGGACGTGTTCTCGTTCGCGACCTCGACGTCGACCGGGTAGTACGGCTCCTCGGTGAAGGTGAGGATCGTCGACCACGTCGAGCCGTCCCCCTCCCGCAGGCGCCAGGCGCTGTCCCGCGCGGTCCGGCCCCGGACCAGCTCGTACGACCAGGCACCCTGCTGGTGCGGACCGTCCTCCGCGAGGGCCAGCGGGGCGAGGAGCCCGGAGCCGAAGCCGACGTCGGCGAGCCACCGCTCACCCGTCGCGGGGCTGCTCACCAGGAGGACGAGGTGGGACCGGGGCCGCGGGTGCTCGAGCGGGTCGCCCGTCCGCGCGAGGACGCGGTCGACCTCGAAGCCCACCTGATCGAGCACGGCGCCGAAGAGCGTCCCGTGCTCGAAGCAGTACCCCCCGCGCGCACCGGCCACGAGCTTGGCGTCGACGTCCACGAGATCCACCGACACGCCCCGACCGAGGATGACGTCGAGGTTCTCGAACGGGATCGCGGCGACGTGGGCGCGGTGCAGCGCCGCCAGGGTCGCGCGGTCGGGCGCGCGCGGCCCGGAGTACCGGATGCGCCGCAGGTAGGCGGCCAGGTCGAGCCGGTCGCTGCGCCAGTGGTCGACGGGCGCGTCAGTCATGAGCCGGGCCGGTGCTGGAGCGGACGACCAGCTCAGTAGGCAGTATCACGCGTGACTCCTCGAAGGTCGGGTCGAGCAGCATCCGGCCCATCAGCCGGCCCTTCTCGCGGATGGGCTGCCGCACGGTGGTCAGGCCGGCGTCCGCCGCCGCGGGCACGTCGTCGAAGCCGGTGACGGACACGTCCACGCCCGGTCGGAGCCCGCGGTGCCGCGCCTCGCGCAGCACCGCGGCGGCCAGGACGTCGCTGTCGGCGGCGATCGCCGTGGGTCGGTCCGGGGCGTCCAGGACCGACCCGCCCGCGACGCGCCCGGACGCCTCGCTGTTGCGACCGGCGCTCACCACGCGAACCCGGGCGCCGGGGCCGAGGCCGTCGCGGAGCCCTGTGAGCCGCAGTCGCGAGTAGGGGAACAGCTCCGCCTCGTCGACCTCGTGCACCAGCGTGCCGGGCTCCCCGCGGGAGGCGACGACGGCGGCGACGTCCCGGTGGCCGAGGCCCCGGAGGTGGCGACCGACCTGCCGGCCGGCCTCCTCGTCATCGATGAGGACGCTCCGGGCGGACGCGCTGGCCGACGACATCACCAGCGGGAGGCGACGGCGGGCCAGTGCCTGCACGGCGGGATGGTCGTCGGCGAGGCCGTCGGCCACGGCCCCGTCGATCAGGGCGCGCCGGACGGCGTCGAGCGACTCGTGCACCGCGTCGCCGTCCCCGGTGCCGCCGACGTCGAACGGGATCAGGACCAGTCCGGCGCAGTACCGCTCGGTGACCTCGGTCAGGCCGGCCAGCATGGCCAGCGTGTACGGGTCGGAGAACGCGTAGGAGAGCCCGACAGTAAAGATCACGCCGACGGCGCCCACCCGCCCGGTGCGCAGGGAGCGAGCCGTTGCGTCCGGGCCGGCGTAGTCGTGCTGACGCGCGACCTCGAGGATGTGCGCCCGGGATGCGGCGGAGAGCCGGTCGGGCCGGTTGAAGGCGTACGACACCTGCGCCGTCGAGACGCCCGCCGCCGCCGCGACGGTCTTCAAGGTCGGCCGGTCCGGCACCAGCTCCACCCCCGCCCTGTTAATTGATTAACGCGACCCTAGCGGTTTCGCACCCCCCGTCAAGGTGCGACGGCGACGAGCGGGCGCAGGTGCCTCGAGCGCGGCGCGCGTGCGCGACACCGAAGGCGGCGACGGCGATCCCCGGGACCCCGCCCGCGCGCTCGCGTGAGCCCCGGCCGAACGGTGAGGTGTCCGGGACGCCCAGGGTCGCGCCATCGCCTGGCACGATCTGTCCATGCCGTCCGCGGTCCCCGAGGAGCCCGAGCGCATCCTGGCGCGGGTCGTCGCCGAGGTGATCGGGGTCGTCGCCGACGCGGAGCCGTGCGAGCCCGGTCGCTCGTGGGACGCACGCACGAGGCTCCGCGGGCCGTCCGGTCGGGTGTGCGATCTCCTCACCTCCCCCGAGTGGCAGGAGGTCAGGTTTCACGAGCCGAGGTCGTCTGCTTTCCTCCTGACCGACGGCACCCCGGTGGAGGCCGAAGAGGCCCTGACGAGGTTGGCTCGCGCCGCCCGGGAGTACCTCGTGGGTCGCTACGAGATCCGGCTCCAGCGCCGGCTGTTCCGGTCCGAGCGCGTGATAGCGATCCGGACGGAGGACGGTGACTGGCTGATCGGCCGACGGGCGTCCCGCCACAGACCCAGATCGGACGCCTGAAGCGGTGTCGGCAGTGTGAGTTGCCCGGGCGCACAGATCTCGACCCCGGCGCGCTACAACATCCCGTACTACATCCATGTCACCGCGTAGGTTGAGGTGAAATTGTTCTACGAGAACTTGACGCGTGAGCAGGCGTGGGACGTGGTGCGCCACATCGAGGCTCGCACGCCCTACCGGCTGTGCCTCCTGGCCGAGATCATGCGAGACACCGGCGGGCCGCTGGCGCAGATGGACGCGAGCCTGGAGAGCCTGGTCCCGATGTGGGAGTGGTTCGAGGAGCTCGCCGTGGCCGACTTCCCCGGGGTGCCGACGGAGGTGCCGTCCTTGTACGAGCCGACGATCGCCGCCCACGCATCTGCCTCGACCGCCGACTGGCAGCGTCGCACCGCCCTCTTGTCCGAAGGTCTGATGCACTACGTCGAGCTCGTGCTGCGGCGGGTCGACCCGGAGGCGCGGTGGGACCTGTGGCTGCAGCCGGGCCGCATCCTCATGGAGGGGCACCAGGAGCCGGTCATCCGGCTGAGCAACGGCAGGCCAATTCACGTCACGGTCCTCGTGCGGAACTTGGCGCGGCGGTACCGCAAGACCGGGGTCACCAGCGGCGCGCGTGCCCTGCACGACGTGATCGTCGGCGAGCTGCCGCGGACGTGGCGGCGACGCCGTCGGGCCCCCCAGCCGTCGGTGCTCGAGCCCTACCTGTCGTACGCCGACCGGACACCCCCGGCGATCGTGACGATCAGCCCGCTGGCCGTCCTGTACGCCCCGTTCGCGCCGACGCCCACCGGCGACGCGTCCGACGACGTCGGCGTCGAGCTGCTGCTCGCCGTCGGACCCGCCGCGGGCCTCGACGACCCCCGCCACTTCTCACCGCTGCCCGTCGACACCGTCGCCGCGGTCCTGGCCGAGCTCGATCTCACCGACCCCGACGGCCGCCCCGTTGGCCCTCGACAGCTGCTCACCGACGGCACCCAGCTGTTCAGCGCCGACGGCACCGCCGTGGTCGAGACGGTCGTCGCCCGACAAGCACTGCGCGCACTGTCCCGAACCCGCCGGCGGCGGCACCGCCGCCACCTGGACCCACCTCGAGAATCGTCTGCGCACGCTCGCCGACGACCTCGGCGGACACCTTGTCGCCGCGGACTCCGAAGGGTGGCCAGAGACGTAGCGGCACTCGGCGGACTCGAAGCATCAGGGATGGCCTGCTACGACGTCGTCGAGATCGAGCCGCAGCCTCCAGACGCCCGGCGTCCGGGCTGCATTGGCCGTCGTCGCCCCGGGCTCAGCCGGCAGCTCATCGGCTGCGGCCTGCGCGCCGAGGGGCCGACGACCGATGAGTACGCCGCGCGCGCCCTGTCTACCCCGGTGACGACCGACCGCCCCGCGATCCCGTGCACCCCGCGCAGGTGCGGGCGGCGCCGACACCGACGGAGGACGGAATGACCCAGCCGACCGGCACGCGGCGGACGACCGACGAGGTCATCGCCCGGTTCAACCGCGCGTTCCAGGAGCGGGACGTCAGCCTGCTCACCGACATCGTCGCGCCCGACTGCGTGATGGAAAGCGTCCAGCCGGCGCCCGACGGCACGCGGTTCGAGGGCTACGACGCCTCGTTCGGCTCCTGGAAGGCGCTCATCGACGACACGACCAGCCACTTCGAGGTCGAGGACGTGCACACCGGCGACGAGTGGGCGCTCATCCGCTGGCGCTACGTGTGGGGCGCGGGGCCCGAGGACTCCGTCCGCGGCGTCAACGTCATGCGTGTCGTCGACGGCCGGATCGTCGAGGCGGCCGGTTACTCCAAGACCGCGCCGGTCGTCGCCGCGCTGGAGGGCTGACGACGTGCCGACGACCCGCGCGAACGGCGTCGACCTGGGCCTCGAGTCGTTCGGGGACGAGGACGCGCCGCTGGTCCTGCTCGCCGGCGCGCCGACGATGCTGTCGTGGCCGGACGCCCTCTGCGAGCGCCTCGCCGCGCGCGGCCGCCGCGTCGTCCGCTACGACCTGCGCGACAGCGGCGCGTCCACCACCGCGGACCCCGAGGCGCCGGCGTACGCGCTGCGCGACCTCGCGGCCGACGCGGCGGCACTCGTCGATGGCCTCGGCGGCGGGCCGGCGCACCTGGCCGGCATCGGGGTGAGCGGGATGGTCGCCCAGGTCGCGGCGCTCGACCACCCGGGCGCGTTCGCGGCGCTCACCCTGGTCGGCACCCGCGCGGTCGCACCCGGCCCACCCGACGCCGACCTCCCCGACCACGACGCGGCGACGATGCGGCGGCTCTTCGCGCTCCCGACGCCCGACTGGGCCGACCGCGACGCCGTGGCCGACGCCGCGGCGGAGCAGGCCCGCGTCCTGGGCGACGACCCCGACGCCGCACGCGCGATCGCCGCGCGCATATGGGACCGGACACCCGGCACGCACCCCGCGATCCATGCGGCGAACCAGGAGGGCATGGTCTTCGCCCGGCTCGACTGCCGGCCGCGCTGGCGCGAGCGCCTGCCGGAGATCACCGTCCCCACGCTGGTCGTCCACGGCCGCGAGGACCCCTTCTTCCCCGTCGGCAACGGCGAGGCCATCGCGGCCGCGGTCCCCGGCGCGCGGCTGCTCGTGCTCCCGGGCGTCGCGACGGCGCTCCCGGACGCCGCGGCCGACGAGGTCGCGCAGGCCATGGCGGCGCTGATGGCGTAGCCGGGACGCGCAT
>JAPSIR010000292.1 GCA_031178625.1 Cellulomonas sp.
GTCAGGACGCGCGGACGGCGACGACGTCGCACTGCGGCGGCCAGGACTCCGCGCACCCGCCGGCGAGCCACACCTCGACGCGGTCGCCGTCCGTGAGGTCGGCGGCGTCGACCGGCTCGTCGCCGCGCAGTACGGCGGGGCCGTCCTGCAGCAGCCAGATGCCCTCGTAGGACCGGTCCGAGGCGTCGACGAGAATGGGCTCGCCGTCTGCGCCGAGGGCCACCGCGCCCGTGACGTCGGCGGCACGGTCGGGGACGTCGGCCCGTGGGGAGCACGCGGCGAGCAGCGCGACGGCGGCGAGGGCGGCGAGGCCTCGGGCCGTCCTCCGGGGCGCCGGACCAGGCCTCACGCGTGCGCCTTCCGCAGCCGCGCGACCACGTACGTCGTGCGGCCCGACGCGAACGCGGCGAAGCCGCGCGACCCCTCGACGGCCGCGAACCGGCGCATCAGCGGGTGCGTGAACCGGGGCAGCCACGCGCCGATGAGGGCGCGCTTGCGGGCGTCGTCGCGGCGCAGGGCCGCGACCACCTGCGGCGTCACGTCGTCGTGCTGCTCGAGGACCAGGCCCGAGGCCCGGAGGTCGGCGAGCAGCGCCGGCACCGCGTCGGCGGGCCGGAAGTCGGCGAACTGGAAGGTGCCGTCGGGGCGCAGGACCCGCGCGACCTCGCCGACGAACGCCGGGAACGACGGGTAGCAGTGCGACGACTCCACGTTGAGCACGACGTCGAACGACGCGTCGGGGAACGGCATCGCCTGCGCGTCGCCGCGCACGAACGTCAGCCCGGGCGCCGTGCGGTACCGCCGGCTCAGGTCCACGGCCGCCGCCGAGAAGTCCAGCCCGACCACCGACCGCGGGCCGTGGTGCCGGGCGACGTACGCGCTGCCGCCGCCGCGCCCCGAGCCGACCTCGAGCACGTCGCGGCCGCGCACGTCCGCGCCGGCGAGCGTCCGCTCGTACAGGTTGATGCAGAGCCGGTCGGGCTCCTCCTCTTGCGACAGGGCGAGCGCCGGGGCGTCGTCCGACGCGTAGCCGTAGTTCATGAACGCCCACTCGGGGCGGCGCACACGCAGCGCCAGCAGCTCGTACGCCGCGCGCCAGCCGAGACGTCGTCCGTCCATGCCGGCCTCCTCGCCCACGGGCGGCGGGCACCGCGCCCGTCGCTGCGCACACAGTACGGACCGGTGGCCGGGGCGCGTGCCGCCACGTACGGTCGCGGCGTCACGGCCCTGCGCCGACGAGTGCCGAGGAGTGCCGATGCCCGCCGACGTCCCCGTCCCCGCGCCGCACGACTACGCCCACCACGACGACGCGCACGACGACGCGCCGCAGCGCCTGCGCGCGCTCGAGCACGGCACCACGCCCGCGGACGCGCTCGCGTTCTTCGACGCGCTGCCGCCGCTCGCCGTCGACGACCTGCTCGGCCGCTGGACGGGCAGCGGGGTCCCCACCGGGCACCCCCTCGACGGCCTGCTCGAGGCGCTCGGCTGGCACGGCAAGGTCATGCGCTCACCCGACGACGTCGACCCGCTCGTCTTCCGCGCCGGGGGCGGGCGGCTCGTGCGCGTCACGCCGGGTCCGCTGCCGCTGCGGACCCTGCTGCGCGTGGCGCCCGTCGTGCCGCGCGGTGCGGCCGCCCGCGCGTTCGCGCTGGTCCGGCCGCTGCTGACCACGGCGCGCCCGCACGCACGGCTGCGCACGGTCACGTACCGGGGCGTCGCGTCGGCGGCGATGGTGTACGACCGGCAGCCGGTCGTGGACGCGTTCCGGCACGTCGACGCCGACACGGTGCTGGGTGCCATGGACGTGCGGTGGCAGCCGCACCCGTACGTGTTCGTGCTGCGTCGGGCGCGCGGCGGCTGACGTCCGCGCCGGTCGCCGCGTCAGGCGGTGCGGCCGCTCAGCAGCCGGTCGCCCGCGACGCGTGCCATCGCGCGCACGGCGGTGCGCCGGCCGAGCAGGCGCGCGACCCGCGCGGTGACGGCGTCGCCGCGGCGAGCGGTCGCGCTCGGGCCCGGGTCGCGGCGGTCGAGCGCGCGCAGCAGCGCGGCGGCGACGTCGTCGGGCGTCTGGAAGCGTCCGCGGTACGCGGCGGTGCCGATCGCGTCGAAGAACTCCGTGCGCGTCAGGTTGGGGGCGAACGCGAGCGTCCGCACGCCCGTGCCGCGCAGCTCCCACCACAGGGCCTCGGTGAGGCTGAGCGCGAAGGCCTTGCTCGCGGCGTACGCGGCCATGCCGGGGGACGACTGGTAGGCGGCCATGCTGGTCACGGTGACGAGCGCGCCCGTCCCCGCGGCGACGAGGTCGGGCAGGAACCTGCGCGTGACGTCGACGACCGCGCCGACGTTCAGGGCCACGAGCTGGTGCAGCCGCGCCGGGTCCTCGGCGGCGAAGGGACCGTCGAGCCCGAACCCGGCGTTGTTCACGAGGCTGGTGACGCGGACGTCGCGGGCCGCGAGCTCGGCGGCGAGGCGGGCGCCGGGGCGCGGGAGGGTCAGGTCGGTGGGCACGACCTCGACGCGGACGCCGTGGGCGGTGCGCAGCCCGGCGGCGAGGTCGCGCAGCCGGTCCTCACGGCGGGCGACGAGGACGAGGTCGGACCCGCGGGCCGCGAGGCGGCGAGCCAGGGCGGCACCGATGCCGGCGGAGGCGCCGGTGAGGAGGGTGGTCTGGGCGTGGAAGTCGATAGTCGTCATGGCGGCACGCTACGCCGAAACTGGCACGTAGTGTCAAGGTGTGCACGTGCTGCCGCCCCGGCTACCCTGAGCCGGTGAGCACGCAGGAGCAGCCGCCGGGGCTGCGCGAGCGGACCCGCCGCGCGGTGCACCGGGAGATCGCCCAGGCGGCGTCGGCGCTGTTCGTCGAGCAGGGCTTCGAGGCGACCACCGTCGACCAGATCGCGGCGGCCGCCGGCATCTCGCGGCGCTCGTTCTTCCGGTACTTCGCCACCAAGGAGGACGTCGTCCTCGGGGACATCGT
>JAPSIR010000293.1 GCA_031178625.1 Cellulomonas sp.
CGCTGGCGGCACGGGCTGCCGACGGGCCGCGCGTCACGGAGCATGGACGGGTGACGGCACCAGCGGACGCGACGGACCGGGCGCGTCGGCGGCACGTGGTCGGAGGGCTGCTGCTCCTCGCGACCGTGCAGGTGCTGGTCGTCGAGGCGGTCGTGGCGGCGGCGTGGGAGGTCGTCCCGTACAGCCGGGCACACCACTACGTGAGCGACCTGGGGCTGGCCGGGTGCGCCGAGCTGACGGGGCGGACGGTCTGCTCGCCGCTGCACGCCCTGATGAACGCGGGGTTCGTCGTGCACGCGCTGCTGGTGGCGGCCGCGGTCGTGCTGCTGCGGGACCTCGTGCCCGGCCGCGCGCGCCGGTGGGTCGTCGCGGCGGTGGTCGCGCACGCGGTCGGCGTCGCCTGGGTGGGGCTCGTGCCGGGGTCGCTCGCGGAGCCCGTCGGCGGCCTGCCGCGGTACGTCGTGCACAACGTGGGCTCGGTCCTCGCGGTCGTCGGCGGGAACGTCGGGGCGCTGGTCGCCGGGACGGCGCTGCTGCGCCGGCACCGCGGGTGGCCCGTGACGTCGCTCGTGCTGGGTGGCGCCGGTGCGGTCGCCACGGTGCTCGACGTGGTCGGGGTCGAGCTCGGGCCCGGTCCGGGCGCGGGCCAGCGGGCGACCATGTACCCGGCCGTCGTGTGGCTGGTCCTCACGGGCGCCGCGGTGGTGGCGTGGACGGTGCGCGCCGGCCGCGCGGCCGTTGCCGTGCCCGGGCCGGGGACGTCCGACGGTGCTGGTAGGCATGGCGCATGACACGGACGCAGGCGATCGGCGTGATGCTCCCGCGCGACCTCGACCACGACCGGGTGCTGACCTTCGCGCGGCGCGCGGACGACGCCGGGTTCGACGAGCTGTGGGTGGTCGAGGACCTCGGCTTCCGCGGCGGCGTCGCGCAGGCGGCGGCGGTGCTCGCGACGACCACGCGCATCCGCGTGGGCATCGGCATCCTGCCCGCGGCCGTGCGCAGCGTCGCGTTCGCCGCGATGGAGGTCGCGACGCTCGCGCAGCTGTTCCCCGGCCGTGTCGACGTCGGCATCGGGCACGGCATGCCGGACTGGATGCGCCGGGCGGGGGCGTGGCCGGGACGTCCGCTGGCGTTCCTCGAGGAGTACGTCACGACGCTGCGCGCCCTGCTGCGCGGCGAGACGGTCACGAGCCCGGACGGCTCGCCGCTCGGGCTGCGGGACGTCGCGCTGGACCCGTCGTCGGTGCCGGTCGTCGTGCCGGACCTCCTCGCCGGCGTGCGCGGCCCGCGGTCCCTCGCCGCGGCGGGACGCGTCGCCGACGGCACGGTCCTCGCCGAGCCGGTGACGCCCGAGTACGCCCGCGCGGCGCTCGCGCAGGTCGCGCCGACCGGACCCCACCGGGTCGCCGCCTACAACGTGGCGGCGGTCGACGACGACGGTGCGGCGGCGCTCGAGGCCGCGCGCCCCGCGCTCGCGTGGATCGGCGAGCCCGACTGGGACGTGCACGTCGCGCCGCTGCCGTTCGCGGACGACTTCCGCGCGCTGCGCGCGTCGTGCGCCACGCGCGAGGAGTTCGCGGCCCGTCTGCCGGCGGAGTGGGTCGCGCAGCTCGCGCTCGCGGGCACGCCGGACGATGTCCGCGCGCGCCTGGCGGCCCTCGCCGACGCCGGGGTGACGAGCGCCGTGCTGCTGCCGGCTGGACCGGACCCGCTCGCGGCGCTCGGGAGCCTGGCGCGCCTGTGCTGACCGGTATGCCGTCGGTATACTCACGCGATGGCCGCGACGACCGTGAAGCTGGACTCCGCGCTCCGCGACCGCCTCAACGCGGCCGCCCGTGAACGGGGCGTCACCACGGGGTCGTTCATCGAGACCCTGCTCGAGTCGTGGCTGCGCGAGCAGCGCTTCGCGCGCCTGCGGGAGGAGCTGGCCCGGACGCCGCCCGACGTCGCCTACGCGGACGACGCGGCGGAGTGGGACGTGACGCTGGCCGACCGGTGACCGTGGCGGACGACGCATCGGGGACCGGTGCGCCCGCGGCCCCGGCGCTCCGGCGTGGCGCGGTGGCGTGGGCGGACCTCGCGCCGGCGCGCGGGCGCGAGCAGGACGGCCACCGACCGGTCCTCGTCGTCGCGTCGCGGCAGTACCTCGAGACGGTGACGACCGTGGTGGTCGTGCTGCCGGTCACCGCCGTGGACCACGGCTGGTCGAACCACGTGCCGCTGCGCGGCCGGGGGGGCTTGGGCCGGCCGTCGTGGGCGATGACCGAGCAGCCGCGGACGATCGCGCGCGAGCGCCTCTCCCGCGTCGTCGGGCTGGTCGACGACGCCACCCTGCGCGACGTCGACACCTGGCTGCGGGACCTCCTCGGGCTCGTCGGTCCCTGAGCCGCGTGACGCCCGTGCCGAGCGACGCCCAGCCGACCACAGCCCTCGCGGCGGGCGGCGGCCGCACAGGTCGTGACCTCGCGGCAACACCGGCGACACACCGGGCTCGTACCGTCACCGGGTCGCGGGCGCCGCCGCGGCCCGGCGGGTCCGCCGGTCGAGAACCGTTCACCGCCAGGTCATTTACAGCGCAGCCCGCCAGGCGCCACGCTGTGCCGACCGTGCGCGGGGCCGGTGCGAGGGACGTGGGAGGTGCCGGTGTTCGAGCACGTCGACCCCTTCATCGGCACCGAGCAGACGTCCCTGCCGCCGGCGACCGGGCTGGCTGCCACGTGGTGGTGGCCCAAGCCGCAGGTCGGCAACACGCACCCCGGCGCGACGTACCCGCTCGGCATGGTCTCGGCGTGCGCGTACTCGGGTGCGTACCCGACCGGGTACGGGCGCTACGACCTGTCGACCGAGGGGCTTCCGCCCGTGCTGCACGACCGGCAGGTCGCCAGCGGGTTCACGCACTTCCAGCAGTCCGGCACCGGCGCGATCCGCAAGTACTACAACTACTTCCGCGTCACCCCGATGCTG
>JAPSIR010000294.1 GCA_031178625.1 Cellulomonas sp.
GCCCGAAGGGACTCGAACCCCCAACCTTCTGATCCGTAGTCAGATGCTCTATCCGTTGAGCTACGGGCGCGTGGCCGTTGCGGGCCGCAGAGAACATTACAGGCTCCGGCGCCCGGCCCCAAACCCGGAAGGGCCCGGGCGCCCGAGTGCGACCGACGTCACGCCGGCGCGGCAGCGGGGGCGACCGTGCGGCTGACGACGTAGGCGTGCTTGCGAGCTGCCGTCCGCGCGCGAAGCGGCAGCCCGGCGGCGCGTCGTGGGACGCCGAGGTCGACCCGTGGGCCGTCGTCGTGCGGCACCGGCGCTGGTACCTGCTGTGCCACTCGCACCGTGCCGGGGCGACCCGTGCGCTGCGCGTCGACCGGGTGGAGGCGGTGACGGTGCTCGACGCGCCCGCGCCCGCGCCGGCCGGCCTCGACCCCTTCGCCGTCCTCGAGCGGCACCTCGGGCCGGGCCGGAGCTCGTGGCGGCGGTCGGGCGCCTCGCGCGGCGGTTCGCGGCGGCCGTCGACGCGGCCCGGACGCCCCCGCCGAGGACGACGAAGGCCCTCACCGGGCGGTGCTCGGTGAGGGCCTTCGCGCGAGCGGAGACGGTGGGATTTGAACCCACGGAAGGGTTGACCCCTTCACGGCCTTAGCAGGGCCGCGCACTAGACCTGGCTATGCGACGTCTCCAGGACGAGCACAGGCTACCCGGCGCCGGTCGCGGCGCCAAAGCGGCGTCCGGCGCCGCCGTCCCGTCCCCCGGGCCGTCAGTGCTCGAAGCCCCACTCGCGGTCGGTGACCATGCGCGCCACCGCGAGCCCCACCGCGAGCGCGGTCACGACGAGCGCCGCGGGGACGCCGTGCTCGAGCGCCTGCGTCACGTCGCCGTTGCTCAGGTGGTAGACCGCCCGGTACGCGGGCACGCCCGGCACCATGATCGTCACCGCCGGCACGTACACCGTGACGCGCGGGATGTTCAGCCGCGGCGCCGCCCACGCGGCGAGCAGCCCGACGACGAACGCCGCCACCGCGGCCGCCGCCTGCGGGGGCCACGCGAGCTCCTGCACGGCCGCGATCCGCAGCACGTTCGGCACCGCCGCGACGCCCGCCGCGACGAGCGCCATCGTCCACGGGCTGTTGAACATCAGCGCGAACCCGAGCACGCCGACGAACGACGCGAGCACGCGCAGGCCCTGCAGCAGCACGGGGTCGAGCTCGGCCGCACGCGGCGGGTCCGGGCTGAGGCCGACGACGACCGACACGGCCCACACCGCGAACGCGGCGGACACGAAGATCATCAGCGCCCACGTGAGGCGCGCGACGCCCGCGGACAGGTCCAGCCGCGCCAGGTCCAGCGCGCCCGTGACCAGCGGGAACCCCGGCACGAGGAACAGCGCGGCCGCGACGTACCCGGTCTCGTGCGCGCCGTCGGCGACCCCGGCGAGCTCGAGCAGCGCGACGAACGCGAGGTAGCTGGTGGCCGCGAGCGCCGCCGCGAGCATCGTCACGCCGAACTGGTTGTAGCCACGGTGCAGCAGCGTGCGCCGCAGCCCCTGCCCGAGCCCCGCGCCGACCAGCGCGCCGAGCACCTCGACCGGCCCGCCGCCGTTGAGGAACGCGAACGCCGCGCACGCGACCGCCGCCCACAGCGCGTTCAGCCACACCGGGTACAGCGGCGGCTTGGCGGCGATCCGGTCGACCTCGGCGTCGACCTCCGCGACGTCGACGGGCGCGCGGGCCTCGACGCGCTGGGCCAGCCGCTCCAGCTCCGTCAGCCGGTCCGTGTTCACGCCCACGCTGCGGACCTCGGTGACCTCCGTGCGGAACGAGCGGCCCTGGTGCGACGTCGTCGTGATCTCCGTCAGCGTGACGTGCGCCTGGTGCCGGTCGACGCCGAGCGCCCGCGCCACCCGCGCCATCGACGCCTTGACGCGGTACGAGCCCGTGCCGGCGGACAGGCTGAGCCGCCCCACGCGCAGCACGGTGCCGGAGCGGCGGATGAGCGCGAGCTCGGCGTCGTCGGGTCCGGTGGGCACGGTGCCCATCATGACGGTGGGCGCGCGCGGACCACGGGACGTCCGGCCCTCTGGGCGTCCCGCCGGTGCGACGCATCCCGCGCGCTGGGACGGGCAGACCGGCGATCTGCTCGGTGTCCCTCTCAGGGGGCAGGTGGCCAGGCGGTCGCACACCTCACCCGATCCCGGGTCCGGCGCATGAGACGGGCGGCGGTGCGTGCGACGACGACGTCAGTCAGGGACGTCCGCCGCCGTGACGGCCTCCGCGGTCTCCTCCTCACGCTCGCGCGCGCGCTCGGCCGACGCCCGTGCACGATCGAGCTCGCGCCGCACGGCGCGGACGCCCTTCTCGCGCTCGTGCGCGGCCGTCTGCGCGGCCATCACCGCCTCGTCGACGCGCGGCAGCGCCGAGCGGGCCTCGGCGAGGCGGCGCCGCAGCTCGGCGAGCTGCCGCACGAGGTCCTCCTCGGCCCGGTACGCGTCCGCCGACGCCTCCTCGGCCTCCTCGAGCGCGGCGGCCGCGGCGCGCTCCGCCCGCGTCGCGTCCTCGTGACGCTGCTCGAGGCGGGCGAGCTCCGCCTCGGCGTCCTCCCGGGCGGCCACCGCCTGCTCGTGGCGGCGGAGCGCACGCTCCCGCTCACGCGCAGCACGCTCGCGGGCCGCCCGGCGCTCGCGCTCGGCAGCCTCCGCCCGCGCGCGCTCGGCGGCGGCGGCGCGCTCCGCGGCGTCCTCCCGGGCGCCGGTCGTGGTCTCGCCGTCGGCGGCACCGGTGCCGTCCCCGGACGGACGCCCGCGGCCGCGGCGGGACGTCGTCGCGGAGGCGGACCGGCCCTCGTCGCCCTCGGGTCGCGCTCCCCGGTGGCGCGTCGCGGCACCGCGTCGGCCGTCGCGCCCGCCGACGGGGAACGCCGTGACGACCGCCCCGCCGGCGTCCTCCGTCCCGGCGTCGTCGAGGTCGG
>JAPSIR010000086.1 GCA_031178625.1 Cellulomonas sp.
CGACCAGGCCGTCACGATCCGCCACCGCGACGACATGTCGCAGCAGCGCGTCGCGCTCGACCAGGTCACGCCCTACCTCGCGCAGCGCCTCGTCGGCGCCTGACCGCACGACCGACGCCGGGCCGGCCGGGTGCTCCGTGCACCCGCCGGCCCGGCGTCGTCGTCACGGCACGCGCCGCGGGCTGCGCCGTGGCCTCAGAGGCGTGCCCCGAGGGGCCACCGGCGCCGTCTCGGTCACCGGCGGGCTCGGGGGAGGGACGCGGGCGTCTCGGGCGGCGGGTGCGTGAGGTCACACCCCGTGCGAGGCGGCCGCCTGCCCAGGGTCTCGACCTCACGCGGAGCGCGGGCGAGGTCGGCGGCCCACCGGGTGACAATGGAGCCGTGCAGACCACCACCGCCCCGTCGACCGTCGCGCCCGCCGCGGCCCGTCGCGCGTTGCCGCCGCTGCGCATCGGCCCCATCACCGTCGACACGCCGGTCGTCCTCGCGCCCATGGCGGGCGTGACGAACGCGGCGTTCCGGCGCCTGTGCCGCGAGTCCGGCGCGGGCCTGTACGTCGCGGAGATGACGACGAGCCGGGCGCTCGTCGAGCGCAGCCCCGAGTCGCTGCGGATCATCTCGTTCGAGCCGGACGAGGTGCCGCGCTCGGTGCAGGTCTACGGCGTCGACCCGGCGACCGTGGGCGCGGCGGTCCGCATGCTCGTCGAGGAGGACCGGGCGGACCACGTCGACCTCAACTTCGGCTGCCCCGTGCCCAAGGTGACGCGTCGCGGCGGCGGCGCGGTGCTGCCGTGGAAGCGGGACCTGTTCGCGTCGATCGTGCGGGCCGCGGTGGACGCCGCCCGCCCGGCGGGCGTGCCCGTCACCGTCAAGATGCGCAAGGGCATCGACGAGGACCACCTCACGTACGTGGAGGCGGGCCTGACGGCGCAGGACGCCGGCGTCGCGGCGGTGGCGCTGCACGGCCGCACGGCGGCCGACTACTACTCGGGCACCGCCGACTGGGACGCGATCGCGACCCTCAAGGACGCCGTCACCGACATCCCCGTGCTGGGCAACGGCGACATCTGGTCGGCCGAGGACGCGCTGGCGATGGTGGAGCACACCCGGTGCGACGGCGTCGTCGTCGGCCGCGGCTGCCAGGGGCGTCCGTGGCTGTTCGCGGACCTCGCCGCGGCGTTCGCGGGCTCGGACGCGCGCATCCGGCCCGGGCTGGGTGAGGTCGCACGCGTCGTGCGCCGCCACGCGGAGCTCATGGTGGACCACTTCGGCGACGAGTCGAAGGCGCTGCGGGAGATGCGCAAGCACATGGCCTGGTACTTCAAGGGGTACGTGGTCGGCGGGGAGCTGCGTGCGCAGCTCGGGCTCGTGTCGTCGCTCGCGGAGCTCGACGACCGGCTCGCGCAGCTCGACCACGACCAGCCGTACCCGGGTGCCCCGGCCGAGGGGCAGCGCGGCCGCGCGGGGTCACCGAAGCGGCCGATCCTGCCCTACGGGTGGCTGGACTCCCGTGACCTGTCCGACGAGTTCCGGCAGGAGCTGCACGAGGCGGAGCTGTCCGTCTCGGGCGGCTGACCCCGGCGCGGCCGCGGCGTCAGCGCGGCGTCACGACGACGCGCTCGGCGAGGCGGCGCACCGTGCGGGGTGTGGCGTCGGGCGCGCCCAGGCCTGGTCCGGCGACGGCGATCGCGCCGGTCGCCGCGGCGAGGGCGAGGGCCTCCGTCACGGGGGCACCCGTGAGCGTCGCCCACAGCAGCCCCGCCGCGAAGGCGTCGCCCGCCCCCTCGGCCTGGACCGCCGCGTGGACGGGCGCGGCGCCCACGTCGTACCACCGCGGCGCCCCGTCGTCGTCGAGCGCGAGCGCGAGCGCCCCCGCAGCCCCCTGCGTCACCACGGCGAGCCGCGCACCCTCCGCGAGGCGCGCCCGCAGGTACGCCGCGGGGTCGGCCAGGCGCACGTGGCTGGCGAGGACGACGTCCGCCGCGGCGGTGAAGGCGCGGGCGTAGGGCCCGACGCCGTCGTCGTCGTGCACGTCGCACCACACCGGGACGCCCGCGGCGCGTGCGGCGTCGAGCACCGGCCTGCTGTGCTCGGCGAGGTCGACCACCGCCGCCTCCACGCCGCGCAGCAGGTCGGCGAGCGGGCGTGCGGCGCCGGACGGCACGGCCTCCGGCAGCGTGAGGTACACCGACAGCCGGGCACCGTCGTCGGCGACGAGGTTCACGTGCCGCTCGCTCGCGCGTCCCGCGGCGGGCACGGCCGCCACCTCGAGGCCCGGCCGTTCCAGCGCGCCGCGGATCCGGGCGGCGGCGTCATCCTCGCCGAGCACCGTCCGGAGGGTCACGTCGACGCCGAGCCCGGCGAGCGTCACCGCCTTGCCGGCGGACGTCCCGCCCAGCCCGTGCGCCCAGCCGTCGGCCGTGACCGTGTGCGGCCGCGGCTCCGGGAGCGTCGCGACGCGCACGGTGAGGTTCCAGCTGGCGGGGCCGGTGACGAGCACGCGGGGCGGGACGTCGGGCACCTCGCGAGCGTACGTCGCCGGCCTCCGGCCGTCACCGGTCGCCGCGCGCCGGGCGCCCGGACCCGACAGACTCCGGCCATGCGGACGGTCGGGGTCGAGGAGGAGTACCTGCTGGTGGGGGCGGAGGGTGCCCCGGTCGGTGCGGCGACGGCGGCCCTACGGGCCTACGAGCTGCGCGGCGGCGCCCCGGATGCGGAGCCCGAGCCGGGTGGGGGCCTCGAGGGCGAGCTCAAGGAGCAGCAGCTCGAGACCGGCACGCACCCGTGCGAGGACCTCGGCGCGCTCGCGGACGAGGTCCGCGCGGGGCGGGCGCGTGCCCGCGCGGCGGCGGACGCCGTCGGGGTGCGCCTGGCCGCGGTCGCGACGTCACCGGTCGCGGGGGAGAGCACGCTGTCGCGCGGGGCCCGCTACCACCAGATGGCGCGCGAGTACGCGCTGACGCTCCGGGAGCAGCTGACGGGCGGCTGCCACGTGCACGTGCGTGTGGCGGACGACGACGAGGGCGTCGCGGTCCTCGACCGCGTCGGGCCGTGGCTGCCCGTGCTGCTCGCGCTGAGCGCCAACTCGCCGTACTGGCGCGGGGAGGACTCCGGCTACGAGAGCTTCCGGTCCCAGGTGTGGAACCGCTGGCCGAGCGCGGGCCCCACGGCGCCGTTCGGCAGCGCCGCCGGCTACCACCGGGTGGTGCAGGACCTGCTCGACACGGGCGCCGCGCTCGACCACGGGATGATCTACTTCGACGCCCGGCTGTCGCACGCCTACCCGACGGTCGAGATCCGCGTCGCCGACGTGTGCCTGCGCGGCGCCGACGCCGTGCTCGTCGCGGCGCTCGCGCGCGGGCTCGTCGAGACCGCCGCGCGCGAGGCGGCCGACGGCGTCCCCCCGGTCGTCGACCGGGTGGAGCGGCTGCGCGCCGCCACGTGGCGGGCGGGCCGGTCGGGCCTGACGGGCGACCTGGTCGCCCCGCCCGCGTTCCGCCCCGCTCCGGCGCGCGACGTCGTGCGCGGCCTGCTCGAGCACGTGCGGCCCGCGCTCGTCGACCACGGCGACGTCGACCGCGTCGAGCGGCTCCTGGACGAGCTGTGGGTGCGCGGCACCGGCGCCACGCAGCAGCGTGCGTGGTTCCGGGCCGGTGGCGCGGCGGCCGTCGTCGACGGGGCCGTCGCGGCGACGGCGGACTGATCACCTCGTCCGCCGTCGCCGCGCCCGCCTGGTACGGGTGCGCCGCCGTCAGGCGCCGGCGCGCACCCAGACCGTGGTCGCGCCCGGGACCGCGGGCGTGTCGGCGGAGCCGGTGAGCGGGCTGGACGCGAGGAGCACCTCGGCACCGGCAGGCAGCGGCACCTCGTCGTCGCCGAGGTTCGCGACCACGACGACGTCGCGGTTCGCGAAACGCAGCACGTGCGGCTCCTCGTCGAGCCAGCGGAGGTCGCCCGCACCCAGCTGCTCGGCTCGGCGCAGGCGCAGGGCCGCGCGGTACAGCTCGTACGTGGAGCCGGCGCGACCGCGCTGCTTGTCGGCGGCGAGCTCCGCCCACTCCGCGGGCTGCGGCAGCCACGTGGCGCCGGTGGGCGAGAAGCCCATGCCGGGCGCGTCGCCCTCCCACGGCAGCGGCACGCGGCAGCCGTCGCGACCGCGCTCGACCCCGCCGGTGCGGAAGAAGGCCGGGTCCTGGCGCAGGTCGTCCTCCAGCGCGGTGTGGTCGGGCAGGCCGAGCTCCTCGCCCTGGTACACGTACGCGGAGCCGGGCAGGCCGAGCATGAGCAGGGACGCCGCACGGGCGCGGCGCAGGCCGAGCGCCGCGTCGGGCTGCTCGTCGCCGTGGCCGATGCCGTTGGGCCGGTGCGTCGGGTCGGACAGTCCCATGCGGGAGGCGTGGCGCACGACGTCGTGGTTGGACAGCACCCACGTGGTGGGCGCGCCGACGGCGTCGTTCGCCGCGAAGGACGCGGTGACGACCCGGCGCAGCGCGGGACCGTCCCAGCCGGCGGCGAGGAACGCGAAGTTGAACGCCTGGTGCATCTCGTCCGGGCGCACGTAGCGGGCCAGGCGGGACAGCGGCTCGACCCAGGCCTCGGCGACCATCGCGCGGTCACCCTCGTACTCGTCGAGCACCGAGCGCCACGCGCGGTAGATCTCGTGCACGCCGTCCTGGTCGAACATCGGGCCGTGGTTGCCGGAGCCGTGCACGGCGTCGGCGTCGTCGCTGCCCTCGATCATCGAGACGTGGCCGTGCCAGTCCGGCAGGCCCGCCTCCTTCACCATGCCGTGCGCCACGTCGACGCGGAACCCGTCGACGCCCCGGTCGAGCCAGAACCGCAGGATCTGCTCGAACTCCGCACGGACCTCGGCGTTCTCCCAGTTGAGGTCGGGCTGCTTGCTGTCGAACAGGTGCAGGTACCACTGGCCGGGCGTGCCGTCGGGGTCCGTGGTGCGGGTCCAGGCAGGGCCGCCGAAGATCGAGTCCCAGTTGTTGGGCGGCAGCTCGCCGTCGGCACCGCGGCCGTCGCGGAAGACGTACCGGGCCCGCTCGGGCGAGCCGGGCGCGGCGGCGAGCGCCGCGCGGAACCACACGTGCTCGTCGCTCGTGTGGTTGGGGACGAGGTCGACGACGACGCGAAGGCCGAGCTCGTGGGCGCGCGCGATCAGGGCGTCGGCGTCCGCGAGGGAGCCGAACAGCGGGTCGACCTCGCGGTAGTCCGCGACGTCGTACCCGGCGTCCGCCTGCGGCGAGCGGTAGAACGGCGAGAGCCAGACCGCGTCCACGCCGAGCTCGGCGAGGTGGCCGAGCCGCGCGGTGACGCCGGGCAGGTCGCCGACGCCGTCGCCGGAGGCGTCGGCGAACGAGCGGGGGTAGACCTGGTAGATGACGGCGTGGCGCCACCACGGGCCGGCGGGGTCCTCGGCGCGGTGCACGAGGGCGGCGTCGGTGAGGGCGTCGAGGGTCACGTCGAGGGTCACGGGAACCTTCCTGGGTTCGGGTGGGGGGCGCGCACGCGCAGGGGCGTGCACGCACGGGTCCGGCGCCGCGTGCCGCGGGGCCGGTCGGGGGAGGGGCGGCGGATGCCGCCCGGGTCAGAGGCTCGCGGAGGCCGGCTCGGCGGTGGTCGCCGCGTGGTCGGCGGGCGCGGAGCCCGTCGAGCCGCGGACGACGAGCTCAGGGTGGAACAGCAGCTCGGCGCGGGCCGCAGGCGTACCGGTGATCTCGCCCACGAGCGCGGACACCGCCGCGTGACCCATGGCGGCGACGGGCTGGCGCACCGTCGTCAGGGGCGGGTCGGTGAAAGCGATGAGCGGCGAGTCGTCGAACCCGACGACGGAGACGTCCTCCGGGACCGACAGTCCCAGGGTACGCGCCGCGCGGACGGCACCGAGGGCCATCATGTCGGACCCGCAGACGACGGCCGTGTGCCCGGACCGGAACAGCTCCGTGGCGGCGGCGTGCCCGCCCTCGACCGTGAACAGCGTCGACACGACGTGCGGGTCCGGGTCCGTGATGCCGGCGTGCCGCTCGAGCAGCTCGGCGAACGCCTCGCGCTTGCGGCGGGCCGGGACGAAGCGCGTGGGCCCCACGGCCAGCCCGATCGAGCGGTGCCCGAGCGACCACAGGTGCCGGAAGGCCTGGTCCATCGCGGCGGTGTCGTCGGTCGAGACGGCGGGCGCGTCGACGCCCTCGGCGAAGCCGTTGACGAGCACCAGCGGGACCCCGCGGCCGCGCAGGCGGTGGTACCGGTCCTTGCTGGCGGACGTGTCCGCGTGCAGGCCGGAGACGAAGACGATGCCGTCGACGCCGTGCTCGAGCAGCAGCTCGACGTACTGGTCCTCGGTGGTGCCGCCGGGGGACTGCGTGCACAGCAGCGGCGTGTACCCGCGGTCCGTGAGCATCGTCTCGATGACCTGGGCGAACGCGGGGAAGACCGGGTTGCTGAGCTCGGGGACGACGAGCCCGACGAGCCCGGCGGACCGCATGCGCAGCTTCTCGGGCCGCTCGTACCCGAGCACGTCGAGGGCCGCGAGCACCGCCTGGCGGGCCTGTGCGGACACGCCGTGCTTGCCGTTCAGCACCCGCGACACGGTCGCGGTGCTCACCCCCGCCTGCTCGGCGAGGTCGGTCAGCCGGGTACGCACAGGCGGCAGCGTAGTAGGGGACACGGGACCTCCTCGTCCTCCGCACGGCGGGTCTGCCGCAACACCGCCTGAAATGCCGTCTGAAAGTTACCGTAACGAGTTGCAAGAGCCGTGGCAAACGTCGTACGTTCTGCCGCACCAGGCCACCGTCGGCACCGCCGGCGCGAGGCGACGGCACCGACACCCAGGAGATCAACGATGCGACGGAGCATCCCGGCCGCGGCGGCGACGCTCGGCCTCGCGCTCACCCTCGCCGCGTGCGGCGGCGGCGGCACGGACAGCCCCGAGGCCACGACGTCGCCCACGGCGGGCGGCGGCACCAGCGGCGACCTGGTCGTCTGGGTCGACGAGACGCGCCAGGCGGCCGTCGACGAGGCCGCGGCGGCCTTCGAGGAGGAGAACGACGTCACGGTCGAGGTCGTCCTCAAGAACTTCGAGGACATCCGGGCGGACTTCCTCGCCCAGGTGCCGACGGGAGAGGGCCCCGACATCACGGTCGGCGCGCACGACTGGCTCGGGGAGCTCACGCAGAACGGCGTCGTCGCGCCGATCGAGCTGGGCGACCGCGCCGCGGACTTCGAGCAGGTCGCGGTCGAGGCGTTCACGCAGGACGGCCAGGTGTACGGCCTGCCCTACGCCATCGAGAACATCGCGCTCATCCGCAACACGGCGCTCGCGCCCGCCGCCCCCGCCACGTGGGACGAGGCCGTCGCGGCCGGCCAGGCGGCCGGCACGCCGCGCCCGTTCCTCATCCAGACCGGCACCGAGGGCGACCCGTACACGTACTACCCGCTGCAGACCTCGTTCGGTGCACCCGTGTTCGCGCAGAACGAGGACGGCTCGTACTCGCCGGAGCTCGCCATGGGCGGGGAGCCGGGGCACGCGTTCGCGCAGTGGCTGCAGGCGCAGGGCCAGGCCGGCGTCCTGTCGACCGACATCACGTACGACATCGCGGTCGAGGCGTTCAAGAACGGCGAGTCGCCGTTCATCGTCGGGGGCCCGTGGATGCTCGAGCAGTTCGAGGGCCTCGAGCTGGCGATCGACCCGATCCCGTCGGCCGGTGGGCAGCCCGCCCAGCCGTTCGTGGGCGTCCAGGGCTTCTACGTGTCGGCGCAGAGCGAGAACGCGCTGCTCGCGAACGACTTCCTCGTGAACTTCATCGCCACGGACGAGGCGCAGCTCGCGCTGTACGAGGCGGGCAACCGTCCGCCGGCCCTGTCGTCGGCCGCCGCGACCGCGTCGCAGGACCCGATCACCGCCGGCTTCGCCGCGGTCGGCGCCGAGGCCGTGCCGATGCCGTCGATCCCCGAGATGGGCTCCGTGTGGGCGTTCTGGGGCGTCACCGAGGCGAACATCCTCTCCGGCGCGGCGGAGCCCGTCGCCGCGTGGGACAAGATGATCGCCGACATCCAGGGCGCCATGGGCTCCTGACCTCGCACGACGGCGGCGCGCCGCACGGTCCAGGCCGTGCGGCGCGCCCGCCGCGGGCGCCCGCCGCCGGGGTCACCGGCGGCGCGCCGCCCGTCCCCCGGGGCGTGAGGACGCGCCCGCCAGCCCGTACGGAGGCCCTGATGTCCACGCAGTCCACGCTCGACGACACCTCGACCGCCGCCGGCGACGGCGACGCGGCGGGTCGACCGCGGCGCCGCCGACGGTCACCGGACGTGCCGCACCGGTCGGGCACGGTCGGCGGTCTCGTCGCCAAGCTCGTCCTCATGGCGGTGGTGAACGCCTTCGGCGTGTTCGCGGTCCTCGCGGCCTGGAAGGAGGAGTCCTACGGGATCCTCGCGGCGATGGTCGCGCTGCTCGTCGCGGCCGACTGGGTCTACTTCTCGCGTCGCACGCTGCCGCTGAAGTACGTGCTCCCCGGGCTCGCCTTCCTGCTCGTCTTCCAGGTGTACGTGGTCGCGTACACCGGCTGGGTGGCCTTCACCAACTACGGCGACGGGCACAACTCCACCAAGGAGCACGCCGTCGAGGCGCTGCTCGTGCAGAACGAGCGCCGTGTGGAGGGCTCCGCGACCTACCCGATCACGGTCGTCGAGCGCGACGGCGTGCTCGGCTTCGCGGTCGTCGACGAGGACGGGGACGTCCGCGTGGGCACGGCCGAGGAGCCGCTGGCGGCGGTCGACGGCGCCGCGCTCGACGGCGACGCGGTGACCGCCGTGCCGGGCGCGCAGGTGCTCGACCGGCGTCAGGTGCTCGAGCGGCAGGACGAGGTGACAACGCTGCGGGTCCCGTTCTCCGACGACCCCGAGGACGGGTCGATCCGGACGCAGGACGCGCGCACCGGCTACGTCTCGACCTCCACCCTGGAGTACGACGCCGAGGCCGACACGATGACCGACGTCACGACGGGCACGGTGTACGCGCCGGACAGCGACGGCTGGTTCGTGGCGCCGGACGGGCAGCGGCTGAACGTCGGCTGGCGCGTCCCGGTCGGGTTCGACAACTTCTCGACGGCGTTCGGCGACAGCCGGTACGCCGGGCCCTTCCTGAAGATCCTCGCCTGGACCTTCGCCTTCGCGATCCTGTCGGTCGTCACGACGTTCCTGCTGGGCCTGTTCCTGGCGATCACGTTCAACGACACGCGGCTGCGCGGCCGGCGGGTCTACCGCACCCTGCTGATCTTCCCGTACGCGATCCCCGGCTTCCTCGCCGCCCTGCTGTGGTCCGGGATGCTCAACCGGTCGTTCGGGTTCGTCAACCAGGTGCTGCTCGGCGGCGCGGACGTGCCGTGGCTGACCGACCCGTGGCTGGCGAAGCTCTCCGTGCTGCTGGTGAACCTGTGGCTCGGCTTCCCGTACATGTTCCTCATCTGCACGGGCGCCCTGCAGTCCCTGCCGGGCGACGTGATGGAGGCGGCAAAGGTCGACGGCGCCGGCCGCTGGCGCACGTGGCGCTCGGTGACGCTGCCGCTGCTGCTCGTCGCGACGACACCGCTGCTCATCTCGTCGTTCGCCTTCAACTTCAACAACTTCACGCTCATCTACATGCTCACGAACGGCGGGCCACGCTTCGCCGACGCGTCGGTGCCGCTCGGCCACACGGACATCCTCATCTCGATGGTCTACTCCGTGTCCGGCCTCGACGGCACGGCCGCGAAGAACTACGGCCTGGCCAGCGCCCTGTCGATCGTCATCTTCGTCATCGTGGCGACGATCTCGGCGATCACGTTCAAGCGCACCAAGCAGTTCGAGGAGATCAGCTGATGGCCACCACGTCCGCCGCACCGCGCGTCCGACCGAGCGCTGCGCGCACCCGGCACCCGCGCATGTCGCCGCGCCGGTGGTTCTCCGAGCTCGGGTGGCGCCACCTCGTCGGCGTCGTCGCCGTCCTCTTCGCGATGTTCCCCATCGTGTACGTGGTGTCGGCCGCGCTGTCCGAGGGCGGCACCCTGACCGGCTCGAACCGCCTGTTCGGCGACGTGTCCGGCTCCAACTTCGCCGCGCTCGGCGACTCCATGTTCTGGACGTGGCTCGCGAACACGCTGCAGATCGCGGTCGCCACCGGCCTGGGCACCGTGCTGATGGGTGCCGCCGCCGCGTACGCGTTCTCGCGGTTCCGCTTCCGAGGGCGCCGCGCCGGCCTGACGGCCCTGCTGGTCATCCAGATGTTCCCGCAGATGCTCGCGTTCGTCGCGATCTTCCTGCTGCTCATCGGGCTCGGGAACGTCCTGCCGGTGCTCGGCCTGAACAGCAAGCTCGCGCTGATCGCGGTGTACCTCGGCGGCGCGCTCGGCGTGAACACGTTCCTCATGTACGGGTTCTTCAACACCGTGCCCCGCGAGCTCGACGAGGCCGCGAAGCTCGACGGCGCCACGCACGCGCAGATCTACTGGGGCATCATCCTGCGCCTCGTGACGCCGATCCTCGCCGTCGTCGGGCTGCTGTCGTTCATCAGCACGTTCGGCGAGTTCATCATCGCCCGGCTGGTGCTGCAGTCGGAGCGCAGCTGGACCGTCGCCGTCGGCCTGTACGGCTGGGTGTCGTCGCTGCTCGAGGCCAACTGGGGCCTGTTCGCGGCGGGTGCCGTCATCGCGGCCCTGCCCGTGCTCCTGCTGTTCCTGTTCCTGCAGAAGTACATCGTCGGCGGCCTGACCGCCGGCTCGGTCAAGGGATGAGCCCCCGGCGTGACCGGCGGGGCACGACCGCCGGTCGCGCCCGGACACCGCACGCCCGGGCACCTCGTACGTCGGCGCCCGCAACTACGCTGGTCGGCGTGACCACGCTCGACGACCTCGCCCGCCCGCGTGCGGACGGCGACGGCTACGTCGACGCCGACCGTGAGCGCTGGCTGCCCGAGGGCTCGAAGTCGCGCGAGCGGACGCCGTTCGAGCGCGACCGCGCGCGCATCGTGCACTCCTCGGCCCTGCGCCGGCTGGGCGCCAAGACGCAGGTGCTGGGCCCGTCGTCCGACGACTTCGTGCGTACGCGCCTCACGCACACCCTCGAGGTGGCGCAGGTGGGGCGCGAGATCGGCAAGGCCCTCGGCTGCGACCCCGACGTCGTCGACACGGCGTGCCTGGCCCACGACCTCGGGCACCCGCCGTTCGGCCACAACGGCGAGCGCGCGCTCGCGGGCCTCGCGCGGGGCATCGGCGGGTTCGAGGGCAACGCGCAGACGCTGCGCCTGCTCACGCGGCTCGAGCCGAAGGTCGTCGGCCCCGACGGCCGCTCGGTGGGGCTGAACCTCACGCGCGCGAGCCTCGACGCGTCGGTGAAGTACCCGTGGCGCTTCGGCCAGGGGCCGGTGAGCCCTGCGACGGGCCGCCCCACGCACAAGTTCGGCGTCTACGAGGACGACCTGCCGGTGTTCGCGTGGCTGCGCCAGGACGCGCCGGACGGGCGCAAGTGCCTCGAGGCGCAGGTCATGGACCTCGCGGACGACATCTCGTACTCGGTCCACGACGTCGAGGACGCCGTCGTCGGCGGGCGCTTCGACCTCGACGTGCTGAGCGTGCCCGACGAGCGGGCGCGCATCGTCGACGCCGTGGGCACCTGGTACGGCGACCAGGTCGACCCGGCCGGCCTCGAGGCGGCGATGGACCGGCTCGTGGCGGCGCGCCTCTGGGAGCCCGGCTTCGACGGGTCCCGTGGGGCGCTCGCGGGCCTCAAGGACGCGACGAGCCAGCTCATCGGCCGGTTCGCGCAGGCGGCGCAGCTCGCCACGCGGGCGCGGTACGGGCCCGGGCCGCTCACGCGGTACGCGGCGGAGCTCGTCGTGCCGCTCGACACGGTCGCGGAGATCCTCGTGCTCAAGGGCATGGCGGTGGCCTACGTGATGGCGCCGCGCGAGCTGGAGCCGCTGTACCAGCGCCAGCGCGAGATGCTCGCCGACCTGGTGGAGGTCCTGTCGGACCGCGCGCCGAGCGCGCTGGAGCCGCCGTTCGCCGCCGACTGGCTCGCCGCGGCGGACGACGCGGAGCGGCTGCGGGTGGTCGTCGACCAGGTCGCGTCCCTCACCGACGTGTCCGCCGCGGCGGTGCACGCGCGGCTCGTGCGCCCGCCGCGGCACTGACGTCACCGCACCGACGTCACCGCAGCACCGACGTCACCGCAGCACCGACGTCACCGCGGCGGGGCGTC
>JAPSIR010000295.1 GCA_031178625.1 Cellulomonas sp.
CTCGGCGGCGTCGTCGGGTACCAGGTGCGGTTCACCGACGAGTCGTCCGACGAGACGCTCGTCAAGGTGATGACGGACGGCATCCTGCTCGCGCAGATCCAGCGCGACCCGATGCTGCGCCGCTACGACACGCTCATCATCGACGAGGCGCACGAGCGCAGCCTCAACATCGACTTCATCCTCGGGTACCTCACGCGGCTGCTGCCGCAGCGGCCCGACCTCAAGCTGATCATCACCTCCGCGACGATCGACTCCGCCCGGTTCGCGCGGCACTTCGCCGGCCCGCCCACCGCCGAGCACCCCGACGGCGTCCCGGCACCCGTGGTCGAGGTCAGCGGGCGCACGTACCCGGTGGACATCCGGTACCGGCCCCTCACCGGCGACGGCGGCGAGGACCGCGACGTCGTCACGGGCATCACCGACGCCGTCGACGAGCTGATGGCGGAGGGGCCGGGGGACGTGCTCGTCTTCCTGTCGGGCGAGCGGGAGATCCGTGACGCCGAGGACGCGCTGCGCGGGTCGCTCGGCACGCGCGTCACCGACCCGCGGCACCCGCAGGCCGTCGAGCTGCTGCCCCTGTACGCGCGCCTGTCCGCGGCCGAGCAGCGGCGCGTCTTCGAGCGGCACGACACGCGCCGCGTCGTGCTCGCGACCAACGTCGCCGAGACGTCGCTGACCGTCCCGGGCATCACGTACGTCGTCGACCCCGGCACCGCGCGCATCTCGCGGTACTCCAAGGCGACGAAGGTGCAGCGGCTGCCGATCGAGCCGATCTCGCAGGCGTCGGCGAACCAGCGGTCGGGCCGGTCGGGGCGCCTGTCGCCCGGTATCGCGATCCGGCTGTACTCCGAGGAGGACTTCGCGTCCCGGCCGGAGTACACCGAGCCGGAGATCCTGCGCACGTCGCTGGCGTCCGTGATCCTGCAGATGATCTCGGTGGGCGTCGTCGGCAGCCCGGACGAGGTCGTCGAGTTCCCCTTCGTCGACCCGCCGGACGTGCGTGCGGTCCGCGACGGCGTCGCCCTGCTCACCGAGCTCGGTGCGCTCGAGGTCCGCGACGGCCGCACGCGCCTGACCGAGACGGGCCGGGCGCTCGCGCAGATCCCCGTCGACCCGCGCATCGCCCGCATGGTCGTCGAGGCGGGGCGTCGCGGCGTCGCGCGCGAGGTCGTCGTCATCGCCGCCGCGCTGTCGATCCAGGACCCGCGCGAGCGTCCCGCCGACCAGCGGGACACCGCCGACCAGCTGCACCGCCGCTTCGCCGACCCGAGCTCCGACCTGCTCAGCTACCTGAACCTGTGGTCGTACCTGCGCGAGCAGCAGCACGCGCTGTCCGGCTCGGCGTTCCGCCGCATGTGCAAGGCGGAGCACCTGCACTACCTGCGCGTGCGCGAGTGGCAGGACGTCGTCACGCAGCTGCGCGACCTCACCAAGCCGCTCGGCATCGCGGCGAAGGGCGCGCCGACGCCCGTGTCGGACGAGCTCGTCGCGGCGCGCGCGGCGGCCGAGGCGGCGGGGCGGGACGGCGGGCGCGGGCGGCGTGGGCCGGCCGGCGCACCTGTCCAGGAGGTGGTCGAGCCGACGACGCCCGGCGGCACCGCCGAGGACGTGCGCACGCGGTGGTCCTGGGACGGCGACGCCATCCACCAGGCGATCCTGTCGGGCCTGCTCTCGCAGGTGGGCATGCAGCTCGCGACCGAGGTGCAGGCGACCGGCAAGGACGCGAAGGGCCGCGGCCGCGCCACGTCCGACCGCCGGGCGCGCAACGAGTACCTCGGCGCGCGCGGGGCGCGGTTCGCGATCTTCCCCGGTTCCGGGCTGTCGAAGCGGCCGCCGGCGTGGGTCATGGCGGCCGAGCTCGTCGAGACCTCCCGGCTGTGGGCGCGCGACGCCGCGCGCATCCGGCCCGAGTGGGCGGAGGAGCTCGGCGCGCACCTCGTGAAGCGCACCTACTCCGATCCCGCCTGGTCGACGCGGCAGGGCGCCGCGATGGTCGTCGAGAAGGTGCTGCTGTACGGCGTGCCGATCGTCGCCGACCGGCGCGTGCTGCTCGGCAAGGTCGACCCCGCGGGCGCGCGCGAGCTCTTCCTGCGGCACGCCCTCGTGCAGGGCGAGTGGACGACGCACCACGCGTTCTTCCACGAGAACCGGCGCCTGCTCGCCGAGGTCGGCGACCTCGAGGCGCGCACCCGCAGCCGACTCGTCGTCGACGACGACGTGCTGTTCGACTTCTACGACGAGCGCGTCCCCGACGACGTCGTCTCCGCCCGGCACTTCGACCGGTGGTGGAAGGACGCGCGCCGCCGCGACCCCGACCTGCTGACGTTCACGCGCGAGCTGCTCGTCGGCTCGGACACGGCGGTCGACGAGTCGCAGTTCCCGTCGCGCTGGCCGCAGGGCGAGCTGTCGTTCCCGCTGACGTACCAGTTCCAGCCCGGCACCGAGGCCGACGGCGTGACCGTGCACATCCCGCTCCCGCAGCTGCCGCGCCTGCGTCCCGAGGGCTTCGACTGGATGGTCCCCGGTGTGCGCGCCGAGCTGCTGACCGCCACGATCCGGGCGCTGCCCAAGGCCGTGCGCGTGCAGCTGGTCCCTGCGCCGGACGTCGCCCGCGCCGTCGACGCGTGGATGACCGAGCACGTCGCGTCGTGGGAGGACACCGTGCGCGCCGCCGACGCCGCGCCGTCGTTCCGGGAGATGTTCGCCCGCGCCGTGCGCGCGCTCCGCGACGTCGAGGTGCCGCCCGACGCCGTCGAGGAGGACAAGCTCCCGCCGCACCTGCGCATGACGTTCCGGGTCGTGGGAGAGCGCGGCGGCGTGGTCGACGAGGGCAAGGACCTGCTGGTCCTCCAGCGGCGCAACGCCGACCGCGCGCAGGACGCCGTGTCGTCGGCGGTGCGCAGCGCGGTGCGGGCGGCGATGGAGGAGGCGATGGCGGCGGCCGGCGGG
>JAPSIR010000296.1 GCA_031178625.1 Cellulomonas sp.
GTGCGCACGCTCGACGCGACGAACCGGCTGCTCGCGCTGGGGAAGCTGCCGGAGTCCGCGCAGCTCCCGGCGTGGGGGCTCGTGGGCGGCTCCGCCGCGGTGGCGCAGCTGCTCGACACGCGCACCTACTACACGCCGGACGACATGGCGGTGTGGGCGACGCGTGGGCCCGCGCAGCGGCTCGCGGTCGGCGACGACCCGGACACGCTCGTCACGGCGCACGCGGCGACCCGGTACGACTACGACGAGGGCCGGCCGTTGACGGTCGTCGCGTCGTGGCTGCCGACGCGCGAGCGCTCCGGCGCGATCCCGGTCGGCGCGGACGCCACGCAGACGGACTTCCTGGACAGCGTCGTCACGGTCACGGGGTACGACCCGGTCGACGGCGCGCCGAAGGACGGGCTCACGTCGGGGTGGCTGCACAAGCAGGCGACGAGCGTGACGGTGGACGCGGAGGGCGCAGCCCTGCGCGCAACCACGCTCTACGACGCACGTGGACGCACGGTGTCCTCGTCGAAGCCGGGCTCCTCCGGCTCGGACGCCGCGACGGCGCTGTCCGTCCTGTACACCGCGGACGCCTCGGCCTCCGACGCGCGGTGCCGCGCCAAGCCGGCGTGGGCGGGCCAGCCGTGCGTCACCCGCTACGCGGCGCCCGCCGCCGTGCCCGCCGCGGCGGCCACGCGCGCCCCGGCGCAGCTGACCGAGAAGCACGTCGACTCGTACAACTTCTTCGGCTCGTCGCTCGTGACGTCCGAGACGGCCAACGGCCAGACGCGCTCGACGCGCACGGCCTACGACGCCGCGGACCGCGTCACCGCGGTGGAGATCTCCGGCGGTGCCGGCGCCGGTGCGCCGATCGCCCGGACGACGACCACCTACGACCCGGTGTCGGGCGACGTCGTCCGCAACGCGACGGTGGATGCCGCCGGTGCGGTCACGGCGAAGGTCGAGAAGGAGTACGACGACCTCGGGCGCCTGACGAGGTACACGGACGCGCACGGCGGGTGGACGGCCACCGAGTACGACCGGTACGGCCAGCCCGTGAAGGTCACCGACTCGATCGGCACGACCCGCACGTACACCTACGACCGGTCCGTCGACCCGCGCGGCTTCGTGACGCGCATCGGGGACTCGGTCGCGGGCGACATCGTCCCGACCTGGGGCCCGGACGGGCAGCTCGAGCACCAGCAGCTGCCGGGTGGGGTCACCATGTCGCTCCGGTACGACGCGGCACGCGTGCCCGTGGCACGGACCTACACGATGACGGACCGACCCGAGGTCATCTGGAGCGACTCGGTGGTGGAGAACCACCGCGGGCAGTGGGTCAGGCACACGTCGACGACGGGCGAGCGCACGTACGGGTACGACCGCCTCGGACGGCTGACGTCGGTGGACGACGCGGCCTTCGCCGGCGCCCCGTGCACGTCGCGGCGGTACGGGTACGACACGCGCTCGAACCGGACGTCCTTCTCGACGGCGACCGCCGACTGGGGTGAGGAGTGCCCGGGCACGACGGGTGCGGCCGTGACGACGTCGACGTACGACTCCGCCGACCGCCTGCTCTCCACCTCCGGGGCCAACGGCGACGCGTGGACGTACGACGCCCTCGGCCGCACGACGGCGATGCCGACGGCGGACGGCGCAGGCGTGGCCACGACGGGGTACTTCGTCAACGACCTGGTCGCCTCCCAGGAGGTGCCGGGCGTGGAGAAGGCGACCTGGTCGCTGGACCCGCTGCAGCGGTTCTCCACGCAGAACACCTTCGCGTGGGTGAACGGGGCATGGGCGAACTCGACGGAGCAGGTCCTGCACTACGACGGCGACGGCGACGAGCCGGGCTGGATCGTGGAGGACAGGACGCAGCCCGACAAGGTCTCCCGGTGGGTCGAGGGCGCTGACGGTCAGATCGCCGTGCAGACCGGCAGGACCGGCGAGCGGGTGCTCCAGCTGGTCGACCTGCACGGGGACGTGGTCGGTACGGTGCCGATCGCCGACGGCGCGGCCGAGGCGACGTGGGAGCAGATCCAGCTCACCCGGTTCGACGAGTTCGGCGCTCCTGCGCCGCTGACCGGCGCGGCGACCGGCAACGCGCCGCCGGCGCGGTACGGCTGGCTCGGTGCGGCCCAGCGCTCGGCCGACACCCCGGCGGGCGTGCTGCTCATGGGTGTGCGGCTGTACCACGCGGCGATCGGCCGGTTTCTGCAGGTGGACCCGGTGGCCGGCGGGTCGGCGAACGCCTACGACTACTGCAACGCCGACCCGGTCAACTGCACCGACCTCGGCGGGACGTTCACGTGGAAGGGGCTCGTCAAGGCGGTCGCCGTCGTCGGCGAGGCGGCCTCGTGGATCCCCGGCCCGGTCGGCGCGGTGGCGGGCGGTATCTCCGCGGTCGCGTACGGGGCGAGCGGCAACAAGGGCAAGGCGCTCGAGATGGGCGTCACGGCGGCGGCGCAGCTGGTCGGTGCCGGCGCGGGGGTGCGGGCCGGGTTCAAGGTCGCCAGCATCGCGACGAAGGCGGGGCAGAAGGCGTCCCGTGCGGCGACCTCGGCCCAGCGCGGCGCTCGACGTGTCGGGTGCTCGTTCGTCGCCGGCACCTTGGTGCGGATGGCCGACGGGTCGCTCACGCCCATCGAGGATCTCGAGGTCGGCGACGCCATCCTCGCCGCCGACCCGACGACGGGCGAGACGACCGGCGAGGTCGTCATCACGCCGCTGCACAGCAGGGGCGAGAAGCAGCTCGTCGCGCTCGCGTTCGAGGGTGACACCACCGCCGTGGTGGCGACGGACAACCACCCCTACTGGATCGAGGGCAAGGGGTGGACCGCCGCGGCCGACCTCGCGGTCGGCGACGCCACGCTCGACTCCTCGGGCGGCCGGCGCGTCCTGGTCTCGGCGACGGACCTCGGTCGGTTCGCCGACCAGGATGTGTACAACCTGCACGC
>JAPSIR010000297.1 GCA_031178625.1 Cellulomonas sp.
CCACCTGCGGCGGGACCCCGGCGTTCGGAGGAGTACCCGTGGAGATCACGATCGGCGTGCAGAACCTGCCGCGCGAGATCACGCTCGAGTCGGACAGGAGCGCGGACGAGATCGCGGCCCTCGTGAAGGACGCGCTCTCCGGCACGTCGTCGACGCTCGAGCTCACCGACACCCGCGGCCGGCGCGTCATCGTGCCGGCGGCCTCGCTCGGCTTCGTGGACATCGGTGCGGAGACGAAGGGCCGCGTGGGCTTCGGCACCATCTGACGACCCGCGCGACGCCCCGGCGGCCCGGCCGCCGGGGCGTCCGTGCGTCCGGGGCGTCCGCGCGACGGCGTGCGTGCGCCGACCGCGTCAGGCGGTCAGGTGCAGCCGCGACATGCGCCGGGTGTGCTGCGCCGTCAGCTCGTTGAAGACGGTCGCCGGGGTCTCCTGCTCGGGGGCGGTGCCGGCGGGGGCGGTGCCGACGTCCGCACGGTCGAGCACGCGGGCCACGCCGGGCCGCTGCACGAGCCGCTGGACGACCCCCAGCGCCTCGCCCACGAGCCGGCGTCCCCACAGCGCGAGCCGCGCGGAGACGACGGTGTCCTGCGCGCACACGGCGTCGAGCTCGCGCACGGCCAGCTCGGCGTGGGACGCGTCCTCGAGGAGCTCGGCGACGAGCACGCGGGACTCCGGGTCGAGCCCGCGCGCGACGAGCCGGCAGAAGTCGTCGGCGACGCCGTACCCGACGTAGGCCTTCAGCAGCCGCTCGGACCACGAGCTGGGCGTCGTGCGGGCGTCGAAGTCGTCGAGGACGTCGCCGAACCGGCCGAGCGCCACCACGGGGTCCCCGCCGAGGTCGGCGACCCGGGCGAGGACGCGGTCGCGCCGCTCGGTGCAGCACGCCGCGAACCGGCTCAGGGCGAGCGCCTGCTCGAGGTCGGGCGCCTGGGCGCTGTCGCCGGCGAGCCGCGTGAACGCCTGGTGCTCGAGCGCCGCGACCAGCCCCAGCACCTCGATCGCGTCGGCGGTGTCGGCCGCCGCCTCCGGCCCCGCCTCCACCGGTGCACCCGCGCGGTCGGCGCCCTTGCCGGGTGCGCGGTTCGACGCGCGGTCGAGCGGCGGGGCGTCGGACGGCTCGGGGGCGGCGTTGCCGGCGACGGAGGTCATCCGGGGATCCTAACGCCGGCTGCGCACGACCACCGCGGCGGACGGACGACCGTCGGATACAGTGGCGGGGTACAACCCGTACATCGGTTGCCCGGTCGTCCCTGTTACCCGGTCCTGACGGACCACCTCGCACGACGCGCCCGCAGCGGCACCCGCCGCGTCCGGCGCGCGCGAGGCGACTTCCGCGATCGGCTGCCGGCCAACCCGCGTGGCGCCGTTCCGCCCGCCGCCGGACCGTCGTGGCGCCCCGCGCCCGGCCGGCCCGCCCGGTGCGTGAGCCGCCCCGCCCGCCCAGTGAAGGCACCCGCGTGACCACCGACATCCCCGTGAACGACGACGCGGCCGAGCAGATCCCGGCCGCCACCACCGACCACGCCGTCGACCAGACCCTCGACGAGCACCGCACCGTCGCCGACGCCGTGCCGACGCCGGTCCCCACCGGCACCCGCCGCGCCTCGTCCGTGCAGGCCGTCGACGCCTCGTTCGCCGACTTCGAGGTCCGGCCCGAGATCGTCGAGGCGCTCGCCGCCGCCGGCATCAGCCACCCGTTCCCCATCCAGGCGATGACGCTCCCCGTCGCGCTGTCGGGCCACGACATCATCGGCCAGGCCAAGACGGGCACCGGCAAGACGCTCGGCTTCGGCGTCCCGCTGCTGCACCGCGTGATCGCCCCGGACGAGGAGGGCTACGACCGCCTGACCGCGCCCGGCGACCCGCAGGCGCTCGTCGTCGTGCCCACCCGTGAGCTCGCCGTGCAGGTCGCCGGCGACCTCGCGATGGCGTCGAGCAGGCGCAAGGTCCGCATCGTGCAGGTCTACGGCGGCCGTGCGTACGAGCCGCAGATCGAGGCGCTGCAGCGCGGCGCCGACGTCGTCGTCGGCACCCCGGGCCGCATGATCGACCTGCTCAACCAGCGGCACCTGCGCCTGAAGCACGCCACCGAGGTGGTGCTCGACGAGGCCGACGAGATGCTCGACCTGGGCTTCCTGCCGGACGTCGAGAAGCTGCTCGCGGCGACGCCCGCGAACCGCCACACGATGCTGTTCTCGGCCACGATGCCGGGCGCGGTCGTCGCGATGGCGCGGCGCTACATGTCGCAGCCGACGCACATCCGCGCGCAGGACCCCGACGACGACGGCCGCCAGACCGTCAAGAACATCAAGCAGGTCGCGTACCGCGCGCACGCGCTCGACAAGGTCGAGCTGCTCGCGAAGATCCTCCAGTCCCGCGACCGGGGTCTGACGATCGTCTTCGCGCGCACCAAGCGGACCGCCGCGAAGGTGGCCGACGAGCTCGTCGAGCGCGGGTTCGCCGCCGGGGCGCTGCACGGCGACCTCGGCCAGGGCGCGCGCGAGCAGGCGCTGCGCGCGTTCCGCAACGGCAAGGTCGACGTGCTCGTCGCGACCGACGTCGCGGCGCGCGGCATCGACGTCGAGGACGTCACGCACGTCGTCAACTACCAGTGCCCCGAGGACGAGAAGACGTACCTGCACCGCACGGGCCGCACCGGCCGCGCGGGCAACACGGGGACGGCCGTCACGTTCGTCGACTGGGACGACCTGCCCCGCTGGGGCCTCATCGACAAGGCGCTCGGCCTCGGCATCCCCGACCCGGTGGAGACGTACTCCTCGTCGGACCACATCCACGGCGACCTCGACATCCCCGAGGGCGTGACCGGGCGCCTGCCGCGCGGTCAGCGCACGCGCGCGGGGCTCGAGGCGGAGACCCTCGAGGACCTGGGCG
>JAPSIR010000087.1 GCA_031178625.1 Cellulomonas sp.
CGGCCCGGCGGCCGCTGCGCCGGTGGGTCGGGAGGCGGGCGTCCGCGCCGCCAGCAGGCCCGTGAGGCCCACGGCGGCGCCGACGAGCAGGAGGGGCTGCCGCAGCGCCACGGCGAGCGCGACGCCCGCGACCGCGGAGCTGAGCGCCGACCACACCCACGGCGACGGCGCCGGCTGCGGGGCGCGCGCGGCGGGGACGTCCGTCCGCACGCGCAGGACGGTCGCGCCGACGTGCAGCGCATCGGCGCGGTGCCAGCGGCGGGGGAGGCGGCCGACGTGCCGACGGCGCACGCCGCCGCGGGAGAGCGGGAGCACGCCCGCGGCGTCGGTCGGCACACGCGGGCGCCGTGCGTCGGTCCCGCGCCGCCGGGAGGGGCCGCCACGCGGCCGCACGAGCACGCCCGCGCCGCCCACGACGCGCACGCGCGCGGCGTGCCGCGCGCGCCGAACCTCGACGCGCACCCCGACGAGTGCGGGGTCCCGCACGCGGCCCGTGTCCGTGGCGGGAGCCGGCGCGCCGCGCGGCGTGCCGGTCACGGTGACGCGGCCGCCGACCGGCAGCGCGTGCACGTGCCCGGCGTCGGGTCCGGCGACCACGGCCACGTGGACGCCCGCGAGCGCGGCGTCGAGCGCGGGGTCGTCGGGTTGCGCGGTCAGCCCCGTGCGGGCGCCCGGCAGGAGCGGCGCGACGCCCGCCGGGTGCGCGTCGTCGAGCGGCGTGCGGCCGACGTGCAGGCGGGCGGCGCCCGCGGCCCAGCGCGCGTCGCCGGTGAGCAGCGCGAGGTGCCGGCGCAGGGCGCCCGCCGGCACCCCCGGGTCGACGTGGGCGTCGGTGCCGTCGTCCGCGCCGCCGCGGGAAAGCGCCTCGACGTCGGTTCCTGCTCGGGACGAGGCGGCGGAGGGCTCGGAGACGTGGAGGGAGATGCGCACCCCGACACGGTGCCGCCCCGCGCGGCGGCAGTCGGACGCGCGCTGAGCGGCGGGGGACGAGGAGGGCGCGGACCGGGGCTGTGGTCGGACCGGCGCCGTGGTCGGGCCCCCGCCGTGGTGGGGTCCGGACCGGCTGATCACCCGGCGGACCCGACCCTCCACCGCGCACCCCCGCGACACGCCACGGGGCGCCCACGTCGTCGACGTGAGCGCCCCGCCACCGTGCCGCCGGCTCCCGGCCGGGCCGGCCTCAGTCCACCGCGAGCGCCGCCACCGGGGGCGTGCGCGCCGCCGACCGCCCGGGCAGCACCGAGGCCACGAGCCCTGCGAGCAGCGCCACGGCGAGCACGATCGCCAGGTCGGACCACGGCACCGCGAGCCGCAGGTCGCCGGTCGTGCCGAACACGGTCGCGGCGCCGGCCCACCCGTACAGCATCCCCAGGCCGACCCCGAGGGCGGCCCCGACCCCCGAGATGAGCATCCCCTCCACGGCGAGCATGAACCGCAGCCCGCGCCGGGACAGCCCGATCGCCCGCAGCGTGGCGGACTCGCGACGCCGCTCGATCACCGACAGCGACAGCGTGTTGGCGACGCCGACGAGCGCGATGACGACGGCCACGCCGAGCAGGCCCACCACGACGGCGAGCAGCGTGTCGATGACCCGCTCGTCCGACTCGCGCGACGCGGCGTCGCTGAACACGTCCACCTGGGCGTCGAGGAGGCCGTCCTGGACCGCGGTCAGGACCGAGCCCGCGGACGCGCCGTCGGCGATCCGGGCGAAGAGCGCGGTCTGCGACGCGTCGACCCCCAGCGCGTCGCCCGCGGCCACCGGCAGGTACGTCTCGCCGGAGGCACCGGCCCGCAGCCGCAGCTCGGCGCCCGGCCCCTGCTCCTCGCCGTCCTCGTCGGTGAGCCGGACCGTCTCCGTGCCGTCCGCGCCGACCCACGTCGGGACGACCCCGACGCCGTCGGCCAGTGCGGCCACGGTCGTCTCGTCCTCCAGCACCGCGGCGGCCTCGTCCGCGTCGAGGACGTTCGCCATCAGCACGTGGTCCCCGACGGCGACCGGGTGCCGGCGGACCTCGACGGTCCTCTCGACGCCCGGCGTCCCGGCGACGAGGTCCACGACGTCGGCGGGCACACGCCCGCCGTCGATGCTGCTGACGACGAGGTCCACCGGGTACCGCTCATCCATCGTGCTCGCCAGCGAGGTCCGCGCCGAGGCCGCCCCCGTGCTCATCATCGCCACGAGGGTGACGCCGATGAGGAGCGCCGTGCTCGTCGCCGCGGTGCGGCGCGGGTTGCGCACCGTGTTCGCGGCTGCCAGCCGGGCGCTCGGGCTGAGGCGGCTCAGCAGCGCGCCGACGGCCGCGACGACGCGGGGCAGCCAGAACACCGCCCCGAGCAGGATGCCGACGAACGACGCCGCGCCGCCGAGCACGCCGACGAGCAGCGGCAGCATCTCGCCGACCCCGACGCCCGCGACCGCGAGCGCGACGGCGCCGAGGAGGGCGGCGACCCCGCCCACCGTGAGGAGGAGGGAGACGGCGAGCCGGACGCGGCCGGCGCCGGCCGCCAGCGTCGGGGCGTCCACGGGCCGCAGCGCGGCGACGGGCGGGACGCGGGTGGCGACGCGGGCCGGCACCAGCGCTGCGAGCACGGTCACGGCCGTGCCGACGAGCACGGGCAGCAGCACGACGGCCGGGGTCGGCGTCACGGTCGACGGCAGCGGGACGCCGACGTCCATCCGGCTGAGCACGGTGAGCGCGAGCTGCGCGAGGCCGACCCCGAGCAGCAGCCCGACCGCCGACGCGCCGACGCCGAGGATCGCGGCCTCGGTGAGCACCGACGCGCGCAGCTGCCCGCGTCGGGCCCCGACGCACCGCAGCAGCGCGAGCGTGCGGGCGCGCTGGGCGACGAGCACCTGGAACGTGTTCGCGATGACGAGCGCGGCGACGAGCAGCGCGACCGACGCGAAGCCGAGCGCGACCATGACGAGGACGTTGCCGCCGTTGCCGATCTGCTCGACGGTCTGGGCGGCGGCCTCGTCCCGGGTGCGCACGGTCGCCTCGGCCGGCAGGTCCGCGGTCAGGGCGGCGCGGACCTCCTCGACGCTTCCGGGCGCCGCGGCGACGAGGACGCGCTCCGGCGCCGCCTGCTCGATCGTCGTGACGCCGCTCCAGCGCAGGGCGGACGTGGGGGTGGCGAGCCCGGCGCCGCCGTACTGGCTCCACGCGCCCGCGGGGTCGTCGACGACGCCGACGAGGCGGACCTCGGCGGTCTCCGGCTCCGGCTCCGCCGTCGCGTCGACCTCCGCGCCGTCCTCGGGGAGGGGGTACCAGGAGACCTGGACGACCTCGCCGACGGCGGTGCCGAGACGCTCCACCGTGGTCGCCGGCAGCGCGATCTCGTCGTCGGCGGTCGGGGCGGTGCCCTCGACCACCTCGAGGGTGGCGAGGCGGGGGTCCGACGGCGTGGCGACGAGCCGCTCGCTCGTCTGGCGCGCCCCGGCGCGGATCTGGGTCCAGCCCAGCAGCACGGGGTCGGCCCCCTCGACGCCCGGGGTCGCGCGCAGCTCGTCGAGCGTCTCGTCCGTGAACCCGCCCTCTCGGCCGACGACGAGGTCGGCCTGGCCGTAGGACGCGGTGACGGCGTCGTACCCCGTGCGTGTGATGACGTCGCCGGCGACGAGCGTCGCGGCGACGAACGCGGCGCCGAGGGCGATGGCGACGCCGGCGGCGACGAGACGGCCCAGGCTGCGCCGCATCTGGGACAGGGTGAGGCGCAGCATCAGAGGTGACCGTCCGTCCCGACGGGCGCCTCGAGCGTGCGCAGGCCGTCGAGCGCGGCCAGCACGGACTCCGGCGACGGGTCGGCGACGTCGCCGGCGATGCGGCCGTCGGCGAGCAGCACGACGCGGTCGGCGTACGCGGCGGCCGTCGGGTCGTGCGTCACCATGACCACGGTGCGGCCGAGCTCGCGCACGGAGCGCCGCAGGAAGCTGAGCACCTCGGCGCCCGCCCGGGAGTCGAGGTTGCCCGTGGGCTCGTCGGCGAAGACGACCTCGGGCTGCGCGATGAGCGCCCGGGCGATGGCCACGCGCTGCTGCTGGCCGCCCGACAGCTCGCTCGGGCGGTGGCCCAGGCGTGCGCCGAGGCCGAGCGTGCCCACGAGCGTGTCGAACCACGCCCGGTCGACGCTCGCGCCCGCGAGGTCCAGCGGCAGCAGCACGTTCTGCTCCGCCGTCAGCATCGGCAGCAGGTTGAACGACTGGAACACGAAGCCCACACGGTCGCGCCGCAGCCGTGTGAGGTCGTCGTCGCCGAGCCGCGTGATGTCCGTGGTGCCGAGGTGCACCGTGCCGGACGACGCCTGGTCCAGGCCCGCGAGCAGGTGCATGAGCGTCGACTTGCCGGACCCGGACGGGCCCATGATCGCGGTGAACGCGCCGGCCGCGAAGTCGACGTCGACCCCGTCGAGCGCGCGGACCGCCGACGGCCCCGAGCCGTAGACCTTGGTCAGGCCGCGCGCGCACGACGCCGCGGGGCGGTGCGGTGGTGCGTCGGCGGGCTCGGCGGGGCGCTGCACGGTGGTGTCCACGGGGAGGTGCTCCTTGCTCGGGTGACGTTGGCCCCAGCCTCGTCCGCGGGGGAGCCCCGCCGCGTCCGGCCGCCGGTGGGTCGTGGTGCGGCGCGTGTCATACCAGGGCCGCACGGGGCGCACGACGGTGGGCGGACGCGTCCGGCGCGGGGCGTCAGGCCCCCGGGCGGACCAGCCCCGTCTCGTACGCGACGACGACGGCCTGCACGCGGTCGCGCGCCCCGAGCTTGGCGAGGATCCGTCCCACGTGCGTCTTGACGGTCGCCTCGGCGACGAACAGGTCCTGCCCGATCTCCGTGTTGGACCGCCCCCGCGCCATGAGCACGAGCACCTCGCGCTCGCGGTCGGTCAGCTGGGCGACGGCCTGGTGCGCGGGGTCGTCGGCCGCCGCCGGCTCGTCGGACGGCAGCGCCGTGACGAGGTGCTCGAGCAGGCGGCGCGTGCTCGACGGCGCGATCACCGCGTCCCCGCGGTGCACCGTACGGATCGCGGCGAGCATCTCCTCGGGCGGCGCGTCCTTGAGCAGGAAGCCGCTCGCGCCGGCGCGGATCGCGCTGAGCACGTACTCGTCGAGGTCGAACGTGGTCAGGACGATGACGCGCGGCGCCGGCTGCGCCGGCGTGCCGCGCGCGACGATCTGCTCGGTCGCCTCGAGCCCGTCCATGGTCGGCATGCGCACGTCCATGAGGACGACGTCGACGGCACCCGTCGCCGTGCGCGCCGCCGGGTCGAGCGCACGCACGGCCTGCGCTCCGTCGCCCGCCTCGAGCACCACCTCGAGGTCGGGCTGCGAGTCGATCACCATCCGGAAGCCGGCCCGGACGAGCTGCTGGTCGTCGACGAGGGCGACGCGCACGCGGCCGTCGAGGTCGGGTCGGCCGAGGTCCGAGGTGGTCACGCGGGGTGTCCTTCCGTGGGGGTGGGGGCGGCGGTCGCCCCGGTGCGCGGGCCTGCCGGCGGGTGCGGCGGCGGGGTCGTCGGCCGGGTGGTCGTCTGCTGCGGCACCGGCACCGGCACCGGCACCGGCGGCCGCGGCGCGGCGGCCCCGGAGTCGGGCGGGGCCGCGCTCGCGGACGACGGCGTCGGCAGCTGCACCCGCACGCGGTAGCCGCCGCCGGGCCGCGGGCCCGCCGTGACCGTGCCCCCGAACATCGCGGCCCGCTCCCGCATGCCGACGAGGCCCTGGCCGAGGCCGTCGCTGTCCGCGGCCGCACCGCGCCCGTCGTCGCTGACCTCGAGGGTCACGGCGCGGGGGAGCCACTGCAGCATCACCGTCACGGACGGGTCCGGCCCGGCGTGCTTCAGGACGTTCGTGAGCGACTCCTGGGCGATCCGGTACACGGTCAGCCCGGCGCCGGGCGGCAGGTGGCGCGGGGTGCCCAGGCGCACGAGCGACGCGCGCATGCCGCTCGCCCGCATCTGCGCGACGAGGGTCTCCAGGTCGTCCACGGCCGGCTGCGGGGTCGTGACGAGCGCGCCGGCGCCCGCCGGGTCGGCACCGGTCGCGCCGGCGGGAGCCGCGGAGCCGTCCGCGGCGGGCCCGCCGGGGCGCGGCGGGCCCGCGTCGGCGCGCAGGACGCCCAGCAGGCGGCGCATGTCCGTGAGCGCGGCCCGCCCGGTCTCCGCGATCGTGCCGAGCGCCCGCGTCGCGGCCGCCGCGTCGGCCGCGGCGGCGTACCGGCCGCCGTCGGCCTGCGCGATCATCACGGACAGGCTGTGCGCGACGATGTCGTGCATCTCGCGCGCGATGCGGGCGCGCTCCGTCGCGGCGCCGATCACCGCCTGCTGGTCGCGCTCGACCTCGAGCCGCTCGGCGCGGTCGACGAGCGCCTCGAGGTGCTCGCGGCGGCTGCGCCGCACCAGCCCGAACGCGAACACCGCGAGGAACATCGAGCCGACCACGACGGAGATGACGACGGCGGCCGGCCAGTAGAACGCGCCGTGGACGCCGAGCAGCACCGTCATGAGGAGCGTGCCGACGACGGCGCCGGCGAAACCGACACGGTAGGCCCACCGGGGGCCGTGCACCGTCAGGGAGTACAGCGCCACCAGGACGACCAGGTCCGCCGGGAAGACGATCGGGATCCCCGCGAGCATGTGCACGAGGGCGGCCGCGTACACGGCCACGGCGCTGACCACGGGACGCGTGCGGCGCCACGCCAGCGGGGCGATCATCGCGGCGGCCGCGAGCCGGGTGCCGAGGTGGACCTCCGCGGGCGTCGCGGACAGGTCGACGGCGATCGTCCCCATGACCAGCCACAGCAGCGCGGCGCCCCAGGCGTCGACGGCGAAGCGGTGGGACTCCTCCCACCGCAGCAGGCGGTCCCACCACGTCACGCCTCGAGCGTAGGCGGACCGCGGCGCGGCCGGCGTGCGCCCCGGGAGGGACGACGCACCCGCCGCCGTCCCCCCGCGGACGCACGTCGCGGGTGCGACATGACCCCGACGTGACCTGCGGCACGCCGTCTCGTGGGACCAGGGTCTGGCGGACCTGGGGAGTGCGTGACCTAGCATGGCCGGATGACCCAGGTGCTGCTGGCGGAGGACGACCCCGCGATTGCCGAGCCTTTGGCGCGCGCGCTGGGTCGTGAAGGTTACGACGTGCGTGTGCAAGGGACCGGTCAAGGAGCCATCGACGGCGCCGCGACCGCGGACCTCGTGGTCCTGGACCTCGGGCTGCCGGACATGGACGGGCTCGACGTCGCCCGCGCGATCCGCAGCCAGGGGCTGACGACGCCCGTGCTCGTGCTGACGGCCCGCGCGGACGAGGTCGACCTCGTCGTCGGCCTCGACGCCGGCGCCGACGACTACGTCACCAAGCCGTTCCGCCTCGCCGAGCTGCTCGCGCGGGTGCGGGCGCTGCTGCGCCGCACGGTCGGCGACCCGCAGGACGAGGACGAGCTGCACGCGCAGGACGTCCGCGTCGACGTGGCCGCGCACCGGGCGTTCCAGGGGGAGCGCGAGCTGCACCTGACGGCCAAGGAGTTCGACCTGCTGCGCGTCCTCGTGGGCGCGTCCGGCACGGTCGTCTCCCGCGACGCGCTCATGCGCGAGGTCTGGGGCTCCGACCCGACCGGCTCGACGAAGACGCTGGACATGCACGTGTCGTGGCTGCGGCGCAAGCTCGGCGACGACGCGAACGCGCCGCGCTACGTCACGACGGTGCGCGGCATGGGCTTCCGGTTCGAGGCGGGCGGCGCGTCCGTCACCGCCGGCGCGCCGGACGCGGAGCGGCTCGACCGGGCCTGACACGTGCGCCGTCGCGTCCTGCAGGCGACGATCGCCGCCGTCACGGCGGCGGTCGTCCTGCTCGGCTTCCCCCTGGCCTTCCTCGGCGCGCAGCTCGTGCGCGAGAACGAGGTCCGCGAGCTCGAGGTCCGCGCCGAGTCCGTCGCGCGCACGGTGGACTTCCGGGTCGACCAGGACATCGCGCTCAGCGACCGCATGCTCGAGCCGTACACCGGCGTCGAGGGCGGCGGGATCGTCGCGTCCGTGACGGTGCGGACCGCCGACGGCGAGACGTACCGTGCCGGCCCGCAGGTGCAGGGCCGTGCCGTCCAGGTCGAGGTCACGTCGGACACCGTGGCGGTGGTCGTCCTGGAGGCGTCCTGGTGGGACGTCTTCTGGTTGTCCGCGCGCGTGATCGCCCTCGTCGTCGTGGCCGCGGTCGTGGCGTTCGGCGCCGGCATCGCGATGGCGATCTGGCAGGCCAACCGGCTCGCCGCCCCGCTCGTCTACCTGGCCGCGTCGGCCGAGCAGCTGGGGTCCGGGCAGGTGCGCCCGCAGCTCGAGCCCTCCGGGGTCGAGGAGATCGACCTGGTCGCCGCCGAGCTCGCGCGCAGCGCCGACCGGATGGCGGGGCGGCTCGCCGCCGAGCGGCAGTTCGCGTCCGACGCCTCGCACCAGCTGCGCACACCGCTGACGGCGCTGTCCATGCGGCTCGAGGAGATCATGCTCGCCGCCGGGGAGCCGGAGGTCCGCGAGGAGGCCCGCATCTCGCTCGAGCAGGTCGAGCGGCTCGTCCGCGTCGTGGACGACCTGCTCACGCGATCGCGCCGCGCGCAGGGCGGCACGACCGAGGCGGTCCACCTGCGTGAGGTCGTGCACCAGCAGGAGGAGGAGTGGGCGCCGACGTTCGCCGCGGCCGGCCGTCGACTCGTCGTGGACGTCGACCCCGCCACGCAGGTGCTCGCGACGCCGGGCGCGCTCGCGCAGGTCCTCGCCACGCTCATCGAGAACTCGCTCAAGCACGGCGCCGGCACCACGACGGTCCGCGCGCGGGCGGGCGGACCGGCGCGCACCGTCGTCGTCGAGGTCGGCGACGAGGGCGCGGGCGTCCCGGACGAGCTGGCCCCGCGGATCTTCGAGCGCGAGGTGACCTCCGGGGCCGGCACGGGCCTCGGCCTGGCGCTCGCGCGCGACCTGGCGAACGCCGACGGCGGCCGCCTCGAGCTCGCGCAGCGCCGGCCGGCGGTGTTCGCCCTGTTCCTGTCAGGCGTGCCGGCGTCCCTGCGGCCGGACGTGGTCCTGCCGCGCGGCGCGATGGTGTCCGTCCGGCGCGACCGGCGGAGGTAGGTCCGGCCGAGCGGCGGGGTGCCCTTAGGGTGAGGCCGACGACGACGGAGGGAAGTGGCGTGCGGGCGATCGACCCGGTCCTGCAGCACTACGCCTGGGGATCGACCACGGCGATACCGGAGACCCTCGGCGTCGTCCCGGACGGCACGCCCGTCGCCGAGGCCTGGTACGGCGCTCACGGTTCCGCGCCGTCCCCGGTCGGGCCGGAGGGCGCACGGACGACCCTCGACCGCCTCGTCGCCGAGGACCCGCACCGTGTGCTCGGTGACGATGTGGCCGTCCGCTTCGGCGGCCGCCTCCCGTACCTCCTCAAGGTCATCGCCGCCGCCGCGCCGCTCTCGCTGCAGGTGCACCCCACGGTCGAGCAGGCCCGCGCCGGGTACGCCGCGGAGGAGGAGCGCGGCATCGCGCTCCACGACCCGCGGCGCAGCTACAAGGACCGCAACCACAAGCCCGAGCTCGTCTACGCGCTCAGCCACTTCGAGGCACTGGTCGGCTTCCGCGCGGCGCGACGCACGGCTGAGATCCTGCAGGGCGTCGACCACCCTGTCGCCCAGCGGTTGCGCGACGTCGTCACGGCGGACCCGACGGCGGAGGGCGTGCGGGCGGCGTTCAGCGAGCTCGTGGCGGAGGGGACGCGTCCGTCGCCCGAGGAGGTCGACGAGCTCGGCGAGATCTTCGCGCGGCGGCTGCGGGACGGATCCCCCGCGCCGCGCACCGACCGCGCGGTGGCCACGCTCGCCCAGGCGTACCCGGGGGACCCCGGCGCGGTCACCGCCCTGCTGCTGAACCCCGTCACGCTCCGCCCCGGCGAGGCGTGCTTCGTCCCCGCCGGCGCGGTGCACGCGTACATGCAGGGCGTCGCCATCGAGGTGATGGCGAACTCCGACAACGTGCTGCGCGCGGGCCTGACGCCCAAGCACGTCGACGTCGCGGAGCTGCTGCGCACGGTCGACTGCGTGGCCGCGCCGCCCATCCGCATCGCCCCCGAGCGGTCGTTCGACGCCACCGAGGTGTTCTACGCGCCGGTGGACGACTTCGAGCTGTCCGTCACGCGGCTCACCGACGGTCGTCCGGCGCGGCTGCCCGGCGTGGGTCCGCGGATCGTCCTGTGCCTCGAGGGGGCGAGCAGCCTGCGGGGCGAGCACGGTCACCACGAGCTCGCGTCCGGTCAGGCCGTGTTCGTCCCCGCCGAGGACGGCCCTCTCGTCGTGCAGGGCTTCGGCCGGCTGGTGCAGGCCTCCGTCCCCTGACGACTAGGCTCGTCGCCCGTGACACCACCGACCGTGGCCGTCGTGGGCGGCGGACAGCTCGCCCGCATGATGGCCGGACCCGCCACCGCGCTCGGGCTGCACCTGCGCGTGCTCGTCGAGGCGCCCGGCTCCTCGGCCGCACAGGCCGTCGCGGACGCGCCCGTGGGCGCCGCCGCCGACGTGGCCGCCGTGACGGCGCTCGTCGCGGGCGCCGACGTCCTCACCTTCGAGCACGAGCACGTGCCGGCCGACGTGCTCGCGGCCGTCGCCGCCGCGGGCGTGCCGGTGCAGCCCGGCCCCGAGGCGCTGCTGCACGCGCAGGACAAGGTCGTCATGCGGCAGCGCCTGACCGCCCTCGGCGTGCCGTGCCCGCGCTGGGCGCCGGTCGCGTCGGCCGACGACCTGACCGCGTTCCTCGCCGCGTCCGGCGGGCGCGCCGTCGTCAAGACCGCCCGCGGCGGGTACGACGGCAAGGGGGTGCGCGTCGTCCGCGACGCCGCCGACGTGGCCGACTGGCTCGCCGCGGCGTCCGACGGCACGGGCCCGCGCCTGCTCGTCGAGGAGCTCGTGCCGTTCCGCCGCGAGCTCGCCGCCCTCGTCGCCCGCACGCCGTCGGGCGGGTCGGCCACGTGGCCGGTCGTCGAGTCGGTGCAGCGCGACGGCGTGTGCGCCGAGGTCGTCGCGCCGGCGCCGGACCTCGATCCGGTCACCGCCGCGGCCGCGGAGGACGTCGCGCGCCGTGTGGCCGAGGGGCTGGACGTGACGGGCGTCCTCGCGGTGGAGATGTTCGAGGTCGCCGACCCGGACGGCGGGCCGCCGCGCGTGCTGGTCAACGAGCTCGCCATGCGCCCGCACAACTCGGGGCACTGGACCATCGACGGCGCGGTGACCAGCCAGTTCGAGCAGCACCTGCGCGCCGTCCTCGACCTGCCGCTCGGCGGCACCGCGGCGCGCGCCCCGTGGACCGTGATGGTCAACCTGCTGGGCAGCGACCTCGACGACCCGACCGACGCGCTGCCCGCCGTGCTCGCGGCGGACCCGGGCGCCAAGGTGCACCTGTACGGCAAGGCGGTGCGGCCCGGACGCAAGCTCGGGCACGTCAACGTCAGCGGCCCGGACCTCGAGGACGTCCGCGCCCGTGCGCGGGCCGCCGTCGCGCTGCTGCGCGGCGAGACGTCCGCACCCCGCGACGGAGGAACGGCATGAGCGGCACGCCCCTGGTCGGCATCGTGATGGGGTCGGACTCCGACTGGCCGGTCATGCAGGCGGCCGCCGACGCGCTCACCGAGTTCGGCGTGCCCGTCGAGGTGGATGTCGTCTCCGCGCACCGCCAGCCCGACAAGATGGTCGCGTACGGCCGCTCGGCCGCCGACCGCGGCCTGCGGGCGGTCGTCGCCGGCGCCGGGGGAGCGGCCCACCTGCCGGGCATGCTCGCCGCCCTCACGCCCCTGCCGGTGATCGGCGTGCCCGTGCCGCTGGCGCACCTCGACGGCATGGACTCGCTCCTGTCGATCGTGCAGATGCCGGCGGGCGTGCCCGTGGCGACCGTCTCCGTCGGCGGCGCGCGCAACGCGGGTCTGCTGGCCGTGCGCGTCCTGGCCGCCG
>JAPSIR010000088.1:0-4635 GCA_031178625.1 Cellulomonas sp.
CGCACCCGCACCGACGCGATGCCGAGCGGGCGCAGCGACTCCTCCAGCTGCGCGAGCAGCAGCCCCCGGTCGGCGTCCTGCACGGCTCGTGCGGGCTGCAGGGACACCTCCGCCACCCCGTCCTCGACGAGGACGGCCTCCGGCTTCAGCTCGACCCCCACGGGCACGGCGGTCTCCACGGCGTCGCGCAGCCACGGCGACGGCCCGGCGAGCAGCGCCTTGACCACCGCGGTCGGCAGGTTCCGGTCGCGCTGCGGGAGCAGGCGCACCTCCGGCACGAGCACGTCGGCACCCGGCGCGAGGAACCACAGCCGCGCCGACCGGTACTGCTGGTCGAGGTTGGCGGGCGTGATCACCACACCGTCGGGCGCGTGCGTGATGCGCCAGTCGCCGTCGCCGTCCTGAACGAGCTCGAACCGCGCCGACTCCCGGGAGTCCCGCGGCGTCTCGGCGAACACCCCGCCCGCGTCGAGCTTGCCGACGACGTCGAGCTCGACCGTGACCTGCGCCTCGCCGGTCTCCTCGAACTCGACCGAGCGCGCCACCGTGGCGCCCGCCGTCGGGTCCCACTCGGCGCGCGCGTCGCCGGCGAGGTACTCGCGGGCCACCGCGAAGTCGCCCGTCACCTCGGCCGCGCCCGCCAGCAGGAAGCCCTCGACGATCTCCGCGGGTCCGGCGTCCGCCTGCGGGCCCTGCGCGAGCACCACGATGCCCTCCTGCTCCCGGACCTCGCCGTCCCCCGCGGTGACGGGCCCCGACGTGGGCAGGGCGACGCAGCCCGCGAGCGCGGCCGCGCACGCGGCCGTCACGAGCGCCGTGGCGCGCGCCCGGCGCGGCCCGGTCACGCGGCACCGCCCGCGGTCGTCGAGCCCGCGCGGCCGGGCTCGGTCACGACGTCCGTGCGCGTCGGGTCGCGCAGGTCCGCGACGACGGCGATCTCGCCGGTCATCGCGGGCAGCTCCGGCAGCGCGGCCGGGTCGGTGCGCGGCAGCGGCGCGGACCCGACCTGCTCGGGCACCTCCGCGGGGACGAGCGGCAGCGGGGAGCCGTCGAGCAGGATGCCGGCGCGGCGCGGCAGGGTGAGGCGGAAGCACGCGCCGCGGCCGGGACGCCCCCACGCCTCGAGCCGGCCGCCGTGCAGGTGGGCGTCCTCGAGCGAGATCGCGAGGCCGAGGCCGGTGCCGCCGGTGGTGCGGGCGCGCGCCGGGTCGGCGCGCCAGAAGCGGTCGAACACGTGGGCGGCCTCCTGGGCGGTCATGCCGACGCCGTGGTCCCGCACGGTCACGGCGACCGCGCGCGCGTCGGCACCGACGGTCACCTCGACCGTGCTGCCGTCGGCGTGCTCCACGGCGTTGACGAGCAGGTTGCGCAGGACGCGCTCGACGCGGCGCGGGTCGACGTCGGCCGTCGCCGGCTCGTCGCCGAGCCGCACGCTGAGGAACGAGCCACGGCGCTGCGCAAGGGTCGTCGCGTGGTCGACGGCCTGCACCACGACGTCGCGCACGTCGCGCCGCTCGGCGTCGAGCACGGCGGCGCCGGCGTCGAACCGGCTGATCTCCAGCAGGTCGGCGAGCAGGTCCTCGAAGCGGTCGAGCTGCGTCTGCAGCAGCTCGGCCGACCGCTTGGCGGCCGGGTCGAAGTCGTCGCGCGACGCGTGGATGACCTCACCCGCCATGCGGATCGTCGTGAGCGGCGTGCGCAGCTCGTGCGACACGTCCGACACGAAGCGCCGCTGCAGGGTGGACAGCTCCTCCATCCGCCGGATCTGGTCCTGCAGGCCCTCCGCCATCTCGTTGAACGAGCGCGCGAGCCGGGCCATCTCGTCGTCGCCCCGCACGGTCATCCGCTCGGACAGGTGCCCGTCGGCCAGCCGCTCCGCGACCTGCGCCGCCTGCTGGACCGGGTGCACGGTGCGGCGCGTGACCGACCACGTCATGGCACCGAGCAGCAGGACGAGCGCCGCGGCCGCGAACGCGAGCGTGCGCAGCAGGAAGTCCAGGCGCTCCTGCTCCGCCTCCAGGCCGTAGAGGAAGAACATCTGGTAGGTGCCGACCACGGGCACCGTGACGTCCTGCCCGACGACGATGCCTGGCTGCGGCCGCCCGTCCGCGTCCGGCACGGACACCGACTGCCACTGCTGCCCGCCCTCCGCCGTCGCCTCCTTGAGCTCGCGGCTGACGAGGTCGACGAGCGTGCGGTCCGTCGCGGTCGCACCGACCTCGACGGTCGACTGCTGCCCGGGGGCACGCAGCACGAAGACCTCGCGCTCCCCCGACCCGCCGCTGCGCTGCGCCTCCGTCACGTCCCGCAGCAGCTGCTGCACGTCGGCGCGCGTGGTCGCCGTCGCGGACGCGAAGACGTCCTGCGCCTGCAGCGTGCTGCGGGCGCTCTCGCCGAGCACCTGCTTCAGGCGTGCCTCGAACAGGCCGGAGCTGATGCGGTCGCCCACGTACGCCCCGAGCAGCGCGAGCGCGACGAGCCCGATGCCCAGGGTGGACACGAGCACGCGCGCCTGCAGGGAGGAGCGCCACCAGCGCGTCACGCCCCGCAGCCGGCGACCCGCGCGGGCGCGGCCGAGCCGCCCCCAGGCGCTCACACGGACCACGGCACGACCCTCACGTCCCCTGCACGCCCGCCTTGTAGCCGACGCCGCGCACGGTCACGACGATCTCCGGCCGCTCCGGGTCCGTCTCGATCTTGGAGCGCAGCCGCTGCACGTGGACGTTGACGAGCCGCGTGTCCGCCGCGTGCCGGTAGCCCCACACCTTCTCGAGCAGCACCTCGCGCGTGAACACCTGCCACGGCTTGCGCGCGAGCGCGACGAGCAGGTCGAACTCCAGCGGCGTGAGCGAGATGGGCCGCCCGGCGCGCTCCACCCGGTGGCCCGGGACGTCGATCGACAGGTCGCCGATCGACAGGTGCTCGGGCGCGGGCTCGTCGCTGCGCCGCAGCCGCGCGCGGACGCGCGCCACGAGCTCCTTCGGCTTGAACGGCTTGCTGATGTAGTCGTCGGCACCCGACTCCAGGCCGAGCACGACGTCGACCGTGTCGCTCTTCGCCGTGAGCATGACGATGGGCACGCCGGACTCCGCGCGGATGAGGCGGCAGACCTCGTTGCCGTCCCGCCCGGGCAGCATGAGGTCGAGCAGCACGAGGTCCGGCTGGGTCTGCCGGAACACCGCCAGCGCCTCGTCGCCGTCCTCGCAGAACACCGGCTCGAACCCCTCCGAGCGCAGCACGATGCCGATCATCTCGGCCAGGGCGGTGTCGTCGTCGACCACCAGCACGCGTCCCCTCATGCCCGTGATCCTCTCACCGTCGGACGTGCGTCCGGGGGCGCCGCGCACGGCCGTGCGGGTGACGCGCCCGCCGGGCGACCCGACCACAGGCCCCGGTGCGCCCCGTCCGCCCACGCGGGTCCGTGACCTGGCCGGTCGCCGAGCCCGCGCGTGGCACGATGGCCCCGACCCGCACGCCGCACCGAGGAGCCGTGGAGAGCATGACCGCACCGCAGGACGACGGCACGTCCTCCTCGCCGTGGGTCAGCCCGTCGGCGGGACGACCCGGCGGCGGACCCGACGGCGACGCCGCGGGCCCTGCCGGTCCTGCGGCGCCGCCGGCAGCGCCCTCGTCCGGGACCGCGTCTCCCGCTCCCACCCCCTCGGGCGGCTGGGGCGCGCCGGCGTCGCCCCCCGGCTGGGGCGCGCCCGCCGCGCCGCCTGCCGCACCGCGCTCCGCAGCGCACGCCGGGCCGCCCGCCGCCCCCTGGGGGCAGACGGCGACCGGTCCCGCCGGGCAGGTGCCCGGCGGCGCCACCGGGCCGTGGCGACCGGCACCGCTGCAGCCGGGCATCGTCCCGCTGCGCCCCCTCGGTCTCGGCGAGGTCCTCGACGGGTCCGTGCGCGCCGTCCGCCACAACCCCGTCGTCATGTTCGGGCTCGCGGCGCTCGTCACCACGGTGGCCGTGGCGCTGCAGACGCTCGTGCAGCTCTACGTCGCCGGCCTCGTGGCGGCGTCGCTCGGCGACGCGCTCGCGGGCGCGGACGTGACGGGTGCCGACGCCGGCGCGGTCAGCGAGGTGTTCTCCATGGGCCTCGCGCAGTCGGCGACGCAGCCGCTGCTGCTGCCCGCGACGAGCGTGCTCACGGGGTTCCTCATCGTCTCGGTGAGCCGCTCGGTCCTCGGGCGGCGCGTCGAGCTCCGCGACGTCCTGCGCACCCGCCGCGTCTGGTGGGTCCTCGGCTTCGCCCTGCTCGTCCTGCTCGCGCAGGCGCTCGTGGGCGCCGCCTGGTTCGGGCTCGTCCTGCTCCTGTTCAGCCAGCAGCAGGAGGGTGCGGCGCTCACCGCCCTCGTGCTCGGCGGGATCCTGTACGTCGTCGCGCTCGTGTGGGTGACCGTCCGCACGCTCCTGGTGCCGCCCGCGCTCGTCCTCGAGGGCAAGCCGTTCCGCGCGACCGTCGCGCGCGCCTGGCGCCTCACGCGCGGCAGCTTCTGGCGCCTGTTCGGCACGTACCTGCTCGCGACGGTGCTCGTGGTCGTGGTCACGTCGCTCTTCCTCGTCCCGGCGGGCGTCCTGTCGGGCCTGCTCGCCGGCGTGACGGGGTCCCCGGCCGTCACGGTGGTGCTGACCGCCGT
>JAPSIR010000088.1:4735-11960 GCA_031178625.1 Cellulomonas sp.
TCGTCGCGATCGCCCTGTGGGTCGCCGGGCCCGTGCGCGGCCGTGTCACGGCACGGCGGCGGGCGCAGGCCGTCCTCGCCGCGGACGACCGCCGCACCGCCGACGACCTGCGCGCGGCCGCGGACGCCGCTGCCGCGGCGGGCGACTGGGCCGGCGCCGTGGCCGAGCGGTTCCGTGCCGTGGTGCGGGCGCTCGAGGAGCGCGGCGTGCTCGACGAGCGGCCCGGCCGCACCGCGCACGAGGCGGCCGGTCTGGCCGCACGTGCGCTGCCCGCGGTGGCCGGCGACCTGGCCCGCGGCGGCGACCGGTTCGACGACGTCGTCTACGGGCACCGCGGCGCCACGCCGGAGGACGACCGCCGCCTGCGCGACCTCGACGCCGCCGTGCGCGCCGCCCGCGTCGGGCAGGTCCCGGCCGTGGCGACCGCAACCGGCGGTCCGAGCGCCTCGGACGGTGCCGCGTGAGCGCACCCCCGGCCCCCGCCGCCACACCCGGCACGCCCGCGGCCGGCGCACCGCTGCGCCCGGGCGAGGTCCTCGGCGACGGCACGACCGGCCGCACCCGCGCCGTCGGTCGGTGGCGGCGCCTGCGCCCGTGGCTCGTGGTGGCGGCCGTGCTGGTGCTCGGCGTCCTCGTGCTGCTGCTCCCCGCCCCGCCGTCCAGCACGACGCCCGGCGCGCCCGACAACGCCGGCGCCGGCGGCGCACGCGCCCTCGCCCAGGTGCTCGAGCGGCGCGGCGTGGAGGTCGAGTACGTCCGCACGACCGGCGCCGCGGAGGCGGCGGCGGCACGCGGCGGCACGGTGCTCGTGGTCGGCGACGTGTGGCTGCTCCCCGAGCAGGTCGAGCGCCTGGCCGACCTCGACAACGACCTCGTCCTCGTCGACGCCGGCTGGGCGCTGTCCCTCGTGGCGCCGGAGCTCACGGCGGGCGGCGACGTCTCCCCGCGCGGCGTCCGCACGGCGGCGTGCGACGACCCGGACGCGGTCGCCGCCGGCACGGTGTCCGCCGCCGGGTCCGTGGAGGACACCTCGGGCGCCGCGACGGTCTGCTTCCCGCCCGCCGGCGGACCGGCGACCGAGGGTGCGTACGTGGTGCTCGAGCAGGACGGTCGCCGCCTCACGGCGCTGTCCGACCTGAGGCCGCTCACCAACGACGCGATCGTCGACGAGGGCAACGCCTCGCTCGCGCTGCGCGTGCTCGGCCGGCACGACCACCTCGTCTGGTACGTGCCGAGCCTCGACGACGCCGGTGCCGCCCGCCCCGACGACGGCGGTGCGTCCCTCACCGACCTCGTGCCGTGGGTGCGCCCCGTGACGCTGTGGCTGCTGCTCGTGCTCGCGGTCGTCGTCCTGTGGCGCGCCCGCCGGCTCGGCCCCGTCGTCGCCGAGCCGCTGCCCGTCGTGGTGCGGTCCGCCGAGGCGACGCGCGGGCGCGGGCGCCTGTACCGCCGCGGACGGGCGCACGGGCACGCGGCGGCGGCGCTGCGGGCCGGCACCGCGACGCGCACGGCGCACCGGCTGGGGCTGCCGCGCTCGACGCCTGCTCCCGCGCTCGTCGATGCCGTGGCCCGTGCGTCCGGGCGACCCTCGGACCACGTGGAGCAGCTCCTGTACGGGCCGCCCCCCACCGACGACGCGGGCCTGCAGCGGCTCGCCGACGACCTGCACCACCTGGAGAGCGAGGTTCACCGACCGTGACCGACGAGACGCCCTACCCGCCGGCGCCCGCACCCGCCGCGCCGCACCCGCCGGCGCCCCCGGCCGCACCGGCCGGCGCCGCGACGTCCGCGCCCGGCGGTCCGGTGCCCGACGGCCCCGCCGTCCTCACCCCCACCGAGGACCTGCGCGCCGCGCTCGCCGCCGTCCGCGCCGAGGTCGGCAAGGCCGTCGTCGGCCAGGACGCCGCCGTCACCGGGCTGATCATCGCGCTGCTGTGCCGCGGGCACGTGCTGCTCGAGGGCGTGCCCGGCGTGGCGAAGACGCTGCTCGTGCGCAGCCTGTCGGGCGCGCTGTCCCTCGGCACCAAGCGCGTGCAGTTCACCCCCGACCTCATGCCGGGTGACGTCACCGGGTCGTTGGTGTACGACGCGCGCACGGCCGAGTTCTCGTTCCGCGAGGGCCCGGTGTTCACCCACCTGCTCCTCGCCGACGAGATCAACCGCACGCCCCCGAAGACGCAGGCGTCCCTGCTCGAGGCCATGGAGGAGCGGCAGGTCTCGGTCGACGGCGTCCCGCGCCCGCTGCCCGACCCGTTCGTCGTCGTCGCCACGCAGAACCCGGTCGAGTACGAGGGCACCTACCCGCTGCCCGAGGCCCAGCTGGACCGGTTCCTGCTCAAGCTCACGCTGCCGCTCCCGGAGCGCGCGGACGAGGTCGAGGTCCTGGCCCGGCACGCCGCCGGCTTCGACCCGCGGGACCTCGCCGCGGCCGGCGTCCGCGCCGTGGCCGGTGCCGCCGAGCTCGCCCGCGCCCGCGCCGAGGTGGCCCGGGTGCAGGTCGCGCCTGAGGTGCTCGGCTACGTTGTCGACGTGTGCCGGGCGACGCGCACGTCGCCGTCCCTCGCGCTCGGTGTCTCGCCCCGCGGCGCGACGGCGCTGCTCGCGACCGCCCGCGCGTGGGCGTGGCTGTCCGGGCGCGGCTACGTCACGCCCGACGACGTGCAGGCGCTCGCGCACCCGACGCTGCGGCACCGCGTCCAGCTGCGCGCCGAGGCGGAGATCGAGGGCGTCACCACCGAGTCGGTGCTCGACACCGTGCTCGCGTCCGTCCCGGTCCCCCGCTGACCCGTGGCGGTCACCTCCCGCGCGGTCCTCGTCGCGCTCGCCGGCCTGCTTCCGGTCGCGGTGCTGCCCGCGCCCGTCACCGTGCTGGTCTGGGCGGTCGTCGTGGCCGTGCTGTGCGCCGTCGACGTGGCGCTCGCGGCGTCGCCGCGCGAGGTCGCGGTGTCCCGCGACGTGCCGCGCGCGGTGCGGCTCGGGCAGGCGACGCGCTCGTCGCTCACGCTCCGCGCGGTGGGCGACCGCCGCGTGCGCGGGCTCGTGCGGGACGCGTGGCCGCCGTCCGCCCTGCCCGGCGGCGACGCGCCGACCGGGGCGCGCACGCCCCGGCACCGTGTGGACGTGCCACCGGGCGAGTCGCGCACGGTCACCACCCCGCTGGTCCCCACCCGCCGCGGCGACCTGCCGGGCGACCGCGTCACGCTCCGCACGGTCGGCCCGCTCGGTCTCGCGGGGCGCCAGGTGTCGCTCACGGTGCCCGCGCGACTGCGCGTGCTGCCCGAGTTCGCGTCCCGCCGGCACCTGCCGTCGCGGCTCGCGCGCCTGCGCGAGCTCGACGGGCGCGCGGCCGTGCAGGTGCGCGGCGCCGGCACGGAGTTCGACTCGCTGCGCGAGTACGTCGACGGCGACGACGTCCGCTCGATCGACTGGCGCGCGACCGCGCGGCGCCAGGAGGTCGTGGTCCGCACGTGGCGGCCCGAGCGCGACCGGCACGTGCTGCTCGTCGTGGACACCTCGCGCACGAGCGCCGCCCGCGTGCTCGACGCGACCCGGCTGGAGGCGTCGGTCGAGGCGGCGCTGCTGCTCGGCGTGCTGGCCGCGCACGCCGGTGACCGCGTCGAGCTGCTCGCGTACGACCGGCGCGTGCGCGCCCGCGTGGCCGACACGCACCAGAGCCGTGTCCTGCCCGGGCTGGCGGAGGCGCTGGCCGGTGTGCAGCCGGAGCTCGTGGAGACCGACTGGGCCGGCCTGGTCACCCAGGTCCGGTCGCGGCTGAGCCGGCGGGCGCTCGTCGTGCTGCTGACGTCCCTCGACCCGGCGGCCGTCGAGCAGGGGCTGCTCGAGGTGGTCGGCCAGCTCACGCGGCGCCACCAGGTGGTCCTCGCGTCCGTCGCCGACCCCGAGCTCGAGGAGCTCCGGACGGCACGGCGCACCGTGGAGGAGGTCTTCGACGCGGCGGCCGCCGAGCGGGCCCTCCTCGAGCGCGCCGCCGTCGGCCTGCGCCTGCGGCAGCGCGGCGTCGAGGTCGTCGAGGCGCTGCCGGACGAGCTCGCGCCCCGGCTCGCGGACACGTACCTCGCCCTCAAGGCGGCGGGCCGCCTCTGAGCGCCGGCGGACCGGCGCGCCCACCGCGCGACCGGCCTCGGCGGCGCGCCGGTGCGCGCTAGCGTCGCCCCGTGGACGCCCCGCTCGACGACCGCGCGCTCAACCGCGCGCTGCTGGCACGCCAGCACCTGCTGACCCGGTCGACCGAGGACGTCGAGCAGGTGGTCACGGATCTCGTCGGGCTGCAGGCGCAGAACCCCTGGTCCCCGTTCGTGGGGCTGTGGAGCCGGGTGGAGGGCTTCCGCACCGAGATGCTCGACGCGCTGCTGCTCGAGCGCCGCCTCGTGCGGATCGCCGTCATGCGCTCCACGATCCACCTCGTGACCGCCGGCGACGCGGCCGTGCTCGAGACGCTCGTCCGCCCGGTCCTGCACCGGGAGCTGCAGGCGAACCCGCAGCGGCGCGCCGCTGCGGACGCCGTCGACCTCGACCTGCTCGCACGGCTGGCCGCGGAGCACGTCGCGGCCGAGCCGCGCCCGACGACGCGCCTCGGGGCCCACCTCGCCGCCACGTGGCCCGACGTCGACCCCAAGGACCTCGCGACGTTCGCGCGGGCGCTGCTGCCGCTCGTGCAGGTGCCGCCGCGCGGGCTGTGGCGCGGGTCCGCCGCGCCGACGCTCACCACGCTGGACGCGTGGGTGCCCGCTGCCGTCGCGGCAGCGGGCGACCTGACGGACCCCGACGTGCGTCGCCGTGCCGAGGAGCGCCTCGTGCTGCGGTACCTGGCGGCGTACGGGCCGGCGTCGGTCGCCGACGTGCAGGCGTGGTCCGCCCTGCGCGGGCTGCGCACCGTCGTCGACCGGGTGCGCGACCGGCTGGTCGAGCTGCCCGCGGCGCCCGTGACGGCGTCCGGACGCCCCCGCGTCCTGCTCGACCTGCCCGACGCGCCGCGACCCGGCCCCGACGTCCCCGCCCCCGTGCGCTACCTGGCCGACTACGACGACGTGTGGCTGTCGCACGACCGGCGCGGGCGGATCATCGACGACGCGCACCGTCGGAGCCTGCAGACGCCGAACGGCCGCACGCCGGCGGCCGTGCTCGTCGACGGCCGCGTCCGTGCGACGTGGGCCGTCACACGCACCACCACCGGGACGCGCACGCGCGCCACGCTGACGGTCACGCCGCTCGAACCCCTGACCGCGTCGGAGCGCCGCGACGTCGTGGCCGAGGGCGAGGCGTTCGTCCGCTTCGTCGCGGACGACGCCGACGACCACGAGGTCGGCGTGGCCACGACGTGAGGCTCCGTGCGCCCCGGCGCGGCCCCCGGGGGGCGGTCAGCCCGCGGTCGCGACCGTGTACCCCGCCCGGTCCGCCGTGAGGTCCCCCGTCTCCCCGGCCGCGACCGCCCGCCGGCCCAGCACGAGCGTGTAGGCCCAGAACGCGGCGAGCACGACGACGCCGATCGCGACCTTCACCGGCCACGGCAGCGTCGAACCGGTGACGAACCCCTCGACCAGGCCGGACACCGCGAGCACCCCGACGAGGCCGATCGCCACCGTGAACAGCGCGCGGCCCTCCTGCGCCAGCGCGCGCCCGCGCGGGCGCGGGCCCGGGTCGACCATCGTCCAGAACAGCCGCAGGCCCGCGGCCCCGGCGACGAAGATGGCGGTGAGCTCGAGCAGCCCGTGCGGCGAGATGAGCTGCAGGAACACGTCCAGCCGCCCGTGCGCCGCCATGAGCCCGCCCGCAGCACCGACGTTGACCGCGTTGCTGAGCAGCATGTACACGGGCAGCACGCCGGTGATCCCGGTGCCGACGCAGACGGCGGCGATCCAGGCGTTGTTCGTCCAGACCATCGTCGCGAAGCCGGCTCCGGGCTCGTAGTACGCGGCGAACTGCTCCTCGACGTACTCGCGCTGCGTCGCGGGGGTCCCCATGAGGGCGCGCGCGTCGGGGTCGAGCGCGACGAGCAGGCCCGTCGCGACGCCGACGACGAGGAACGCGACCATCACGGCGACCGTCCACCAGCGGATCCGGTGGAGCGCGGCGGGGACGCTCACCACGACGAACCGGGCGACGTCCGACCACGCCGGCGCGTGCGTGCCGGCGAGCCGCCCCCGCGCGCGGCCGAGCAGCTGCGACAGCCGGGTGACCGTCTCGGGGTCCGGCGCCGCCGACCGCACGGCCGACAGGTCGGTCGCGGTGGCCTGGTACAGCCGCACGAGCTCGTCCGCCTGCGCGCCGTCGAGCCGGCGCGCGCGCACGAGCTCGTCGAGGCGCGTCCACAGGGGCGTCCGGGCGCGGGTCCAGGCGTCGAGGTCCACACCCCCAGCCTGCCACCCGCCGGCCGCCGCGCGGTGCCGCCCGGCGGCTAGTCTGCGCAGGTGAGCGTGGGCACGGGGTGGCGACCGGACGGACCGGCGGACGGCGTCGTCATCGGCGAGGGCGTCCTGCTCGACACGCGCCCCGCCTCGGTGGCGTCCCGGCTGTGCGGCGGCCTCGTCGACGTGATCGCCCTGCTCGTCGGCGCCTGGCTGGCCACGAAGGTGCTGGGGGGCGTCGAGCTCGCGCTCGACGCGCAGACCGGCCGGATCCTCACGATCGTCGTCCTCGTCACGGTCGTGCTGGTCCTGCCGACGACGGTCGAGACGCTGACGCGCGGCCGTTCGCTCGGCAAGCTCGTCGCCGGCGTCCGGGTCGTCCGGGACGACGGCGGTCCCATCACGTTCCGGCAGGCGTTCGTGCGTGCACTCACGGGCGTGCTCGAGCTGTGGGCGACGCTCGGCTCGGTCGCCCTCCTGACGTCCCTGGTGCACCCCCAGGGCAAGCGTGTCGGGGACGTCCTCGCCGGCACGTACGCGGCGCGCGTGCGCGGGGCCGCGCCCGTGCGCCGGGAGACCCCGATGCCGCCCGCGCTCGCCGGCTGGGCCGCCCACGCCGACGTCGCGCGCCTGCCGGACGGCCTCGCGCTGGCGGTCCGGCAGTTCCTCGCGCGCGCCGACCGTCTGCACCCCGCCTCCCGCGTCGAGCTCGGCACGCGGCTGTGCGCGGAGCTCGGGCCGTTCGTGAGCCCCCCGCCGCCCGCCGGGACGCACCCGGAGGCGTTCCTCGCGGCGGTCCTCGCGGAGCGCCGCCGGCGCGAGACGGACGTCGAGCTCGAGCGCGTGCGTCGCGGCGAGGA
>JAPSIR010000298.1 GCA_031178625.1 Cellulomonas sp.
CCCGGCCCGCCGCCGAGCCCGCACGCCACGACGGCCCGCGCGCGCACCACCCGCACCCCAGCCGCGCGTCGGAGGAGCCGGGCGGGGCCGACGAGGTGGAGGCCGCCCGCGACGAGCGGGTCGCGCCGTCCGCCGCGTCCGCCGACGAGGGCTCCGGTGCCGTGCTCGTCGGGTACGGCATCGGCGACACCGGCTCGCGGCGGCGTCCGCGCGCCGCTGCCGCGCCGTCCGCCGATCCCGCCGCGACGGCGGCTGCCCCGGCCGCGACGGCGGCTGCCCCCGCGTCGCCGTCCCGTCCCGCGGCGTCGCCCGCGCGCCCCGCCCCGGGCTCGCGTGAGGCACCGGCCACGACGACGGCCACCGACACCGCCGTCCGGCTGCACGCGCTCGCGAAGCCGCCCGTGCGCAAGCTCGCGCGCGACCTCGGGGTCGACCTCGACGGCGTGCAGGCGACCGGCCCCGGCGGCATCGTGACGCGCGAGGACGTGCTCGCGCACGCCGCGCGCGCGGAGGCCCGCACGCTCGCCACCTACCCCGGCGACGACCAGCCGTGGCTCGCCAGCGGCACGGTCACGCCCGACGCCCGGCAGACGCGCGTGCCCGTCCGGTCCGTGCGCAAGCGCACGGCCGAGGCGATGGTGTCCAGCGCGTTCACCGCCCCGCACGTCACCGTCTTCCACACGGTCGACGTGACGCGGACGATGAAGCTCGTCGAGCGGCTGCGCGGCGACCGCGAGTTCGCCGACGTGCGCGTCACGCCGCTGCTGGTCGCGGTGAAGGCGCTGCTGCTCGCCGTCGACCGGCACCCGGAGATCAACGCGTCCTGGGACGACGACGCGCAGGAGATCGTCTACAAGCACTACGTCAACCTCGGCATCGCCGCGGCGACGCCCCGCGGGCTCGTCGTGCCGAACATCAAGGACGCGCACCGGCTCGACCTGCTGGGGCTCGCGCGCGGGCTCGGCGAGCTGACGGCGACCGCCCGCGCGGGCCGCACGTCGCCCACCGACATGTCCGACGGCACGATCACCATCACCAACGTCGGGGTGTTCGGCATCGACACCGGCACGCCGATCCTCAACCCGGGCGAGGCGGCGATACTCGCCTTCGGAGCGATCCGGCAGCAGCCGTGGGTGCACAAGGGCAAGGTGAAGCCGCGGCACGTGACGCAGCTGGCGCTGAGCTTCGACCACCGGCTCGTCGACGGCGAGCTGGGTGCGCGCGTCCTCGCCGACGTGGCGGCGGTCCTGGCCGACCCGGCGCAGGCTCTCGTCTGGGGCTGACGCCCGCGCCACCCCCGTCCCGGCGCCGCCCCGGCACGGGAGGGGGCGTCAGGTGCGGGGGCGGCGCTCGGCGGTCAGCGCCCAGACGCCGGCGGCGACCGCGAGCAGCTCCGTCAGCGCCGAGACCCACTCGGGACCGCCCTCCCAGCGGGCCTGCACGCCGGCGAGGCCTCCGGGCGTCGTCGCGACGACGAAGCCGCCGAGCGTCGCGGCGCCGTACGCCACCGCGCCGACCAGCGGCAGCGCGCTGCGCCACGCCACCAGCAGCACCGCGAGCACGACCCCGCCGACGCCCTGCGCGAGGAACAGGGGGCGCAGCCACATGCCCTCGAAGTAGCCGAGCCGCCACAGGTACAGGTGCACGACGCCCGACACGGCGACCGCGCCGGCGGCCAGCACGCGCGGCACCCACGCGACCGGGCGCCGCGCACCGGTGCGTGCCCGGCGCTCAGGTGCTGCGCCCGACGCTGCCTCAGGCACCGGCGACGATCCGGCCGTCGTCGCCGACGGTCACCGCGAACGGCGGCAGCGGCTCGGTCGCCGGCCCGGACACCGGCTCGCCCTCGAGCGTGAACACCGAGCGGTGGCACGGGCACTCGAGGGCGTCGTCGCCGGGGACGACCGTGCAGCCCTGGTGCGTGCACACCGCCGACAGCCCGACGATGGTCCCCTCGGTCGGCTGCGTCAGCAGCACGGGTGTGCCGCCGGGGCCCTCCACCGCCAGCGCGCCGCCGACCGGAACGTCGTCCACCGAGGCCAGCGCGCCGTCCGCACCGCCGGTCGACGAGCCCTCGCCACCGGCGTCGTCGCCACCCGCGTCCGGGGCGCCGCCACCGCACGCCGCGAGGACGCCGACCGTCGCCACGCCGAGCGCCGCGGCGCCCGCCCGGGCGAGCACGTCCCGTCGCGAGGGGCAGTGCCCGCAGCCGGGACCGTGGGGCGTGCCGGTGGTCGCGTCGTGCGGCGTGGGGGAGGTGCGGACGGACATCGGTCCTCCGGGCGGTCGGGCGGGCGCGGGCCCGCTCATCGTCACCCGTCACCGGCCCGACGGGAAGGACGTCACGCCGACGCGTCCCCTAAGCGATTCACCGTGTGGACCGCGTGCGGGGACGCAGGCACCGTCGAGAGGTGCTCGACGACGAGGCCGCGCCGCCCCCGCGCGCCGACGGGTCCCCCTCCGGTCGTCGGCTCCTCCTCCGCGGGGGCGGTGCGGCCGTCGTCGCCCTCGCCGCCGCCGTGGCCGCGCACGCGCACGCGGGCCGTGCACTCCCGACCGCCACGGTCCTCGTGGCGCTCGCCGCCCTCCTCGTCGCCGCGGGTGTCGCGACGGCCCGCGCGGTCGGGAGCCGACGTGCCGTGGCCGTGACCGCCGCGGCGGTCGCCCTCGCGGTGGTCGCGCTGCAGCCGGTGCTGGCGACGCTCGCGCCCGCCGTCGCGCCGGCCGCCGCCGCGCCGGCACGTCCCGCGGCGCCGGACGGACCCCCGGGCATGCCGGTCGTCGCCGCCGTGCCGGTGCCGGACGAGCCGTCGGAGTCGGCCCCGGGGGCGGCCGGTCCCGCCGACGCGACGGGTTCGCACGAC
>JAPSIR010000299.1 GCA_031178625.1 Cellulomonas sp.
GCAGCGTTCGTCACGCCCGGCGCGACGGACGCTGCACGACCCGGCACGCGCCGCCTCACCCCAGCGGGCCCAGCACCTCCCGCGGCGACCGGCCGCTCCTCAGGCGCGCGAGCGGCTCGAGCAGGCGCTTCTCCTCGTACCGGAAGTGCGTCTCCATGATCGCCTCGATGCCGTCGAGGTGGCGGTGCAGGTCGTCGCCGCCGGACCCGGTGTCCACCGCCCGCTGCAGCGACCCGAGCAGCTGCGCGAGCACGCTGTGGTCGCGCGTCAGCTGGGACACGACGTCGGTGAGCGACGGGTCGAGCGCGACGAGCTCGGGGAACATCACCGCGTCCTCGCCGCGGTGGTGCCCGTCGAGGGCGGCGCAGAAGCCGGTGCAGAAGAGGCGGAGGTCGGCGGCGAGCCGGGGAGACGTCGGCTCGGCGGCCGCGTCGTCGATCGCGTCCCGCGCGATCTGCAGGCTGTCACGGAGGCGGGCGTGGACGTCGCGGAGCTGACGGTCCCACGCGACGATGCGTCCGGAAGGGTCGGTAGGCATGTGCCCCCGACGCTAGGCCTTCGGCAGCGGGTCCCGGAACCCCTCAGCCCGCGAGCGCCGCCTTCAGGAACGCCACGTCCTCGGCCTGCCGCTCGCCGGGCGTCTCGACGACCACGTCGCACCCGGCCTCCCGCACGACGTGCGCGATGAGCTCCGCCGGGATCGTCCCGGTGGCGAAGTTCGCGTGCCGGTCGCGGCTCGACCCGTGCTCGTCGCGCGAGCTGTTGGCGTGCACGAGGTCGATGCGGCCGGTGATGGCGGTGAGGCGCTCGACGATCGTCTCGAGGTCCTCCCCCGCGGCCCACGCGTGGCAGGTGTCGAGGCAGACGCCGACCTCGTACTCGCCGATCGCGTCCCAGAGCATGGCCCAGCGGTCCAGGGTGCGGGCGCAGGCGTTCTCGCCGCCGGCGGTGTTCTCGACCAGCACGCGCACGGGGTACTCGGCGCGCGCGAACGTCTTGCGCCAGTTGTCGATGCCGACGGCGATGTCGTCGCCGTCGCCGACGTGCCCGCCGTGCACGATCAGCCCGCGCGCACCGAGGTCGGCGGCCGCGGCGGCGTGCTGCGCGATCATGTTGCGGCTCGGGATGCGGATGCGGTTGTTCGTCGACGCGACATTGACCAGGTACGGCGCGTGCGCGTAGATCCCGAGGCCCGAGTCGATGAGCGCGTCGGCGTCCGGCCGCCGCACGGGCTTCTTCCACCCCTGCGGGTCGGCCAGGAAGATCTGCACGGCCTGCGCGTCGACCTCCGTCGCGGCCGCCACCGGGTCGTCGCCACGCACGTGCGCGCCGATCAGCACCACGTCGGTCCCCTTCCCTCGAGTCCGCGCCACGCTAGCCCGTCCCGCCGACATCACCCACCGGAAGTGTTATCGCGACGAGGCGCGATCGTCGCCGCCCCAGCCCCTTACTTACACGTCGGTAAGTGTGGTTTGCTCCGAAGCGTCCGATGCCGGAACTCGACGGAGAGGCACACGCATGGACCACCCCCGCACGCCCGCGACGAGGTCACGACGACGTCGTCGCGCCACCCTGATCGCGGTCGCGGCCCTCACGGCCGCCGCCACCACGCTCGCACCGACGGCCACCGCCGGCCCGCCCCGCGGCCCCGCCGCACCGACCGCTACCGACCTCGGGCCGAACGTGGTCGTCTTCGACCCGAGCATGCCCGTCGCCGACATCCAGGCACGCGTCGACGCGATCCACGCGCAGCAGGTCGACGCCGAGATGGGCACGGCCCGCTACAGCCTGCTGTTCCTGCCCGGCGAGTACGGCACCGCCGAGCAGCCGCTGCAGATGAAGGTCGGCTACTACACCGAGGTCGCCGGCCTGGGCGCCTCCCCGACCGACGTCACGGTCCACGGCAAGATCGAGACGTACAACCGCTGCCTGTCGCCCGACCCCGAGAACCCCAACTGCATCGCGCTGGTCAACTTCTGGCGCACGCTGTCGAACCTGACCATCGACATCAACGGCACGGGCCAGGACGACTGCCGCCGCACCGCCAACTTCTGGGCGGTCTCGCAGGCCGTGTCGCTGCGCCGCGTCAACGTCCTCGCCGACGAGGGCGACCCCGGCTTCTCGCTCATGGACTACTGCACGGCCGGCCCGCAGTACGCGAGCGGCGGCTTCATCGCCGACTCCCGGTTCGGGGACGTGACGAACGGGTCGCAGCAGCAGTGGCTGACGCGCAACAGCGAGGTCCGCAGCTGGTCGAACGCCGTGTGGAACCAGGTGTTCGCGGGCGTCGAGGGCGCGCCGGACGACGCGACGTTCCCCGACCCGCCGTACACGACGCTCGACGAGAACCCGCTGAGCCGTGAGAAGCCGTACCTCTACGTCGACGAGCGCGGCCGCTGGAACGTCCGCGTGCCGGAGGCGCGCGAGGGCACGCGCGGCATCACGTGGGCCGACGGCATGACGCCGGGCCGGTCGATCCCGCTGCGCGACTTCTACGTCGCCAAGCCGGGCGACAGGATCCAGACGATCAACAGCCAGCTCGCGCGCGGCAAGCACCTGCTGCTCACGCCGGGCGTGTACGACGTCGCGCGCAGCATCGAGGTCAAGCGCGCGGGCACAGTCGTGCTCGGCATGGGCCACGCGACGCTGACGTCGGCCGGCGGGGCGGTGCCGCTGCGCGTCGCGGACGTGCGGGGCGCGATCATCGCGGGCGTGACGATCGACGCCGGCCCGCAGGAGTCGCCGGTGCTGCTGCAGGTGGGCAAGGCGCCGCGCGGCGGCGGTCACGGGCCGTCCGGCCAGGAGGCGGACCACCGCGGGCGCGGCCACGACAAGGGCCGCGGCCTCGACCCG
>JAPSIR010000300.1 GCA_031178625.1 Cellulomonas sp.
CGGACGAGCGTCACGTAGGTCGTCGCGAGCACGGCGAGCAGGGCGACGATGACGAGCAGGCTGCCGCCGACCGAGCCGGCCTGGACCACGGCGATCCACAGCGCGTTGAGCAGCATCGACGCGAGCACCCACCACGCGACGGCGCGCAGCCGCCGGTCGGTGGTCTGCCGCGGCAGCGCCTGGACCACGGCGAAGACCGCGAGGCCGGCGTAGATGACCGACCAGATGGAGAACGCGGGGCCGTCCGGCGCCACCGGGGTGGCGGTCGCCGACAGCGCGCCCCCGGCGGCCTCGGCGACCGGCTGCCCCCCGAAGGCGCCGGAGCCGACGGCGGCGCCGACGATCGCGACGGCGGCACCGACGAGGACCGTGACCTGACGGACCCGGTCGCGGGACGTGGCGGGGCGGCCGACGGCCGCGGTCATGGTCTCCATGCCCTCAGCGTGCCAGTGCTCAGCATGCTGAGCATCTTCAACGGCGCCCCCCGGCCGTGGGCCCGGGGACGTCGCCTTCACCAGGGTGCGCGCACGTAGTCCTTGAGGAAGCAGCCGTACAGGTCCTCGCCGGCCTCGCCCCGCACGACCGGGTCGTACACGCGCGCGGCGCCGTCGACCAGGTCGAGCGGGGCGTGGAAGCCCTCCTCGGCGAGCCGCACCTTCGCGGGGTGCGGGCGCTCGTCGGTGATCCAGCCGGTGTCGACGGCGGTCATGAGGATGCCGTCCGTCAGCATCTCCGCCGCGCTCGTGCGCGTCAGCATGTTGAGCGCGGCCTTGCTCATGTTGGTGTGCGGGTGCCCGGGGCCCTTGTAGCCGCGCGAGAACACGCCCTCCATCGCGGAGACGTTGACGACGTACGTCCGGCGCGCCGGTGACGCGGCCAGCGCCGGGCGCAGCCGGCTGATGAGGATGAACGGCGCCGTCTGGTTGCACAGCTGCACCTCGAGCAGCTCCATCGGGTCGACCTGCTCCACGGTCGCCACCCAGCTGTTCGTCTCCGCGACGTCCGGGACGAGCCCGCCCGCGTCGATCGACGTGCCGGCGACGAGCCGCTCGAGGCTCGCCGCCTCCGCCGTCAGGGACTGCGCGACGAGCTCGTCCGCCGCCGCGCGCGCCGCCCGCTCGATCGCGAGCGCCGGGCTGGTCAGCTCGCTGACCGACCCCGCGAGCGCCCGCGGGTGCGCGTCGCTCGTGTGCCCGAACGTCGTGATCATCCGTGCTGCGTCCGCGGGCAGCGGCGCCGACTCCGCGTCCGCGATCCGCGCGTACGCCCCGGGGGAGCGGCGCACGGTCTGCGCGGCGTTGTTGATCAGGACGTCGAGGTGCCCCTGCGCCGCGACGTGGTCCGCGAGCGCCACCACCTGCGACGGGTCGCGCAGGTCGATGCCGACCACGTGCAGCCGGTGCAGCCACTCGTCCGCGTCGGGCATGGCGCGGAACCGGCGGACCGCGTCCCGCGGGAACCGGGTGGTGATGGTGAGGTCCGCGCCGTCGCGCAGCAGGCGCAGCGCGATGTACATGCCGATCTTCGCGCGCCCGCCCGTGAGCAGCGCGCGCCGGCCCGTCAGGTCGGTGCGGGCGTCCCGCTTGGCGTGGTGCAGCGCCGCGCACGGCGGGCAGAGCTGGTGGTAGAACGCGTCGACGACCGTGTAGTCCTGCTTGCAGACGTAGCAGGGCCGCGCCCGCAGCAGCGTGCCGGCGGTCGCGCCCGTCGTCGCCGACGTCAGCGGCAGGCCGTTCGTCTCGTCGTCGATGCGTCCGGGGCTGCCCGTCGCGGTCGCGGCGACGACGGCCGCGTCGGCCTCCGCGACGAGGCGGCGCTTCTCGCCGCGACGGTGCTTCTTGGCGGCCTTGTACAGCGCGGAGGACGCGCGCCGGGCGGCCGCGTGCTGCGGGTGGTCCTGCGGCAGGACGGCGACCTGGTCGACGACCCGCAGGAACGTCGCGAAGTCGGCGGGGCTCACCCCCGGCTGCTCCGGCGCCGCGCCGGTCCCGGGCACGCTGTCGAGGGAGTCGTCGGCGGGGGTGACCGGCGTGGTGGTGTGCGCGCTCATGCGCCGTCCGTCCTGCGTTGGGGGAGGGCCGGCGCGATCGCGGGCCCGGGGGATCGTACGCGGCGCGGCACGTCGGCCCACGAACGCGCAGCTCTTCCAGGGTGCGGCCATGGGTGACGACGGTGGCGTGGGGCGTGACGCCGCGCCGCACCGTGTCGTGCCGGGCAGCGCACGCCCGTGCGGGTGCCACGTCCGCCTGCCCGACTACCGCGACGTCCTCTGCGAGGAGCACGCGGCGCGGCGTCGGGAGCGCCGGGCCGCCGAGCGCGAGCGTGCTCAGCAGCCGGCCCGTGGCGCGGAGCGGCGCCTGCCGTGGACGGGGCCGGGTGCCCGCGCGTTCCGGTGGGCGCTGGTGGCCGCCCTGGTCGCGGTCGTCGTCACCGTCATGTGGGGGGACGCGGTGGCGGAGCGCGCCGCGTTCGAGGCGGGGTACGTGACCACCACCGCGACCGTCGACCGCCACGACGAGCGGTTCCGCGGTCCGGACTCGTACGACGTGTCGTTCGCCGTCGACGGCCGGGCGCACCACGCCACGCTCGAGGACGTCGACGGCGACCTGCAGGTGGGTGGCGTCGTCCGCATCGACCACGCCGTCGCCGACCCCGACGTGGTGCGCGTCACCGGGTACGACAGCGCCGCGGACGCCGCCGCGACCGCGTGGGTCGCCGCGGTGGCGGCCGCCGTGACGGCCGCGCTCCTCGGGACGTCGGCGGTGGCCCGGCGACGGGCGCGCCGAGCAGCACCTCGTCGACCGCCGGACGCGCACCTCACCGCTCCTCCGCGGCCGTGATGGAACCGTGACC
>JAPSIR010000089.1 GCA_031178625.1 Cellulomonas sp.
GCTCCCCCTTCTTGCCGGAGATGCGCGCCCAGTCGTCGGGGTTCGTCGTGTTCGGCAGGTCCTCGTTCTCCTTGAACTCGTCGACGCACGCCGTGAGCAGGTGGTCGACGCGGATGCCGCGCTGCCCCGTCGAGAGGAGGTCCTTGATCGCGGTCTTCTTGGCACGGTCCACGACGTTCTGGATCATCGCGCCCGAGTTGAAGTCCTTGAAGTACAGGACCTCCTTGTCGCCGCTCGCGTAGGTCACCTCGAGGAAGCGGTTCTCGTCGCTCTCGGAGTACATGCGCTCGACCACCCGGGAGATCATCGCCTCGACGGCCGCCGGCGCCGACCCGCCGTGCTCGGCCAGGTCGTCCGGGTGGATCGGCAGCTCGGCCGTCAGGTACTTGGCGAAGATCTCGCGGGCGCCCTCGGCGTCGGGGCGCTCGATCTTGATCTTCACGTCGAGCCGGCCGGGCCGCAGGATCGCCGGGTCGATCATGTCCTCGCGGTTCGACGCCCCGATGACGATGACGTTGTCGAGCCGCTCGACACCGTCGATCTCCGACAGCAGCTGCGGGACGATCGTCGTCTCGACGTCGCTCGAGACGCCTGTGCCGCGCGTGCGGAACAGCGACTCCATCTCGTCGAAGAACACGACGACGGGGTGCCCCTGCGACGCCTTCTCGCGCGCCCGGGCGAAGATCAGCCGGATGTGCCGCTCGGTCTCGCCGACGTACTTGTTGAGCAGCTCCGGTCCCTTGACGTTGAGGAAGTAGCTGCGCGCGTCGGTGACGTCCTCGCCGCGCGCCGCGGCCGCCGTCGCCGCGAGCGAGTGCGCGACCGCCTTGGCGATGAGCGTCTTGCCGCACCCGGGCGGGCCGTACAGCAGCACGCCCTTCGGCGGCTTCAGCCCGTGCTCGCGGAACAGGTCCGGGTGCAGGAACGGCAGCTCGACGGCGTCGCGGATGGCCTCGATCTGCGGCCCGAGCCCGCCGATGTCGCCGTAGTCGATGTCGGGGACCTCCTCGAGCACGAGCTCCTCGACCTCGGCGCGCGGGATGACCTCGAAGACGAAGCCGCTGCGGGAGTCGATCGTCAGCGCGTCACCGACGCGCACGCCCGCGTCACGGACCTGGCCGGCGAAGCGCACGACGCGCTCCTCGTCGCCGCGGCCCACCACGAGCGCGCGGTGGTCGCCGAGCATCTCCTTGACGGTGACGAGCTCGCCGACCTGCTCGTAGCCGCCGGCCTCGACGACCGTGAGGGCCTCGTTGAGCATGACCTCCTGGCCCGGGTGCAGCCGGTGCACGTCGAGCGTGGGGCTCGCCCCGACGTGCATCTTCCGCCCGGCGGAGACGACGTCGACCGTCCCGTCGGCGCGCGCGGCGAGGAACGTGGCGTAGGTGCCGGGTGGCTTCGCGAGGTCGTCGACCTGGCGCTTGAGCTCGAGGATCTGCTCACGCGCCGCGACGAGGGCCTCGCTGAGGCGCTCGTTCTTCGCGGCGAGCACCGCGAGCTCGCGGTGCAGGTCGTGTCCAGGGGCAGCCGGTTCGGTCATGGTGTCGGCCCTCCGTTCCGCGTCGCGCAGCGTCCTTCCGGTCCACCCTGCACGTCCCTGTGCCAGCTGGTTGGACGACCCTAACCGCCGGTGTCAACCAGGGGCGGCCGCACGGACGGGTGTGTCCCGGCGTCCCGGACGGTGGGACGCACCCGTCCGGAGCGCGGGTCAGCCGTCGCGCGGCTCGTCCGCCCGCACGCCCTCCGCCGCGTCGTCGAGGACGTCGTCGTCCGCCCCGTCGTCCACCAGGTCCTCCGGGGCGCCGACGAGGTCCTCCGGCGCCACGTGCAGGTCGCGCCGCACGCGACGCACCTTCTTGTCCGACACCGCGCGCTCGCCGAGCGCCTCGGGCGACCACAACGTCGCGTCGGCGGCGGGCGCGCCGTCCTCGGCGACCGGGTAGTTGCCCTTGGCGGGGCGGCGGCGGCGCTGCGGCGGCTCGACGCCCTCCGCCAGGCGGCGGGTGGTGAGCAGGAACCCGGTGTGGCCGACCATCCGGTGCTGCGGACGCACCGCCAGCCCCTCGAGGTGCCAGCCGCGGACCATCGACTCCCACGCCTCCGGCTCCGTGTACCGGCCGTCGGCGCGGAGGTCCTCGGCGAGGCGGGACAGCTGCGTGGTCGTCGCGACGTAGCAGACCAGGACCCCGCCGGGGCTGAGCGCCGTCGCCACGGCGTCGAGGTTCTCCCACGGTGCGAGCATGTCGAGGACGACGCGGTCGACCGTCGCCGGCTCGACGAGCGTCGGGAGCGTCTCCGCCAGGTCCCCGACGGTCAGCGACCACGCCGGGTGCGGCCCGCCGAAGAACGTCTCGACGTTCCCCCGGGCGATCGCGGCGAAGTCCTCGCGCCGCTCGACCGACAGCAGGCGCCCGCCGTCCCCGACCGCCCGCAGCAGCGACATGGTGAGACCGCCCGACCCGACGCCGGCCTCGACGACGGTCGCGCCCGGGAAGACGTCGCCCATCGTGACGATCTGGCCGGCGTCCTTCGGGTAGACGACCGCGGCGCCGCGCGGCATGGACAGCACGTGGTCGGCCAGCAGGGGGCGCAGCGCGAGGTACTCGATCCCCGCGGTGTTGCGCACGACGGACCCCTCGGGCGCGCCGACGAGCTCCTCGTGCCGGAAGTACCCCTTGTGCGTGTGGAAGGTGCCGTCCGGGTGCAGCGTGATGGTGTGCAGGCGGCCGCGGGGGTCGGTGAGCTGGACGCGCTCGCCGACGCGGAAGGGTCCGCGGCGCTGGGCGGCCCCGGTCGGGGCGGGCACGGGCGCGTCGTCGTGGGTCACGGGGGGCGAGTCTAGGTGCCGGTGCGCGTGCCGGGCTGCCACGGTCCCCCGGGGGACCGGTCGGCCGGGACGAGGTCGCGCGCGGCTCAGCCGCGCAGCGCCGCCAGCACGTCCGCCGTGCGCACGAGCGCGACGACGCGGCCGTCCACCACGGCGGCCACGACGGGCGCGTGCGCGGTCGCCGTGCCGAGCGCGGCGAGCAGGTCCTCCCCCGCCAGCGTCCCGTCCACCTCGGCGCCCACCGGGATCGGCGACGACACCGCGCCGACCGTCGTGACGTCGGCCAGCGCGTCGGGCACGCGCGCGGCCGCCTCGCGGTCGACGTACGCCGCCGCCCGCCCGTCGGGGGCCACCACGACGACCTCCTCGACGCCGGCCGCCTGCGCGGCGGCCCGGGCCTGCGCGAGCGACGCGGCGGCGCCCACCGCCACGGCGGGGCGTCCCACGGCACGCAGCGACAGCGCGTCGACCGCCCGCCCCGTGCGCGCGCCGCGCACGGCGGCCGACGCGCCGGACCACAGGACCGCACCCAGCAGGGCGGACCAGGCGACCGTCACGAGGCTGGGCCGCCGGCCCTCGAGGAACGGCACGGCGAGCGCCACGACGAGGACCCCCACGGCGACCGCGCGCCCGACCCAGCCGGCGACGACGGCGCCGCGGTGACGGTCACCGGTGACGGCCCAGACGGCGGCCTCGAGCACGCGCCCGCCGTCGAGGGGCAGCCCGGGCACCAGGTTGAACGCGCCGACGAACCCGTTCGCGACGGCGCCCGCCCACAGGAGCGCCGCGAGGACGGTGCCGTCGGCCGCGACGAGGAACGCGAGCAGGAAGCCGCCCGCCAGGACGAGGTTGGCGGCGGGGCCCACGGCGGCGACGAGTGCCGCCGTCGCGGGCGTCGGAGCGGCGCCGCCGAAGGTCGTGTGCCCGCCCATCAGGGTGAGCACGAAGGCGTGCGGCTGCTGCCCCCGGGCACGGGCGACGAGGCCGTGCGCGAGCTCGTGCACGAGCACCGAGCCGAAGAGCAGCACGACGAACACGGCCGCGACGACGTACGTGAGCCCGCGGTCGAGGCCCGTGAAGCGCTCCACCGTCGGCGCGAAGACGACGGTGAGGACGACCACGGCGACCAGCCAGCTCGGCGCCAGGACGACGGGGGCGCCCGCGACGTGCCCGAGGACCCAGCCGGACGGGCGCGCGGGACGCGGGGTGCTCACGGCGCCAGCGTACGGTCCCCCTCGTGCGCCGGGCCGACGCGCGGGCGCACGTCCCGACGGAGGTGCCGAGCCGGCCTGGCGGGCGACGTGCCGCACGGGCGTGGCGGACGAGCGTGTCGGTGGCGGCGCCTACCCTCGTCGCGTGGCCGTGGACATCGCTCTCTCCCCCGCTCCTGCCCCCGCTCCGGTCGGGCAGGACGTCGGCGACGTCCCGCCCGGGGCGGCCGTCGCGACCGACGGCGAGGTCCGGACGTCGGTGCCGGGGCTGTCGCCGTCGCGTGCGAACGACTTCCTGCAGTGCCCGCTGCTGTTCCGCTTCCGCGTCGTCGACCGGCTACCCGAGCCCACGTCCCTCGCCGCGGCGCGGGGGACGCTCGTGCACGCGGTGCTCGAGGCGCTCTTCGAGCTGCCCGCCGCGGAGCGCACGCCCGAGGTGGCGCACGCCCTCGTCCCGGTGCACTGGGAGACGCTGCTGGCGTCGTCGGAGACCTACGCGTCGCTGCTGTCGACCGACGAGGAGCGTGCCGAGCTCGTGGCGTCGGCGGAGCGGCTGCTCACCACGTACTTCACGCTCGAGGACCCGACGCGGCTCGAGCCGCGGGCGCGCGAGCTCCGCGTCGAGGTGGACCTCGAGGACGGGCCGCGGCTGCGCGGCGTCATCGACCGCGTCGACGTCGCGCCCAACGGCTGGGTCCGGGTCGTGGACTACAAGACCGGGAAGTCGCCGCGCGCGGGCTACGAGAGCAGCGCGCTGTTCCAGATGCGCTTCTACGCGTACGTCGTGTGGCGCACGCGGGGCGTGCTGCCGAAGCGGCTGCAGCTCGCCTACCTCGGCGACGGGGTCGTCGTCGCGCACGAGCCGACCGAGCCGGAGATGCACACGCTCGAGACCCGCGTCCGCTCCATCTGGGCCGGCATCCAGGACACCGCACGCTCGGGCGACTGGCGCACCCGCACCTCGCGCCTGTGCGACTGGTGCGCCTTCCGCGACCGCTGCCCCGCGTTCGGCGGGACCCCGCCCGAGATCCCGGCGGGTGCGGTCGAGCGCGCGCTCGGCGTCGTCCCGGACGCCGCGCCCGCCGCCTGAGCGGCTGACGCGGGGGCCGTCAGGCCCCGGCGCGCAGGTCCAGCGTCTCACCGGCGACGACACGCGCGAGCACGTCGAGGTCGACGTCGGCGAGCGAGGCCGTGCGGGTGACGCCGGCCGGCGGCGCGATCGGCGCCGCGGTCTGCACGGCGACGACGCGCGCGCCCGAGGCGACGGCCGACGCGATGCCGGACCGCGAGTCCTCGACCGCGACGCAGGCGGTCGCCTCCACGCCCAGCTGCCGGGCCGCGGTGAGGTAGGGCTCCGGGTCCGGCTTGGGCCGGCGGACCCGGTCGCCGGCCACGACGACGTCGAAGAGCCCGACGGCCGCGGCGAAGGGATCTGCCAGCACGGCGAACGACGACGTGACGAGTGCTTGCGGCACCCCGGCGCGGTGCAGGGCCTCGACGAGCTCGCGGGCGCCCGGCTGCCACGGGATGCCCGCCGCCACCGCCGCACCGACCGCGCTGTTGAGGGCGTGCGCGATCTCGGCGACCTCGAGGGCGACCCCGCGGTCCTGGAGCGCCGCCGCGCACACCGCCATCGAGCTCCCGACCATCGCGAGGGCGTCGGCGTGCGTCCACGTGCCGCCGTGCGCCTCGACGAGCTCGACCTCGGCCGCCATCCAGTGCGGCTCCGTGTCGATCAGCGTCCCGTCCATGTCCCACAGCACGGCGGCGGGCAAGGTCGGGAGCTGCGTGGCGGGCCGCTCGTGCGTCGGCTCGGCGTCCCGGTGCGTGGTCCGGTCCGGTGCCGGGACGGCGGGGATCTCGTCGGTGCTGGTCAGCGGTGCCTCCGGGGTCGCGCGGGCGTCCGCCGACGGGCGGTGGGGACGCGGGGGTGACGTCCAGGCTAGCCGTGCGGACCCGTGGGACCGCACGGCGCCGCCCGGACGCCACCCCGCGCCGGAGCCGAGGGACCGGCTCAGCCCGCGGTCAGGCGCACTGGGCCTTGCGCACCCCGCCGGCCGTGACGGCGCCGAGCTCGACGCCGCGGGGACCGGTGTTGCCCCAGCACCCGAGGTCGCCGGCGACGGCCAGGGTGCCGAGCAGCACCGAGTGGCGGTTGTCCATGAACCAGGCGGAGCCGCCGACCGTCACGTCGAGCGCACCACCGGTCGCCTCGTCGCAGAGGTCGGGTGCCGACGAGCCGACGCGCACGACCGCCGTCCGGCTGTTCTTGATCTTGAGGTTGCCGCCCATCTCGGTGCGGCACACCGTGGCCCCGAGCGACAGGTCCGAGGTCAGGTGCTCGGCGACGGCGGTCGCCGTCACCACCTGCACGCCGCGGCGCAGCGTCACGCTGCCTGCGACGAACGAGCCGTCGATCCGGGCCGACGTGAACGAGCGGACGTCGACGTCCTCGCCGACCGTGCTCTCCGACGCGGTCCACACCTCGACCTCGCCGGCGATCCCGCCGCCGACCGACACGCCCTGCAGCTCGAGCGCGCCTCGGCCCTCGAGCACCACGTCGCCGGCGACCGTGCCGCCGAGCACGTCCACCGTCGCGGACCGGGCCGTGACCCCGCCGTAGACGGTGGTGTCGACGAGCACGACCTCAGCACCCTCCCCGGCGACGAGCGAGCCGTCGACCGTCCCCCCCGTCAGGTACAGCCGCCCGCCCGGCGCGACCGTCACGTCGCCCGGCAGCGCGTCGTCGCTCACCTCGCACGACGCGCCCGACGGCACGGACAGCGCGACGGCCGCCCCGTCCGCGCCCGCACCGCACGCGGCGGCCACTCCCCCGTCGGCGACGGCGGGCGCAGCGAGCGCCACCCCCGCCACCAGTCCCGACACCATCCCGGCTGCCGTCAGCACGGCACGCACACCTCGACGCATGACTCCCCCTGCACTCGTCGCCCCCAGCCCCTCGTCGGACCGGCGTGGCCTGGTGAGCCCGAGCATGGCAGCCGACGGCGCGGGACGACACCCCGGGCGGGAGGTCCCGCTAGGGCACGCTCGCGCGGCGCACGGCGGGGTCCGACGCACCCCTCACGACGCCGCGCCCTAGGCTGGGCGGGTGACCGAACCGACCGGGGCCGACCTGCCGGCACGCGAGACCGTCCTGCTGGCGGCCTTCGAGGGGTGGAACGACGCCGGTGGCGCCGCGACGGCGGCCCTCGAGCACCTGCACGACGCGTGGGACGCGGAGCAGGTCGACGAGCTGGACCCCGAGGAGTACCACGACTTCCAGGTGAACCGTCCCGTCGTCGGCCCCGGCCCGGACGGGACGCGGGAGATCACGTGGCCGACGACCGCCGTGGCCGTCACGACGACGCCCCGCACGGGCCGCCGGGTCGTGCTGGTGCACGGCATCGAGCCGTCGATGCGCTGGCGCCGCTACTGCGCCGAGCTGCTCGACATCGCCGCGGGCCTCGGGGTGCGCACGATCGTCACCGTCGGCGCGCTGCTCGCGGACGTCCCGCACACCCGGCCGATCCCGGTCAACGCCACGAGCGAGGACGCCGACGTGCGCGAGCTGCTCGGGCTCGAGCCGAACACGTACGAGGGCCCGACGGGCATCGTCGGCGTGCTCCAGCACGAGGCCGCCGCGCGCGGGCTGCAGGCGCTGTCGCTGTGGGCGGCCGTGCCGCACTACGTCGCGGCGCCGCCCTCGCCGAAGGCCACGCTCGCGATCCTGCACCGCATCGAGTCGCTGCTGGGCGAGCCGGTGGCGCTGGGCGACCTGCCGGACGACGCCGTCGCGTGGCAGCACGGCGTCGACGAGCTCGCGGGCGACGACAGCGAGATCGGCGAGTACGTGCGCCAGCTCGAGGAGGCGAAGGACACCGCCGAGCTGCCGGAGGCGAGCGGCGAGGCGATCGCCCAGGAGTTCGAGCGCTACCTGCGGCGCAGGGACAAGGGCACCGGCGGCTGACGCCGTCGCGCGGCGGGGCGCCGGCGTACGCGCGTCAGAGCCGCACGCCGAGCAGCGCGTCCACGGTGCGCGCGACGACGCCGGGTGCGCCGTGCTCGACGGGCACGCCGCCCTGGAGCGCGGTGCGCGCCCACGCGTCCACGGCGGCGAGCGCGGTCGGCGTGTCGAGGTCGTCGGCCACGGCGGCCCGGACGGCCGCGAGGACGGGCGCCGACTCCGGCCCGCCGTTGCCCGACAGCGCCCGTCGCCACGTCGCGAGCCGCTCCTGCGCGGCGGCGAGGTCGGCCGACGTCCACTCCCAGTCGTCGCGGTAGCGGTGCGCGAGGACGGCGAGGCGCACGGCGGCCGGGTCCGCGCCGTCGGCGACGAGGCGCGAGACGAGCACGAGGTTGCCGAGCGACTTGCTCATCTTGTGGCCGTCGTACGCGACCATGCCGGCGTGCAGGTGCACGTGCGCGGCGGCGCCCCCGTCGAGCACCCGCAGGTGCGAGTCGCTGCACTCGTGGTGCGGGAAGACGAGGTCGGACCCGCCGCCCTGCACGTCGAACGGCACGCCGAGGGCGTCCGCGGCGATGACGGCGCACTCGATGTGCCAGCCGGGGCGGCCGCGGCCGAGGGCGGCGTCGTCCCAGGCGGGCTCGCCGGCGCGCTCGGCGCGCCACAGCAGCGGGTCGAGCGGGGACCGCTTGCCGGGACGGTCGGGGTCGCCGCCGCGCTCGGCGCTGAGCGCGCGCATCGTGGCGTCGTCGAGCCCGGCGACCGTGCCGAACGCCGGGTCGGCGGCCAGGTCCGCGTAGACGTCGTCCCCGGCCGCGTCCGGGGTGGGGACGCGGTAGGCGGCACCGGCGTCGAGCATGCGCCGCACCGCCGCGGCGATCTGCGGCACGGTCTCCACGACCCCGCGGTACACGTCGGGCGGGAGCACGCCGAGCGCGGTCATGTCCGCGCGGTACAGGGCGATCTGGTCGGCGGCGAGCTGGCGCCAGTCGACGCCCGTGGCGGTCGCGCGCTCGAGCAGGGGGTCGTCGACATCCGTGACGTTGGACGCGTACATGACGTCCTTGCCGGCGTCGCGCCATGCCCGCACGAGGACGTCGAACGCGATGTAGGTGGCGGCGTGCCCGAGGTGCGTCGCGTCGTAGGGCGTGATCCCGCAGACGTACAGCGTCGCGCGCGGGCCCGGCGCGGCCTCGACGAGCCGCCCGCTCGACGTGTCCCGGACGAGGACCGGACCGCCCTCCCCGGGGAGCTGCGGGACGTGGGGGGCGGGCCAGGTGAGCACGCCGGAAGCCTAACCGCCCCTCCGGGCACGCCCGGGCCCCGCGCGTGCCCGGTCGGTCAGGCGTTGGCGGGGGCGCTCACCGGCTCGAGCACGCCCGTGAGCAGGAGCAGCACGACCACGAGCGCGAGCCCGATCCGGTAGTACACGAACGGCGTGTAGCTGAAGGTCGAGACGATCTTGAGGAACGCGATGATGACGACGTAGCCGACGAGGAACGCGACGACGGTCGCGACGAACGTCACGCCGAGGCCGGGCGTCCCGGCCTGGCCGAAGTCGCCCACGCTCTTGGCCAGCTGGTACAGGCCCGACCCGAACACGGCGGGGATCGCGAGCAGGAAGGAGTACCTCGCGGCGGCCTCCCTCGTGTAGCCCATGAGCAGGCCGCCGGTGATGGTGCCGCCGGACCGGGACACGCCGGGCACGAGCGCGAGGGCCTGCCAGAACCCGAACGCCAGCGCGTGCCGCGGCGTCAGGTCCGTCAGCGTCCGCCGCTGCGCCGCGCGCCGGTCCGCCCAGCCGAGGAGCAGGGCGAACACGACGAGCGTGAGCGCGACCAGCCAGAGGTTGCGGAACGGACGCTCGATCGCGTCCTGGAACGCCAGCCCGAGGACGACGATCGGGACGCTGCCGAGGGCGATGAACCACGCCATGAGGGCGTCGTGGTCGGCCGGCCCCCCGGCCGGCATGCCGAGGCGCGAGCGCAGGTCGGTGCCATGGGCGCCGCGCACGGCCGCCCACCACGCGAGCACGATGCGCCGGATGTCGCGCCGGAAGTACAGGAGGACGGCGGCCTCGGTGCCGAGCTGGGTGATCGCGGTGAAGGCCGCACCCGGGTCGCCCGACCCGAGCAGCTCCCCGACGATCCGCAGGTGCGCGCTGGACGACACGGGCAGGAACTCCGTGAGGCCCTGCACCACGCCGAGAAGGATGCCGTCGCCCGTTCCGATGCCCGTCGCCACGAGGGGCAACCCTAGCGGCGCCGTGCCGCGGGTCCGCGCGCGTGCGACCTGCACGGACCCACCACCCGGCCGTCACGGACCACGCACGACCGGGCGACGCGGGGGCGCGCGACCCGCGGCTAGGGTGACGCCCCATGGAGCACCGCCGGCTGGGACGCACCGGGCTGCGCGTGTCCCGGCTCGGGCTCGGGACGATGACGTGGAGCCGCGACACCGACGACCACGAGGCGGCCGAGCAGCTGCGCGACTTCGTCGACGCGGGCGGCACGCTCGTCGACACGTCCGCGTCGTACGCCGACGGCGGTGCGGAGGAGCTGCTCGGGGCGCTGCTCGGCGACGTCGTCGACCGCGACGACGTCGTGCTGTGCACCAAGGCCGGCGTGCGTCGCACCGCGGCCGGCGCGACGGTCGACGCCTCGCGCGGTGCGCTCCTCGACTCGCTCGACGGCTCGCTGCGCCGGTTGCGGACCGACCGCGTCGACCTGTGGCTCGCCACGCCGGACCCCCGGACGCCGCTCGAGGAGACGGCGTCGGCGCTGCGGTACGCCGTCGCGTCCGGCCGGGCGCGGTACGTCGGCCTGTCCAACCACGCCGGCTGGCAGGTCGCGCGCGTCGCGACGCTGCTCGAGCCCGACCCCGGGTTCGCGGCCGTGCAGGCCGAGTACTCCCTGCTGCAGCGGGGCGTCGAGCGCGAGGTGCTGCCGGCGTGCGCGGCGCTCGGCGCGGGGCTGCTCGCGTGGTCGCCGCTGGGCCGCGGCGTGCTGACGGGCAAGTACCGGCGCACGATCCCGTCCGACTCGCGGGCCGCCTCGGCGCACCTCGCCGGGTTCGTCCAGCCCTACCTCACGGCCGACGCCTCCGGCGTCGTGGACGCGGTCGTGACGGCCGCCTCCGGGCTGGAGCGCGCACCGCTGGAGGTGGCGCTCGCGTGGTTGACGGGACGTCCGGGCGTCGCCGGGGCGATCGTCGGGGCGCGCACCGCCGGGCAGCTGCGGGCGGCGCTCGCCGCCGAGGACCTCGAGCTCCCGGACGAGATCGTGTCCGCGCTCGACGAGATCACCGCACCCGCGGTGGGCTACCCGGAGCGGCTCGGCCCCCGCTGACGTCGGTCCCGGCGGGCACCGCCCGACCCGGGCTCGTCGACCCGCGCGGGCGTCGACCCGCGCGGGCGTCGACCCGCGCCGGGGACCGCGGCCTCAGGCGTCGGCGTCGGCCAGCTCGTCGTCGTCGAGGTCGACGTCCGCGTCGTCGTCGAGGTCGTCCTCGTCGAGGTCGTCGTCCTCGTCCTCCTCCGCGAGGTAGAACGGGGTCGCCTCGCCGTGCTCGGTGCCCAGCGCGTCGTCGTAGACCTCGAACGCGTCGGCGAGCACGTCGTACGCGTCGTCCACCGCCGGGTCGTCGTCACCGTGCTTGGAGACGACGGCGGTGTAGTGCGCCTCCAGGGCGGCCACCAGACGGTCGAGAGCGGCACGCGGGTCCACGGTCATGCGACGACCGTAGCGCCGCGCGAGGCACAATGGCAGCGGATCACGGCCGCGCACGCCGCCGGCCGGGTCATCGGGACGGGACGAGGACGGGCGACACGGACGAGGTGGGGCG
>JAPSIR010000301.1 GCA_031178625.1 Cellulomonas sp.
TCGGGCTCGCCGTCGCGCGGCGGCAGGACGCCGGCGCGGTCGCGGGGGAGCAGGACGTCGTAGGCGGGCGGGAGGGGCGGCACGCCGTCAGGCTAGGGGGTCGGCCGACGCGCCGCCGAGGACCGCGGCGAGCGACGCGACGTGACCGACCACCACGACGGCGGGGTTGCGCACGCCGACCTGCGCGGCGCGCGCGGCGATGTCGGCGACGGTCCCGAGGGTGGTCCGCTGGGTCGGCAGCGTGCCGTCCTCGACGACCGCGACGGGCGTCGCCGGGTCGAGGCCGTGCCCGCGCAGCCGGTCCATGTGGTCACCGATGCGGGCGACGCCCATGAGCAGCACGAGCGTGCCGCGGAGGCGGGCGAGCGTCTCCCAGTCCGTCGCGGCGTCGTGCGCCGAGACGATCGTCACCTGGCGCGCGACGTGGCGGTGCGTCACGGGGATGCCCGCAGCGGCGGGCACGGCGATCGCGCTCGTCACGCCGGGCACGACCTCGACGTCGACGCCGGCCTCCAGGCACGCCTGCAGCTCCTCGCCGCCGCGGCCGAGGACGAACGGGTCGCCGCCCTTGAGCCGCACCACGCGCTGCCCGGCGCGCGCCCGCTCGACGAGCAGGCGGTTGATCTCCTCCTGCGTGAGCGTGTGCGCGTGCGGCGCCTTGCCGGCCTCGACCACCTCGACGCCCGGCTCGAGCTCGTCGAGCAGCGCCCGCGGCGCGAGCCGGTCGACGACGACGACGTCGGCCTCCGCCAGCGCGCGCCGGCCGCGCGTCGTGATGAGGCCCGGGTCGCCGGGGCCGCCGCCGACGAGCGACACGCGACCGGGCCCGGCGCGGTGCCGGCGCACGGGCAGCGCACCCGCGTCGAGCAGCCCCTGCACGGCGGCGCGGACGGCGCGCGAGCGCCGCGGGTCGCCGCCGGCGGTGACCGCCACGGTGACGTCGCCGGCGCGCGCGACGGCCGGGGTCCACGCCGTCGAGGCGGCCGCGTCGTCGGCCCGGACGCACCACGTGCGCGCGGCCTCCGCGTCCGCGGCGACCGCGTCGTCCGTGCGCCGGTCGCCCGTCGCGGTGTGCACCAGCCAGGCGCCGTCGAGGTCCCCGGTCGCGTACTCGCGCGGCTCCCAGCCCACGGCGCGGGCGGCGACGAGGTCCGCCAGCTCCTCGCACGCAGCCGGGGCGACGACGTGCACGTCGGCGCCGTCCGCGAGCAGGCCGCGGGCGCGGCGGGCCGCGACGGGCCCACCGCCGACGACGACGACCCGGCGACCGGCGACGTCGACGAGCAGCGGGTGCGACGCCGTCATATCCCCGCCCCCGCGAGCCAGTCGTCGTCCCGCTCGTCGGCGCGCACGGGGGCGAGCCGGTCGAGCAGCGTGGGGCCGACCATGCCGGCCGCGAGCGTGCTGCCGTCGGTGGGGTCCACGAGCAGGAACCCGCCGGTGCGGCGGTGCGTGGCGTAGTCGTCGAGCACGACCGGCTCCGCCAGGCGCACCCGCACGCGGCCGATCGCGTTCAGGCCGAGGGAGCGCGGCGCGGCGTCGGACGACGTGTCCGTGGCGTCGATCGTGCGGACCGTGTCGACCGGGTCCCACTCCTCGACCGTCAGCGTGTCGACGTCCAGGCGCGCCTCGACCTCCCGCAGCAGCGCCCGCACCGTGCGGGTGCCGGTGCGCACGAGCAGGCGCGCGCCCGCCACCGAGCGGCGCTCCGTGAGCCAGCACACCGTGCCCACGAGGTCCTGACCGGTGCGCACGTCCTCGGCCGCGGGGGCCAGCACGTCGCCGCGCGCGACGTCGAGGTCGTCGGCCAGCCGCACCGTCACGGAGCGCGGCGCCTCCGCCTGCTCGAGCGGCCCGTCGAAGGTGTCGATGCCGACGACCCGGCTCGTGCGACCGGACGGCAGGACGCGCAGCTCGTCCCCGACCCGTACGACTCCCGACGCGACCTTGCCCGCGTACCCCCGGTAGTCCGGGTGCTCGGGCGTGCGCGGACGGATGACGTACTGCACCGGCAGCCGCAGCGGCTCCGCGGCGGCGTCGCGGCCGACGGGCACCTGCTCGAGCAGCTCGAGCAGCGTCGGGCCGTCGTACCAGGGCGTGCGGTCCGACCGCAGGACGACGTTGTCGCCGTCGAGCGCCGACAGCGGGACGGCGTGCACGGCCGGCAGCCCGAGCACGCGTGCGTAGTCCGCGAACTCACGCGCGATCGTCGTGAACGTCGCCTCGTCGAACCCCACGAGGTCCATCTTGTTCACCGCGAGGACGACGTGCGGGACGCCGAGCAGGGCGGTGAGCGCGGCGTGCCGGCGGGTCTGCTCGAGGACGCCCTTGCGCGCGTCGACGAGGACGATCGCGAGCTCCGCGGTCGACGCACCCGTCACCATGTTGCGCGTGTACTGCACGTGCCCCGGGGTGTCGGCGAGCACGAAAGCCCGCCGCGCGGTGGAGAAGTAGCGGTACGCGACGTCGATCGTGATGCCCTGCTCGCGCTCGGCCCGCAGGCCGTCGGTGAGCAGCGCGAGGTCCACCGCCGTGCCGTCGCCGCCGCGGGCCCGCGTGGCGCGCTCGACGGCCGAGAGCTGGTCGGCGAGCACGGACTTCGTGTCGTACAGCAGGCGGCCGATGAGCGTGCTCTTGCCGTCGTCGACCGAGCCCGCCGTGGCGAGGCGCAGCAGGTCGCGCTGCGCGTGGTCGGCGGCGCCGTCGACGGCGGGCGCCGGCCGGGCGTCGGTCGTGGTCTGCGTGCCCATCAGAAGTACCCCTCGCGCTTGCGGTCCTCCATGGCGGCCTCGGAGGCCCGGTCGTCGGCGCGCGTCGCGCCCCGCTCGGTGAGCCGGCTCG
>JAPSIR010000302.1 GCA_031178625.1 Cellulomonas sp.
GCCGCCGTGGCGGTCACGTGGACGCCCGGCGCCGGCGTCACCGGCAGCGGCGCGGTCTGCGGGTGCGGCACGGTGGGCCGCGGCCCCGTGTCGGCGCGGCGGGCCTCACCCGTGCCGGGGCGGTACGGCTCGGCGGCGGGCAGCTTGGTGCGGTCACGGCGGATCGAGACCACGACGTCCCCGAACGGCACGGTGATCGGCGCCTGCGGCTTGTGCACCGCCACGTCGACGGCCTGCACGTGCGGCTGCGCGAGCACGGTGGCGGCGATCCGCTCGGCGACGGTCTCGATGAGGTCCGCCGGCTCGCCCGCGAGCACCGCGGCCACGTGCTCCGCGAGCGTGCCGTAGTTCAGCGTGTGCGCGAGGTCGTCGCTCGCCGCCGCACGCCGGGTGTCGAGGTGCACCACGACGTCCGCGACGAACGTCTGCCCCTCGCGGCGCTCGTGCGCGAACACCCCGTGGTACCCGGTCGCGCGGATGCCCTCGAGCCGGATCTGGTCCAGCCGTCGTCCGCCGCCGTCCTGCACGTCGTCCTGCGCGCTCACCGCACTCCCTCCGGTCCGGGCGTCCTGCCCGCAGCATGCCCGACGCGCACCGTCGCGCGCCCGGCCTTCGTCGTCGTGCCCGCCGTCGACCCGGGCGGCGCACCCGCGGCCCGCCACGCGGCGGCGACGCGCACGGCGTCCGCCGACGCGGCGACCTCGTGCACGCGCACCGCCCAGACGCCGGCCGCCGCGGCGAGCGCGGTCACGGCCGCCGTGGCGTGGTCGCGCGCGGCCGGCGGCACGGGCCGCCCGTCGGCACCCGCGAGCAGGTGGCCGAGGAAGCGCTTGCGGCTCGCGCCGACCAGCACGGGGAGGCCGTCCGCCACGAGCTCGGGCAGGTGCGCGAGCAGGGGCCAGTTGCTCGCACCGGTCTTCGCGAAGCCGAGGCCCGGGTCGAGCACGACCTGCTCGTCCCGCACGCCCGCGCGGCGCAGCGCCACGACGCGCTCGGCGAGCTCGCGCCGCACGTCGGCCACCACGTCGTCGTACCGGTCGTGCGCGTCCATGACGTCCGCGTGCCCACGCCAGTGCATCGCCACGTACGCGGCGCCCGTGCGCGCGACGACGGCGGCCATGCCCGGGTCGGCCATGCCGCCGGACACGTCGTTGACCAGCACCGCCCCGGCGTCGACGGCCGCCTCCGCCACCGACGCGCGCGTCGTGTCCACGCTCACCGCGGCGCCCGCGGCGACGAGCCGGCGGACCACCGGGAGCACGCGCCCGCGCTCCTCGTCGACGGGCACGCGAGCGGCGCCGGGACGCGTCGACTCCCCGCCGACGTCCAGCAGGTCGGCGCCCTGGCCGAGCAGCTCCAGCCCGTGGGCGACCGCCGCGTCGGCGTCGAACCAGCGCCCGCCGTCGGAGAACGAGTCGGGCGTGACGTTGACGACGCCCATCACGAGCGTCCGCCCGGGCGCGCGCAGGGCCGCCGGCAGGGCGGTCAGGCGCTCGACGCCGGGCACGGTCGCGCCCCGCGCTCAGCGCCCGGCGACGAGGCTCATCGCCTCGGCGCGCGTGGCGACGTCGCGCATCTGGCCGCGCACCGCCGACGTCACGGTGCGCGAGCCGGGCTTGCGCACCCCGCGCATCGACATGCACAGGTGCTCGCACTCCACGACGACGAGGACGCCGCGCGGCTCCAGGACCTCGACGAGCGCGTCGGCGACCTGCGACGTGAGGCGCTCCTGCACCTGCGGCCGGCGTGCGTACACGTCGACGAGCCGCGCGAGCTTGGACAGGCCGGTGATGCGGCCGTGCTCGCCGGGGATGTAGCCGACGTGCGCGACGCCGTGGAACGGCACGAGGTGGTGCTCGCACGTGGAGTACACCTCGATGTCGCGCACGAGGACCATCTCCTCGTGCCCGAGGTCGAACGTCGTCGTCAGGACGTCGCGCGGCTCCTGGTAGAGGCCCGCGAAGATCTCGCGGTACGCGCGCGCCACGCGCCCCGGCGTCTCGCGCAGGCCCTCGCGGTCCGGGTCCTCCCCGACCGCGAGCAGCAGCTCGCGGACCGCCCGCTCGGCGCGCTCCTCGTCGAACGGGCCGACGGCGCGACCGGCACCGCGTCCGGTGTCGCCGATCGGCACGATCACCGAGTCCGGGTCGCGCTGCGCCACGTCCGCCTCCGACCCGTCGACCTGCAGCTCGTCCGTCACGTCAGTGCTGCCCGCCCGTGTCCGGCGTCTGGCCCGGCGGGACCTCCACGACGACGGTCGCGGGGCGCTCGTCGTTCGCGGCGGCCGCCTCGTCCTGCGGCACCACGGGGTGGCCGTTCTGCGCGGCCTTCTCGGCCGGCGTCATGACGGGCCCGCGGTCGCTGACCGAGCGGTCGTCGCCCGAGATCCAGACGTCGCGCGGCGGGCGCTTGGTGATGGGCCGGAAGATCTCGGCCAGCTGCTCGCCGTTGAGGGTCTCCTTCTCGAGGAGCTCCAGCACCAGGTGGTCGAGCACGTCGCGGTACTCGACGAGGACGTCGCGCGCCTCGTCGTGCGCCCGCTCGATGAGCGCGCGGACCTCGAGGTCGATGGCGGCCGCCACGTCCTCCGAGTAGTCACGCTGGTGGCCGACGTCGCGGCCGAGGAACATCTCGCTCGACTCCTGGCCGAGCTTGATGGCGCCGACGCGCGCGCTCATGCCGTACTGCGTGACCATCTTGCGGGCCGTGGACGTGGCCTTCTCGATGTCGTTGCTCGCGCCCGTGGTCGGGTCGTGGAACACGAGCTCCTCCGCGACGCGGCCGCCCATGGCGTACGCGAGCTGGTCGAGCAGCTCGTTGCGCGTCGTGGAGTACT
>JAPSIR010000303.1 GCA_031178625.1 Cellulomonas sp.
TCGTCCGCGACGAGCACCAACGTCTCGATGCAGTACCTGTCGATGAGCGAGAACGGCCCGATCCACCTCGACACCAAGCTGACGCGCGCGCAGTTCCAGCAGATGACGCAGTCGCTGCTCGACCGCGTGAAGGCGCCGTTCCACCAGGTCATCCGCGACGCCGGCATCTCGGTGAACGACATCGACCACGTCGTGCTCGTCGGCGGCTCGACCCGCATGCCCGCGGTGTCCGAGGTCGTCACGCAGCTCACGGGCGGCAAGGAGCCCAACAAGGGCGTCAACCCGGACGAGGTCGTGGCCGTCGGCGCCGCGCTGCAGGCCGGTGTCATGAAGGGCGACCGCAAGGACGTCCTGCTCATCGACGTCACGCCGCTGTCCCTCGGCATCGAGACCAAGGGCGGGGTGATGACCAAGCTCATCGAGCGCAACACGGCCATCCCGACCAAGCGCTCGGAGATCTTCTCCACGGCCGAGGACAACCAGCCGTCCGTGCTGATCCAGGTGTTCCAGGGCGAGCGCGAGTTCGCGCGCGACAACAAGCCGCTCGGCACGTTCGAGCTGACCGGCATCGCGCCGGCGCCGCGCGGCCTGCCGCAGATCGAGGTCACGTTCGACATCGACGCGAACGGCATCGTGCACGTGTCCGCCAAGGACCGCGGCACGGGCAAGGAGCAGTCGATGACGATCACCGGCGGCTCGGCCCTCCCCAAGGAGGACATCGAGCGCATGGTGCGCGACGCCGAGGAGCACGCCGCCGAGGACAAGCGCCGCCGCGAGGAGGCCGAGACCCGCAACACGGCCGAGCAGCTCGTCTACCAGACGGAGAAGCTGCTCGTCGACAACGCGGACAAGCTGTCCGACGACGTGAAGTCCGAGGTCCAGAACGCCGTCACCGAGCTGAAGACCGCGCTCGAGGGCACCGACGTGGAGGCCGTCAAGGCCAAGCACGCGGCGCTCATGACCGCGAGCCAGAAGATCGGCGAGGCGCTCTACTCCCAGCAGCAGGCGTCGCCGGCCGGCGACGCGCCCGCGGGTGACACCGCCGGTGCGTCCGGCTCGACGTCCTCCGACGAGGACGTCGTCGACGCCGAGATCGTCGACGACGAGGACGCCAAGAAGTGACGGAGCAGCAGCACCCCGGGGGGCCGGACCAGCCGCAGGGCGGGTCCGGCCCCGACGAGGGGACCCCGCGCGTGACCGACAAGCGCCGCATCGACCCCGAGACGCACCTGCTCCGCGAGCAGACGCCCGAGGAGGCCGTGCTCGCCGAGGCCGCGGACGCGGTCGCCGGCGTGGCCGAGGAGGCCGCCCCGTCGGACTCCGAGCGGCTCGCGGCCGAGCGGCTCGAGGAGCTGCAGCGCGCCCAGGCGGCGCACTACAACCTCGAGCAGCAGTACGCGTCGTACGTGAAGCGGTCGAAGGCCGAGGCGGGCGCCGCGCACGAGCGTGGCGTCGCGTCGGTGGCCGAGGCGCTGATCCCGGTGCTGGACGACATCGCGCTGGCCCGCCAGCACGGTGACCTCACCGGCCCGTTCGCGTCGATCGCCGAGAAGCTCGAGTCGACGCTGGAGCGCCTCGGGATCGAGCGCTACGGCGCCGCCGGCGAGGCGTTCGACCCGAACGTCCACGAGGCGCTCATGCACGGGCACTCGGCGGACGTCACCGAGCCCACCGTCCAGCAGGTGCTCCAGCCGGGGTACCGGGCGGGCGAGCGGATCCTGCGCGCCGCGCGGGTCGCGGTCGTGGACCCGGAGGGCTGACCATCATCACCACCATGACCCAGCGGAGCGGGAGGGAGGCGCCGTGACCGGCCAGGACTGGCTCGAGAAGGACTTCTACGCCGTGCTCGGCGTCCCCAAGGACGCCGACGCGGCCGCCATCAAGAAGGCGTACCGCAAGCTGGCGCGCCAGCTGCACCCGGACCAGAACCCCGGGGACGCCGCGGCGGAGGCCCGCTTCAAGGACATCGGTGAGGCGTACGCGGTGCTCTCGGACACCGAGCAGCGCCAGCAGTACGACCAGCTGCGCGCCATGGCCGGCGGTGCCCGCTTCACGGCGGGCGCCGGCGGCCGTGGTGCCGGCGGGCCCGGTGCCGCCGGGTTCGACGACCTGTTCGGCAACATGTTCGGCGCCGGCGCGAACGGCCCCGCGGGCCGGGTCCGCTACTCCACGGGCGGTGCCGGCGGCGCGGGCTTCGAGGACATCCTCGGGGGGCTGTTCGGCGGCGCCGGCGGCGGGTTCGGCGCCCGCGGCCCGCAGCCCGGCGTCGAGCTGACGGCGACCACGCGGCTGCCGTTCCGTACGGCCGCCGAGGGCGCGACCGTCTCGCTCGGCGTCGAGGGGCGCACCGTCAACGCCCGCATCCCCGCGGGCGTGCGGGACGGGCAGAAGATCCGGCTGCGCGGCAAGGGACGCCCCGGCGACCCGGGCGCACCCGACGGCGACCTCGTCATCACCGTGCAGGTCGACCCGCACCCCGTCTTCTCCCTCGAGGGCGACAACCTGCGCCTGACCGTGCCCGTCGCGTTCGACGAGGCGGCGCTCGGCGCGACGATCGAGGTGCCGACGCTCGACGGCTCCACCGTGCGCGTGAAGATCCCTGCCGGCACGCCGTCGGGGCGGACGCTGCGCGTCAAGGGCCGCGGCATCACGACGAGCCGCGGCACGGGCGACCTGCTGGTGACCGTGCAGGTCGTCGTGCCGCAGAAGCTGAGCGCCGCCGCACGGGAGGCAGTGCAGGCGTTCGGCATCGCCACGTCCGGCGAGGACGTGCGCGCCGACCTCATGGCGGAGGCGCGGCGCTGACGACGGCCCGGGCGCACGCCCGGGCCG
>JAPSIR010000304.1 GCA_031178625.1 Cellulomonas sp.
ATCCGGCGGGTGCGATGTGCTGCGTGCTCATGACGGCCTCCGGGGCGGGTTCGACTCCAGCCCTATCGGCTGCGTGCGCGCCGACCTGAGGGGTCGTCCGCCGTCGCGTGCCGCCCGGCGGCCAGCGTGGCGTCGGCGGGCGGGACGGCGGTGGGACGTCAGCCCAGCGGGGCGCGCACCGGCCAGTCCTCGTCCAGCACGACCTGCGCCGCACGCCCGCTGACGGGGTCGACGACGATCGGGGCGAGCAGGTTGGCGGTGTGCCGGTCGCGGTCGTCGCCCGCCGGGTGCACCACCACGAGCAGCACGGGCTCCGTCCCGTCGCCGACGACCTCGGCGAGCGTCTCGGCCGGCACGCGCGGTGCGTACGCGCCGAAGAAGGCGTGCGGCGCGGCCACGAACAGGTGCACGGGGCGGCCGGGACCGGGCTCGCTGCTGATCGACAGGAGCGTCCCGGTCTCCTCGAGCGACTCCAGCACGTACCCGGTGTGCCCGGGCAGCCCGGGGAGCTCGGAGGTGAACCGCAACGACGCCGGCACGGAGCGCGGCCCGGCCGGGGTCGACACGGCGATCTCGGTACGCACGGCCGCGCTCACCGGAGGAAGTCCAGCAGGCTGGGCTGGAGCACCTTGCTCGTGGCGGCGAGCGCGCCCTGGTAGGCGACCTCCTGGCTCTGGAGCTCGACGATGGCCGCGGCGAGGTCCACGTCCTCGATGCCGCCCAGCTGTGTCCGGACGGTCAGCGCGCGGTCCTGGAGCTCGTCCACGGCGGACAGGACGCGGTTGTGCCGGGCGCCGACGGAGGAGACCTCGCGCAGCATCGCGTTCATCCGGACGTCGAGCCGTGCCTGGTCGGTGGAGAGGTCCGTGCCGGCGCGCAGACCGGCCGCGAGCGAGTCGAGCACCGCGAAGACCGAGTCGGGGCCCTCGCCGAAGACGGCGGCGCCGTCCGAGTCGACGCGCACGGTGGCGTCGGGCCCGACCCGGCGCTCCACGCCGGCACCGGGGACGCCGGCATAGGCGTAGGCCGGTCCGGCGCCGAACGCCTGGGCCGCGGACGACGTGCCGGCGAAGACGAGTCGCCCGCCGAGCGTGGTGTTGGCCTGGTCGCGCAGCTGGTCGCGCAGTCCCTCGACCTGCGCGGCGAGGGCCTCGCGGGCCTCGCCGTTGAGGGCGCCGCTGCCGCCGCGCACCGTGAGGTCGCGGGCCTGCCGGACGACGGACAGCGAGGTCGAGAGCGCGGCGTCGACGGTGGTGAGCCAGGCGTCGCCGTCGGCCGCGTTGCGCTGCTGCTGCGCGGTCGCGCGCTGGTCGGCGCGCAGGCGGAGCACGTCGTGCGCAGCCGCGGGGTCGTCGGACGGCACGTTGATGCGCTTGCCGCTCGACATCTGCTCCTGCAGCCGCGCGGTGGCGGACAGGTTGAGCTGGAGGTTCGCCAGCGTGGACCGCTGGACGGTCGCCTGGGTGACGCGCTCGATCACCGCGGTCACCGCCCCACGACGCCGGTGCGGTTGATGAGGGTGTCGAGCATCTCGTCGATCGCGGTCAGCACGCGTGCCGCGCCCTCGTAGGCGCGCTGGTACGCCAGCATGTTCACGGCCTCCTCGTCGATGTCGACGCTCGTCTGCGCGAGCTGCTGACCCTGGGCGGTGCCCAGGGCGGTCTCGGCCACCTTGCCGCGGGACACGGCGCTCGCCGTGCGCACCCCGACGTCCACGACAGTGGCACGCCACAGCGCGTCCGGCCCGTCGGGCGCGTCCGCGAGCCTGCTCAGGGCGGTGGCCACCGAGCCGTCGTAGGCGCCCTGGCCAGGTGCGCCGGCCGCGACCTGGCTCGTGTCGGTGACGGCGACGCGCAGGCCGAGCGCGGCCGGGAGCGTGGGGTCGACGGCGAAGAACGGCGTGCCGGTCGCTCCGGACGGCGTGGCCGCACCCGTGTGCAGCGCGTTGACCTGCTCCGCGATCTGCGTGGCGAGCGCGTCGTAGCGCGCCGCCGCCTCGGTCAGCACACCGCCGGACCCGGAGCCGTCCGTCGGGGCGAGGACCGAGAGGAGGCCGGCGACCCGCCCGCCGTCGAGGCCGGCGACCTGACCGGGCCGGTCGGCCCAGACGACCTGCACCGCGACGCCCGCGGTGGCCTGGCCGAAGGTCGTCGCCCCCGTGAGCGCGAGGGGGGAGGTCGTGTCGCCGCGGACGAGGGCGTTACCGCCGACGAGGACGTCGACCTGGCCGTCGGGCCGGACCCGTGCCGTGCCGCCGACGAGCGAGCTCAGCTCGGTCACGAGCAGGTCGCGCTGGTCGGCGAGCTCGTGCGCCGACGCCCCGGTGTTCGTGATGGCGAGGATCCGCTCGTTGAGCTCGGCCACCTGGCCGGCCGCGACGTTGACGCGCTCGACGAGTGCGCCGGCGGTCGTCCGGGTCTCGCCCCACTGCGTGGAGGCGGTCGTGTAGAGGGTGTGCAGGCGGTCGGCCACGGCGCGGCCGCGCTCCAGGACCACCGCGCGTGCGGAGTCGCGGTCGCTGCCGTTGGCGACGTCCGACCAGCCGTCCCAGAAGTCCGAGAGCTGTGACGCGAGGCCGGTGGCGGCCGGCTCGCCGATGCCCTTCTCGAGAGCGGCGAAGGCCTCCGCGCGTGCCGTCAGGTAGCCGGCGGAGCCGGCCGCGGCCCGCACGCGGGTGTCGACGAAGACGTCGCCGAGCCGCTGGACGGACGTGACCCGCGAGCCGAGGCCGACGCCGTCGGAGGTGGAGAACATGGACGGCACGGTGGCCGCGGGCATCGAGCCGAGCAGCGCGCGCTGGCGCGTGTAGCCGACGGTGTTGGCGTTGG
>JAPSIR010000090.1:0-3316 GCA_031178625.1 Cellulomonas sp.
GCGACGAGACGGACGTCAACCCGGCGATCCTGTCCTCGCTCAGCCCGAACGCGGACGAGAACCACGACTTCTTCTCGGGGTCCGGCTCGTCGTACGTCATCGGCAAGGCCGTCAACACGGAGGACGAGGACTGGGACTTCTGATCCCCGCCCGTCCCTCAGGACGCCACGGCAAGACCGACGCCCCGGCACGCACCGCGTGCCGGGGCGTCGTCGCGTCCGCCACCGCCGCAGCGGCTGCGTCAGCGGCCGATCGCGTCCAGCTCGGCGACGTCCTCGGCGGACAGCTCGAGCCCGGCGCCCGCGACGTTCTCGCGCAGGTGCGCGACCGACGACGTGCCGGGGATCAGCAGGATGTTCGGCGAGCGCTGCAGCAGCCACGCCAGCGCGACGGCCATCGGCGTCGCACCCAGCCGCGCGGCGACCGCCGACAGCACCGACGACTGCAGCGGCGTGAACCCGCCGAGCGGGAAGAACGGCACGTACGCGATGCCGGCCTCCGCGAGGTCGTCGACGAGGTCGTCGTCGTGGCGGTGCGCGAGGTTGTACATGTTCTGCACGCACACCACGGGACCGATGCCGCGGGCCTCGGCGACCTGATCGGCGGTCGCGTTGCTGACGCCGAGGTGCCGCACGAGGCCCTGCCGCTGCAGGTCGACGAGCGTCTCGAACGCCTCCGCGAGCGAGCCGGGCACGGGACCGGACGCGTCGCCGAGGCGCAGGTTCACCACGTCGAGCACGTCGACGCCCAGCCCCTCCAGGTTGTCGTCGACCGTGCGGCGCAGGTCGTCCGGGCGGCGTGCCGGCGGCCAGCCGCCCTGCGCGTCGCGCGTCGCGCCGACCTTCGTCGCGACGTGCAGCGTGGCCGGGTAGGGGTGCAGCGCCTCGCGGATCAGCTCGTTCGTCACGCGCGGCCCGTACGCGTCCGCGGTGTCGACGTGCGTGATGCCCAGCGCGACCGCCTCGCGCAGGACGGCGAGCGCGCCGTCGCGGTCGGCGGGCGGGCCCATCACCCCCGGGCCGGCGAGCTGCATCGCGCCGTAGCCGAACCGCGTCACGGTGAGGTCGCCGAGGGTCCAGGTGCCGCCGGGGAGTGTGGTCGTGGAAGTGGGAGCCATGCGTCGTACCTCTGTGCCTGTCGAGCGTGGACGGCGCCTCATGACGCCGCGACGAGTCTCACCCGAGGCGCTCCCTATCGGGAAGTAGGCACCTGAAAGTGCGTAACATGCTCCCCGAGAGCGAGGAGCGCCCATGACGACGACGAGCACCAGCCGCCGACCCGCGACGGACGAGCCCGGGTACGACGCCTTCCAGGCCGCGTGCCCGAGCCGCCAGCTGCTCGACCGCATCTCCGACAAGTGGTCGACGCTCGTGCTGTGCGCCCTCGGCGGCGGCGACGCGGGCCCGGCCGCCGGCGGCGGACCGGCGGACGGGGTGCCGCGCCCGATGCGCTACTCCGAGCTGCACCGCACGCTCGTCGGCGTCAGCCAGAAGATGCTCACCCAGACGCTGCGCACGCTCGAACGGGACGGCCTGGTGACGCGCACCGTCACGCCGACGGTCCCGGTCACGGTCACCTACGAGGTCACCGAGCTCGGCCTGTCGCTGCGCACGGCCGTCCGCGCGGTCAAGGTGTGGGCCGAGGCCAACGTCGAGGCCGTCACGGCGAACCGCGCCGCCTACGACGCGTCCGTCGACTGACACCGTGCGCCGCCGCGAGCACGTCCGCGACCTGGGCGGACGCCCGCCAGCGCAGGGTAGCCTCACCTGAAGAGTGCCCCTGACCTGCGCCTTAGCCGGTCCTTCCTCGGTGGCGTGACCCACGACACAGGTCTACCGTCGAGAGGGAACGCCGTGCTGCGGCACGGACCCCATCACCACGGAGGTCCGCCATGACCACCCTCGCAGAGCTTCCTCCCGTCGCCGAGTGCTCGGTGGACGGGTGTTCGTACAACGACCACCACTCCTGCCACGCGGCGGCCATCACGGTCGGCGGCACGGGTGACGCGCAGTGCGCGACGTTCATCCCGCTGAGCGCGAAGGGCGGCCTCGACAAGGTCGTCTCGCACGTCGGCGCCTGCCAGCGGCAGGACTGCCGGCACAACGACCACCTCGAGTGCGGCGCCGACTCCATCCGCGTGGGCGCCGGCCACGACCTGGCGGACTGCCTGACGTTCGCCCCGCGCTGACCGCGCGCCGGCGCGACCGCCCGCCGGTGCGACCGTCCGCCCCACCGGGCGACGGCCGCGCCGGTTGCGGCGGCGCGCCCGCTCGGTTCCACTGACCGGATGCGTCCCGACCGAGCGGCGGCCCGCCGGCTGCTGCGGCACCCGCGCGTCGACATGGCGGTCAAGGCGGCCGTCGCCGCAACGGTCGCGTGGCTGGTGGCCCGGCAGGTGCCGGGCGTGGACGAGTACGCGTTCTACGCGCCGTTCGGCGCGGTGGCGACCATGTACTCGGCGGTCGTCCACTCGGTGTCCGCGGCCGTCCGCACGGTCGCGGCGATCCTGCTCGGTGCGGCGCTGGGCGTCGTCGCGGAGCAGATGCTGGGGCCGGCCCTGCTCGCGATCCCGCTCGTCGTCGGCGTCGGCATGCTGCTGGCCGGGCTGCCGTGGCTGGGGGACAGCCGCTCGTACGTCCCGGTCGCCGGCATGTTCGTCCTGCTGCTCGGGCACGGCGAGGAGGTCGGCTACGCCGCGTCGTACGCGGGGCTGTTCCTGCTCGGCGCGGCGTGCACCGTCGCCGTCAGCGCCATCCGCCCCGCACTCCCGCTCGACCGCACCGACCGCGCCCTCGCCGCGCTGCGCGACGCGTGCGCCGAGCAGCTGACGCAGCTCGCCGCCGTCCTCGCCCCCGGTGACGACGAGGACCCCGGCGACCCGCCGGGCCGCGACCACCTCACCGACACGCTCGCGCGCGCCCGCTCCGAGGTGGACGAGCTGCAGCAGTCGGCGCGCGCGAACCCGCGCGGGCGTCGGAACGCCGCCGCGGTGACCCGCCGCGTCGACGACCTCCGCGCGCTGCAGCGCGTCGTGCTGCTCGTCGACGACCTCCAGGCCATGTCGGAGGACCGGCCGTGGGGCACGAGCGTCGAGGCGTTCCCCGCCGGCCTGCGCTCCCGCATGGCCGACGCCCTGCGTGAGCTCGCCGCGACGACGGCGGAGGCGGCCGCGAGCGACGACGAGCCCGGCCGGCGGCGCTCGGCCGACCGTGCGGTGCGGGCCCTGGTCGCGGAGCTGCGCCGGTACGAGAGCGACGGCGGGTCCGAGGCGGTGGCGCTCGTCGCGTCGACGGTCGTCACCACCCTGCGCCGGTCG
>JAPSIR010000090.1:3416-11742 GCA_031178625.1 Cellulomonas sp.
GTCGGCCCGTGCAGCCACTCCATGACGAGGTCCGCCCCGGACGCGTGCTCGACGCGCGGGGCGGGGAAGCCGTGGGCGGCGAGGTGCGTGAGCAGCTGGTGCTCGGGCGTCACGTCGCGGCCGTCGCGGTAGCGGCGCAGCACGCGGTCGTCGTCGACGGCGTAGATGTCCGCGGAGGAGCCGGAGGTCAGCAGCCGGCCCGGGACGTCGGCAGCGCGTGCCGGGTCCGTCGGGGCGACGTCGGCCGGGGGCATGCAAGGACGGTAACCCTGCCGCGCACGCGGTGTCGCGCCCAGGGTCGGGATCCGGTCATGATCGGGTCACGTGGTGACCTCCTGACGCGCGACCAGCGCGGTCGCGGACGGCCGGTGCGACGCCGTCAGGGTGCCGGGTCGTCGCCGCCGGCGTCGTCGCGGAGGTCCCCGAGGTCCGGCGGTCCGGCCGGCCGGGGGATGCCCGTCCACGGCTCGGGGCGCGCCAGCACGGACAGGCGGTGCAGCGCTCCGGCGTGCGTGCCCGGCAGCGGCTCGTGCCACACGCGGACGGGCTGCCGGGTCGCGACGCGCACTTCTACGTCGCGGCTCCGCTCGGCGACGTCGGCGCGCAGGCTCGCGACCTGGGCCTCCAGGTCGTCGTCGGTGCTGGTGAGGACGGCGAACACGCCGCCGCCCAGCGTCGCCATGGGGTGCCCGGCGCCGAACACCGACCGCAGCGCCGCGCCGACGGCCGCGGACCGCGCCGCCCGCAGGAAGCCCGTGACGTCGCCGGCCGCCACGTCGACGACCGCGAGCCCGTGCAGCTCCGCCGGGTCGACGTCCAGCTGCTCCGCCGCCAGGTACGCCTCGGCGAGACGCACCCCCAGGTACTGCCGCGTCGGCAGACCCGTCTCCGCGTCGACGCACGACCCGGCCACGACCAGCTCCGCCTGCGCGTCGGCCCACCCCTCGTTGAGCGCGCGCAGCGCGTCCATCGGCGGGTCGGTGCGGCCCGTCGTCCGGTAGAGGCACACGAGGTCGTCGATCGCCTCGCCGATGCCGACGCCGTTCTCGCCCCGCGCGCGGCCCAGGTCCCACGCGGGCGTCGACGGGTCCGCGTCCTGCAGCACGGCGCCGACGAGCGCGTCCACCGCCGGGTGGTACCAGTCGGACGGCCGCCGCCACACGGAGCCCACGCTGCGCTCGCGCCACCGCTCGCGCAGGCCCCGCGGGAGGGCGTGCCCGTCCTTGCCGATGTGGGTCGTCACGCCGGATGAGAGGGCGCACGCGGCCGGGTATGACGCCGGTCGGGCAGGCGATCTGGGGTTCTTCACCCGGTCGGCGCAGCGGGCCGCCATTTCACCCGTCCGGCGTCCAGCTCGGCGTCCCCGCTGGTCCGGACGGGGGCGGGCGGCGACCCGCGCGAGCGGCGGGGCCGGCGGGCGTCCACCGGTGGTCCGTCGGGTTCATCCGATGAGTCGGTTATGGCACGCTTGCCGTCGGAACACGGCTTCGACGGGGGTCCCGGCGTGGTAGCTGACGCGGGCACGGGCGGTGTCGTCGACGACGACGACGCCGCGCTGCTGCGCGCCACCCGCGCCGGCCAGGCGGCCGCGTTCGGGCGTCTGTACGAGCGGCACGCCGGGGCGGCGCTCGTCGTCGCCCGGCAGTACACGGACTCGACGGCCGACGCCGAGGACGTCGTCGCCGACGCGTTCGCCGCCGTGCACCGCGCGATCCGCGGCGGCGCAGGCCCCGAGGTCGCGTTCCGGGCCTACCTGTTCACGGCCGTGCGGCGCACCGCGACGGTGCACCGCAAGCAGGGCCGGCGCGTCGAGCCGACCGACGACGTCGCGACCCTCGAGACCGCGGCGACACCCGTCGAGGCCGCCGAGGGGCCCGCACTCGCCGGGTTCGAGCGCAGCGTCGTCGCCCGCGCCTTCCGGTCCCTGCCCGAGCGGTGGCAGGCGGTGCTGTGGCACTCCGAGGTCGAGGGCCTGACCCCCGCCGAGATCGCGCCCGTGCTGGGGCTCACCGCCAACAGCACCGCGGCGCTCGCCTACCGGGCGCGCGAGGGCCTGCGCCAGGCCTACCTCCAGCAGCACCTGCAGGACCCGCTCGACGGCGGCTGCCGCGCCGTGGCGGGCAAGCTCGGGTCGTACGTGCGCGGCGGCCTCGGCACGCGCGACACCACGCAGGTCGAGCGGCACCTCGAGGAGTGCGGCGACTGCCGTGCGCTCGTCCTCGAGCTCGGCGACGTCAACCACGGCATGCGCGCCGTCGTCGCGCCGCTCGTCCTCGGGCTCGTCGGCGTCGCCGCGCTGCGGCACCCCCTGCCCGTCGGCGGCGGGCTCGCGGCCGGTACGGCGGCGCTCGCGGTGCAGCCGGTGGTGGGCGGCGCGGCGAGCGGGGCCGCCGCGGGCGGTTCGGGTGCAGGCGGTGCGAGCGCGGGTGGTGCGGCCGGGGGAGCGTCGGCCGGCGGGGCGTCCGGCGGTGGCGCGACGGCGGGTGCCGCCGCGGGCGCCGCGACGGCCCCCGCGGGCACCGCGGCGGCCGGGGGCGCGGCGGCGGGTGCGGGTGCAGGTGCGGCCGGTGCCGGTGCCGCGGCGGGGGCCGGCGCTGCGGTCGGCGCAGGTGCGGCCGCCGGTGCCACGGGCGTCGTCGCCGCGGCGACCGGGGGCATCGCGGCGGCACTCGGTGGCGTGAGCGCCGCGGCCGCCGCCGTGACGGTCGGCACCGTCGCGGTCGTCGCCGTGGCGGTCGTCGGGGCGGTGCAGCTGATCGGCGGCCCGACGGGTGGCGTCGTCGCGACGCCGAGCCCGAGCCCGACCGTGTCGGGCAGCACGCTGGATCCCACCGCGACGGCGGCCCCCGCGCCGACCGTCGAGCCGACGCCGACCGTGAGCCCCACCGACCTGCCGACGCCGACACCCTCGCTCGCGCCGGACCCCGGCCCCACGCCCCCCGACGACGGCACGGTGCTCGCCGGACCGCCGCGCGGGGCGGACGAGCCGGTGCCGGCCCCGTCCGCCGGTCCACCGCCCGCGCCCGAGCCAGACCCGGGACCGGGCCCCGACCCCGACCCCGGCCCCGGACCGGATCCGCCGCCCGCGCCCGACGTGGTCGTCGAGCCGCCCGCCGGCGGGATCGTCCTCGCGGCCGGGAGCAGGGGCCAGGAGCTCGGGCTGACGGTCCGCAACGACGGCGACCGTGCCGCGGTCGACCTGCGCGCCGAGGTCACGCTGCCGCCGGGCGTCGAGGTGGAGGGGATCTCCGGCATCATCGCCGCCGGCGCGGGGTTCGCGCCCCTCGTCACCGACGGCTGGGTCTGCACGCCCGTCGCGCAGCACCAGGCGACGTGCGCGCTGCCGGAGCTGCCCCCGCACGCCGCGATGCGCCTGGTGCTGCGCGTCGGCATCGGCGAGGAGTTCGTGCCCGCGGACGGGCTCAGCATCGGCGTGCGCATCACGGGTGCCACGCGCGCGTGGACGCCCCCGGCCGTGCCGCTCGTCGTCGCGCCGGCGCCCGCACGGCTGGTCGGCCCGACGCAGCCCGTGCCGGTCCAGCTCGTCGCCGGGCGCGAGCGCGCCCTCGACCTGCCGCTCACCAACGCGAGCCACGGCTCTGCCGTGACGGCCACCGCCCCCGCGACCGTCGACCTCGACCTCCCCCGCGGGGTCAGCGCCGCCGCCGTCGCGCCGTGGACGTGCGCGCCGGCGGACGGGACGACGCGCTGCCGCCTGCCGTCGCTCGGCCCCGGCGCGTCGACGACGCTCTCGCTGCGCCTCACGACCGCGAGCAGCGCCACGCCCGCGGCCGGGACGTCCGTGGCGGTGCTGCGCCCCGACGGCGGCCGCGGCCCGGCGCGGGTCCCCGTCGCGTACACGCTCGTCCGGCCCGCCACGCCGGTGCTCACCGTGCCGGGCGGGGGCGTCGAGGTCGCCCTCGGCCCGGTGACCGACCTGCCCGTCGAGGTCACCAACACCGGCGGCCTGACCGCGACGGGCGTCGCGGTCCGCGTCACGCCGCCCGCCGGTGCCACCCCCGTGGCCGCCGACGGCTGCACGCCCGAGGGGTCCGACGTCGTCTGCCGCCTCGCCGAGCCGCTGGCACCCGGCGCGAGCGCCCGGCTAGTGCCGCGGCTCACGGGCACCGCCGGCGCTGTGGGACCGCTCGGCGTCGCCGCCGTCGCGGTCACCGCCGACGACGCCGACCTGCCTGTGCCCGCGTCCGTCGCCGTCACCGGCGTCGCGCCCGTGCTCACCGTGGCCGACGCCGCCGCGGTGGCCGACGGCGACGGCGGGGGAGTGCTCGCGTTCGTCATCGGCGCGGCCGGCGCGCAGGCGGGGCGGCCGGGTGCCGACGCCGCCGACGTGGTCGCGCGCGTCACGCTGCCCCGCGGGGTCACGTACGCCCCCGAGGCCGTCGTGCCCGGCACCGACGGCTGCACGGCCGACGCGGGCGGGCGCGAGGTGCTGTGCCGGCTCGGGCCGCTGCCCGCCGGCACGACGCGGCCCGTGCAGCTCAACGTCCGCGTCGCCGGCGCGCTCGACCGCTCCGCCGAGATCCGCGTGGCCGCCGCCGGCGCGGCGGAGGTCCGTGCGTCCGTGCGGGTCGTCGCGTCGTCCGCGAACCTCACGCCCGTGTGGTCGGGCATCGGCGACCTCGACGTCACCGAGGTCGGCGCGCCGCTGCTGGTCTGCCGCTACGGCGCGCAGGTGCCGTGCCCGTCGGTGCACCGTCCGCACGACAACAACGGCCTCGACATGCAGCCGCTCGACGACGCGCCGCCGCCCGGCCCGCGCGCCGACGTCCCCGTGTCGTCGCAGACCACGCTCGCCCTGCCCCCGGGCCGGCCCGTCGTGTGGGCCGGCCTGTACTGGTCCGGCGTGCGGGCCCCCGGCGACGGGTGGAGCACCGACCTCGCCACCGCGCGCCTGCGCGCCCCCGACGGCACCTGGACCGACGTGCGTGCCCCCGCCGACGCGATCACGCGCGTCGACGACTCCGGCCGGTCGTACTACCAGTCGGCCGTCGACGTCACCGACGTCGTCGCGCGCGGCGGCGCCGGGGCCTGGGCGCTCGCCGACGTCGCCGTCGCCGACGGCCGCAGCGACCGCGAGCCGACGTACTACGCCGGCTGGTCGCTCGTCGTCGTGCACGGCACCGAGGCCGCCGACGGCGCGTCCGTGACGGTGCACGCGGGTGGCGCCTGGATCGGCCGGGCCACCGCCGCGCCCGCATTCGCGTTCGTCGCCGAGGCCGGCACCCGCGCGCGCATCGGCGTCGTGGCGTGGGAGGGGGACCGCGGGTCCGGTGACGACCGGCTGTCGCTGTCCGGCGTCGGCGCGCTGACGCCGCTGCGGTGGGACGGCAGCGCCGTCGTCGGCGGCGGCTCGCGCGCGAACGCCTTCGACTCCACGGCCACCGGCTGGCGGTACCCGAACTCGCTCGGCGTCGACGCGAAGGGGTTCGAGGAGGTCGTGCTCGCGTCCGACGTCGGGACGTTGACGCCCACGACGTCGGCGGACCAGTACCTGATCGGCGTGGTGACGGTGCGGACGGTCGCACCGGACGGCGTCAGCTCGCGGTAGCGCCGGCCCGGGCCCGCCGTGGCCCGAGCGCTGTGACGTGGCCCGCCCGAGCGCTGTGACAAGGGTGCGCTGCCGGGCCGACCGGGGTCCCCCGATCCCATGGCGCCGACCCGGCAGCGCGCGTCCTCAGCCGGCGTCCCCCGAGCCGGCGAGGACGTCGGGGTGCGGCCCGGGCGCGGGGGCGCCGGGCTCGTCCGCCTCGGGCGGGGCGAGCAGCCGCAGGTGGGAGATCCGGTCACCGATGCGGCGCACGTCGCCGCTGGTGCCCGGCACGAGGGAGAGGGCGGCCGACGTCTCGGCCGTCGGGAGCAGGTCGTGCGCGAGCTCGCGCAGCATCTCCGCGGCCTCGGCGAGCTCGGCGGGGCTCGGCGCGGGCGTGCCGTCGTCGTCGGTCGGCAGGCTCACGTAGAGCACGAGGGCGGCCCGCGGCGGGCCGGCGGGCGGGGCCGCGGGGAGCGGGGCGGCGGGGAGCGGGGCGGCGGCCGCCGGTCGGCGGGCACGCGCGGTCGCGGGTGGCGTCATGGAGGTCTCCGGGTGAGCGGACCGGCGTCGACGCGGTGGCGTAGCCGGCGGGGCGGGTGGTGGGCGGCGTCAGATGCGACAGCGGCGCGGATACCACCCGGGCGCGACGACGGACGCGGACATGCCGGCGGCATGCACAGGTCGGCGCGTGACGGGGCTCATGGGACGATCGTGGCACGGTGGGACGAATCGGGTCCACGCGTTACCCGGGTGATCTCAGGCCCTGGGATGCGGCACCCGGCCCCGCGTCTCAGGATCCGGTACCTGCGTCCCCCTCAGGGCGCGCCGGACGAGCGGCCGGGGTCGGCCCGGCCGGCTCGCGGCGGGCGTCAGACGATGCCGTACAGGCGGTCGCCCGCGTCGCCGAGGCCCGGGACGATGTACGCGTGCTCGTCGAGCCGCTCGTCGACCGCGGCCACCACGACCTGCACGTCCGCCCGGTCGCCGACGAACTCCTCGACGACCTTCAGCCCCTCCGGCGCGGCGATGAGGCACACGGCCGTGACGTCGCGCGCGCCGCGCTGCAGCAGGTAGTCGATCGACGCGACCAGCGTGCCGCCCGTGGCGAGCATCGGGTCGAGCAGGAAGCACTGCCGGCCCGTCAGGTCCTCGGGCAGGCGGTTCGCGTACGTGATCGCCTCGAGCGTCTCCTCGTCGCGCTGCAGCCCGAGGAACCCGACCTCGGCCGTCGGAAGCAGCCGCGTCATGCCCTCGAGCATGCCGAGGCCGGCGCGCAGGATCGGCACGACGATCGGGTTCGGGTCGGCGATCTTCACGCCCGTGGTCGTCGCGACCGGGGTCCGGATCTCCACCTCGGCCGTGCGGACGTCGCGCGTCGCCTCGTAGGCCAGCAGCGTGACGAGCTCGTCGACGAGCTGCCGGAACGTCGGGCTCGGCGTCTGCGCGTCACGCAGCACCGCGAGCTTGTGGGCGACGAGCGGGTGGTCGGCGACGTGCAGGCGCATGGGGGCCAGGGTAGTGCGAGGATGCGGGCGCACGGGTTGCGGCAGCACGGAGGCGGGGCGGTGGACGACGCGAGCACGGGTGCCGACGTCGTCGTGACGCCCCGGTCGCCGTGGGCCACCCCGGCGGACGACGCCGCGATGGCGGCCGCGCTCGACGAGGCCCGGGCCGCGCTCGCCAGCGACGACGTGCCGGTCGGTGCGGTGGTGCTGGGGCCGGACGGGGCGGTCGTCGGGCGCGGGCGCAACGGGCGCGAGGCCGACGGCGACCCGACGGCGCACGCCGAGGTCGTCGCGCTGAGGGCGGCCGCCGCGACGCTCGGGCGCTGGCGGCTCGACGGCTGCACCCTCGTCGTCACCCTCGAGCCGTGCCTCATGTGCGCGGGGGCGACCCTGCTGGCGCGCGTGCCGCGGCTCGTGCTGGGCGCGTGGGACCCGAAGGCGGGCGCGTGCGGCTCGCAGTGGGACGTCGTGCGTGACCGCCGCACGAACCACCGCGTCGAGGTGGTCGCCGGCGTCCGCGCCGACGAGTGCGCCGCCCTCCTGCGCGCGTTCTTCACGCACCACCGCTGACGACGCGCCCCCGGCCGACCACCCGCGTCGACGCACCGGGCCGGGCACCGGCGGCGGGTGCGGGGCGGCGGGCACGGGGCCTTCGCCGAGTGCGGTACCTCCCGCCGCGTGCGGGTGGTGCAGCTGCCGCGGTCGGTGGGACCTGCCGCGGTCGGCGCGGGTCGGGTCAGGCCGGGCGGGGGAGGAGCGTCACCAGGGCCGCCAGGAGCTCGGAGGTGCCCGTGTGGAGGGTGAGGGTCGCCCAGCGGTCCCCGCGGGTCTCGCCGCGGTTGACGACGACGACGGGCTTGCCCGCCTGCGCGGCGTGGCGCACGAACCGCAGCCCCGACTGCACGCTCAGCGACGACCCGGCGACGAGCAGCGCGTCGGCCGCGTCGACCATCGCGTACGCCCGCTCGACGCGCTCGCGCGGCACGTTCTCGCCGAAGTAGACGATGTCCGGCTTGAGGATGCCGCCGCACGGTCGCGACCGGTCCTCGGGGTCCGGCGCCCAGCACGCCTGCACGCGGAAGTCGGCGGTCCGCTCGATGACCGCGTCTGCGTCGGGTGCGATCTCGACGTCGCCGACCTCACCGCCGACGCGCTCGACGAACCCGGGGTTGAGCGCCTCCAGCCGCTCGGCGAGCGCGGCGCGCGGCACCACCGTGCCGCAGCGCAGGCACACGACGCGGTCGTACCGGCCGTGCAGGTCGATGACGTT
>JAPSIR010000091.1 GCA_031178625.1 Cellulomonas sp.
CCGCCGACTACGACGTCAAGAAGGCCGAGTCGGGGATCATCTACATCGACGAGATCGACAAGATCGCCCGCAAGAGCGAGAACCCGTCGATCACGCGCGACGTGTCGGGCGAGGGCGTGCAGCAGGCCCTGCTGAAGATCCTCGAGGGCACGACGGCGTCGGTGCCGCCGCAGGGCGGGCGCAAGCACCCGCACCAGGAGTTCATCCAGATCGACACGACGAACGTGCTGTTCATCGTCGCGGGCGCGTTCGCGGGCCTCGACGAGATCATCACGTCGCGGGCCGGCCGTCGTGGCATCGGGTTCGGCGCCCCGCTGCACACGGCGGACGACAAGGACGTCTACGGCGACGTCATGCCGGAGGACCTGCTGAAGTTCGGGCTCATCCCCGAGTTCATCGGCCGCGTCCCCGTGATCACGACCGTGTCGCCGCTCGACCAGACGGCGCTCGTGCGGATCCTCACCGAGCCGCGCAACGCGCTCATCAAGCAGTACCAGCGGATGTTCGCGATCGACGGCGTCGAGCTCGCGTTCGAGGACGACGCCGTCGCGGCGATCGCGGACCAGGCGCTGCTCCGCGGCACGGGTGCGCGTGGTCTGCGGGCGATCATGGAGGAGGTCCTCCAGCAGGTGATGTTCGAGGTGCCGTCGCGCGACGACGTCGCGCGCGTCGTCATCAGCCGCGACGTCGTGCTCGACAACGTCAACCCGACGCTCGTGCCGCGCGAGGTCGGCCGCGACAAGCGCACGCCGCGCGAGAAGAGCGCGTGAGCGACCTGCCCGGGCCGCTGCCGCCGGAGCTCGCGCGGCTGCGCAGCAGCATCGACAACATCGACGCCGCGCTGGTGCACCTCCTGGCGGAGCGGTTCAAGGCGACGCAGCAGGTCGGCGTGCTCAAGGCCCGCCTCGAGCTGCCGCCGTCCGACCCCGGCCGGGAGGCCGCGCAGGTCGCCCGGCTGCGCGCCCTCGCGCAGGACGCCGACCTCGACCCGGTCTTCGCCGAGAAGTTCCTCGCGTTCATCGTCGAGGAGGTCATCCGGCACCACGAGGCGATCGCGCAGGGCCACGCGCAGGCCGGCACGCAGGCGACGGCGCAGGACGCCAGCGTCGGGCACGCCTGACGCCCCCGACGGCACGCCTGAGGGTGCGCCGTCGCGACGGGTCCGGTCCGCGCGGTGGCGGCCCCGGCGGGCGTGACGGATGGTGGAGGGGTCAGACCCGTTCGGGCGAACCGGGGCACCGAGGCCCGGACGGAACCCCCGCCGACGCGAGGAGACCTGCCTGATGGACCTGCACTGGCTCAAGCCGCTGCTCGGGCGCCCGGCGCCCTTCACGACCGTGTACCTCGACGCCACGCGTGACGACGCGACCGGCGCTGCGGACGTGCAGACCCGCTGGAAGGCGCTGCGGCGCCAGCTCGAGCGCGACGGGTCGCCGGAGGCGGTCCTCGCCGCGATCGACGACCTCGTGGCGCGCCCGACGCACGTGCCGGGTCCGCACGGGCGCGTGCTCGTGGCGGACGCGCAGGAGGTCCTGGTCGACCGCGTGCTCACGGAGCCGCCGGCACAGTCGACCGCGGCGTGCGGGTCGGTCCCGCTCCTGCTCCCCGCTGCGCGCGCCGCCGACGAGTCGACGCGGTTCCTGCTCGTCGAGGTGAACCGGCAGGGCGCGGACTACACCTGGACCGACGGCTCCGGCCTGCTCGCGGACGTCACCGAGACGGTCGAGGGCGACCACGACGAGATGCACAAGGTGCAGGGCGGTGGCTGGGCGCACCGGCGCTGGCAGCAGCGCGTGCAGGACTCCTGGGAGCGCAACGTCGACGTCGTCGCGGCCGACCTCGACCGCCAGGTCACGGAGCACAAGCCGGAGCTCGTGATCCTGACCGGCGACATCCGTGCCGTCGCGCTGCTCAAGGACGCGGTCGGGCAGGAGGTCCAGGAGGTCCTCGTCGAGGTCCCGGGCGGGTCGCGTGCGGAGGGCGTCAACGAGGAGGCGTTCCAGGAGCGCATCGACGGCGTGCTGGCCGAGCACCGTGTGCGCCGGCGGGAGACCGTGCTGGACCTGTTCCGGCAGGAGCAGGGGCGCGGTGAGGACGCGGTGACGTCGCTCGCCGACGTGGTGGCCGTCCTGCAGCGCGGTCAGGTGTCCGAGCTCGTCCTGGGCGAGCCGGCGGCCGGCAGCCCCGGACCGCTGGACGACCGCCGCCTGTGGGTGGGGGACGGTCCGCTCGAGCTGGCGCTCAGCAAGGACGACCTCGCCGCGATCGGTGTCACGGACGCCGCGCGGCAGATGCCGGCCGACGTGGCGCTCGTCCGCGCGGCGGTCGGCCAGGACGCCGGTCTGACGTTCGCGGACGACGGCGCCGTCGAGCTCGTCGACGGCGTGGGCGCGATCCTGCGGTGGCGCGACGAGTCGACGCCGCGCGAGTCGGTGCTCAGCCAGTCCGCGGACAGCAGGCGCGTGCACAACGTGATCTGACGGCCGCGGCCGACCGGCCGCACCCGACGTGCCGACGGCGCCGGCCCTCCTCGGGCCGGCGCCGTCGTGCGTGCGTGGGTACGTGCGTACGTGCGTGGGTGAGTGGCCGTCAGTGCCGCGTGTCGACGTACAGCGAGTCGACCTCGGCCGCGAGGTCGGCGAGGACCTTCGCGCGCTTCACCTTGAGCGACGGCGTCAGGTACCCGTTCGCCTCGGTGAAGTCCGTGGTGAGGACGCGGATCTTGCGGATCGACTCCGCGCGGGAGACGGCCTCGTTGGCGCGGTCGACCGCCCGGTCGAGGGCCTCCAGCACCTGCGGGTGCGTCGACGCGGCGCCGACGTCCATGGCGGGCAGGCCGTGCGTCGTGAGCCACCCGGGCAGCATCTCGGCGTCGAGGGTGACGAGCGCCCCGATGAACGGGCGCTGGTCGCCCACGACGACGACCTGGCTGACGATCGGGTGGCCGCGCAGCCGGTCCTCGAGCACCGCGGGCGCGACGTTCTTGCCGCCGGCCGTCACGATGATCTCCTTGCTGCGGCCCGTGATGCGCAGGTAGCCGTCCTCGTCCAGCGTCCCCAGGTCACCGGTGCGGAGCCACCCGTCGACGAGGGCCTCGGCGGTCGCCTCCGGCTGGTGCCGGTAGCCGCGGAACACGTGCGGGCCCTTGACCCAGATCGCGCCGTCGTCGTCGACACGCAGCGACGTGCCGGGGAACGCCGGGCCGACCGTGCCGATCTTGGTGAGCTCCGGCCGGTTGACGGCCGTCGCGGCGGACGTCTCGGTGAGCCCGTAGCCCTCGAGGACGTGCACCCCGATGCCGCGGTAGAAGTGGCCGAGCCGTTCGCCGAGGGGCGCACCGCCGGAGACGGCGAACTCGGCGCGCCCGCCGAGCGCCGCCCGCAGCCGCTTGTGCACGAGCGTGCCCGCGAGCCGGTGCTGCGCCGCGAGGGCCGCGGTCGGGCCGCCCGGCGTGTCCCGCGCGCGGGAGTGCGCGATCGCCACCTTGGCGGCCCAGCGGAACAGCCGCAGGCGCGCGCCCGTCCCGGCCTTCTGCTCGGCCGCGTTGTAGACCTTCTCGAACACCCGCGGCACCGCCAGCACGAACGTGGGCTGGAAGGACGCGAGGTCGGGCAGGAGGTTGCGGGTGTCGGGAGTGTGGCCCAGCACGGCGCCCGACGTCACGCAGAGCACCTGGATGAAGCGCGCGAAGACGTGCGCGAGCGGCATGAACAGCAGCGTGCGGGACGTCGGCTTCGAGACGACCTCCGCGAGGCCGACGGCGCCGTTGCGCGTGAGCTCGACGAAGTTGCCGTGCGTGAGCTCGACGCCCTTCGGCCGCCCGGTGGTGCCGGACGTGTAGATGACGGTGGCGAGGTCGGCCGCGCGGGTCACGCGCCAGCGGCGCTCCACCTCCGCGTCGGGCACGTCGGCACCGCGCTGCACGAGGGTGGTGAGCGCGCCCTCGTCGAGGACGAGCACCTCCGTGAGGCCCGGCAGGTCGTCGCGGACCTGCGCGACCACGGCCGCGTGCGCGGGCGTCTCGACGATGGCCGTCCGCACCCCGGAGTCGGAGGCGATCCAGCGCACCTGCTCCGCCGACGACGTCTCGTACACCGGTACGCCGACGCCGCCGGCCGCCCAGACGGCGAAGTCGACGAGCGTCCACTCGTACCGCGTGCGGGACATGATCGCGACGCGGTCGCCCGGCTGGACGCCCGACGCGACGAGCCCCTTGGCGACGGCCGTGACCTCGGCGACGAACGCCCGCACGGTGACGGGCTGCCACGCGCCCCCGAGCCCGGTCTGCCGCTCGGCGAACACGCCCTCGGGGTCGCGGGCGAGCCGGTCGGCGAGCATCGAGGGGATCGACGCGCCGGGGTCGGCGGGGACCAGGGCGGGGGAGTGGAACTCGGGCATCGTCGGCTCCGGGACGGCGGCGGTGGACGCTGTCGACCCTAGACCCGCGGCGACGTGCCCGACGTGTCGTGCCGGTGCGTCGGGTCGAGCACACGCTGCAGGAACGCCTGCGTGCGGGGCTCGCGCGGCGCGCCGATCACCTGGTGGGCGGGCCCGACCTCGACGACGTGGCCGTCGTCCATGAACACGACCCGGTCGCCCACCTCGCGCGCGAACGCCATCTCGTGCGTGACGACGAGCATGGTCATGCCGGCGTCCGCGAGGTCACGCATCACGCCGAGCACGTCGCCGACGAGCTCGGGGTCGAGCGCGGAGGTGGGCTCGTCGAAGAGCATGAGCTGCGGGTCCATCGACAGGGCGCGGGCGATCGCCACGCGCTGCTGCTGACCGCCGGACAGCTGCGCCGGCACGGCGTGCGCCCGGTCGGCGAGCCCGACCCGCTCGAGGTTGGCGAGGGCGACCTGCTCGGCCTCCGCGCGGCTGCGCCGCAGGACCGTGCGCTGGGCCATCGTGCAGTTGTCGAGCACCGAGCGGTGGCTGAACAGGTTGAACTGCTGGAAGACCATGCCGACGTGCGTCCGCACGCGGTCGATGTCGACGTCCGGGTCGGTGACCTCCGCGCCGAGCACCTCGACGGTGCCCGACGTCGGCTGCTCGAGCAGGTTGACGCAGCGCAGGAGCGTCGACTTGCCGGACCCGGACGGGCCGATGACGCACACGACTTCGCCGGCCTGGACCTCGACGTCGATGCCGCGCAGGACCTCGCGCTCGCCGAACGACTTGCGCAGGCCGCTGACGCGGACGACGGGGCGGGGGGTGTCGGCGCTCATGGGCGTCCTCCGGTGCGGCGCTCGAGCCGGCGGGCCAGGATGCCGAGCGGGATGGTGATGAGGAGGTAGGCGGCACCGATGACGAACAGGCCGGTGAGCCCGCCGGAAGCGGTCGAGAGGGCGTCGCGGCCGACCTTGGTCAGCTCGAACTGCTCCCTCGTCTGCCCGAGGACGAAGAGGAGCGACGTGTCCTTCGTCAGGAGCAGGACCTCGTTGGTGAGCGGCGGCATGACCGTGCGGAACGCCTGCGGCAGGACGACCTGGACCATCGTGCGTGTGTGCGACATGCCGAGGGAGCGCGCCGCCTCGACCTGCCCGCGCGGGACGGCCTCGATGCCGGCCCGGACGGTCTCCGAGATGTACGCCGCTGCCACGGCACCGAGCGCGATGGCCGCGACGGCAACGATCGAGGTGAACGCGACGCCGAACGCGATCGGGACCGCGTACCCGACCGCGATGACGACGAGCAGGGCCGGGATGCCGCGGAAGAACTCGACGTAGGCCGTCGCGATCCACCGGTAGGGCGCGACGGACGAGAGCCGCATGAGCGCCAGCACGGTGCCGAGGCTCAGCCCCACCGCGAAGGCGGCGAGCGTGTACGTGACCGTGTTGAGGAACGCGTTCGGCACCCGGTCGAGCATCTGCGCGGCCGATGTCGGGTTGAAGATCGTCTGCCCGACGGTCTCCCAGTCGGCGGTCGCGAGGAGGAGGCCGAGCACCGCGAGCAGGACGACGTACTGGACCCCGCGAGCGACCCGTGCCCGCCGGCGCGGGCTCATGCGAGCCCGGCCGGCGGACGCGGACAGGTCGACGGACATCAGTCGGTCGACTCGGCGCTGGGCTCGGTGGTGGGCTCGGTCGAGGCCCCCGACGTGGCGTCGGCCGACGGCTCGTCGCTCGCGGCGCCCTGGCCGAAGTACTCGCCGACGAGGGCGGCGTAGGTGCCGTCGCCCTCGATGCGGGCGATCGTGGCGTTGGCCGCCTCGAGCAGCGCGGTGTTGCCGGTGCGGACCGCGAAGCCGTACTGCTCGCCCGTGGGGACCACGAAGGCGACCGTGAGCTGGTCGCCGGCGTACGGCTCGAGGACGGTGACGTCGTTGACGACGACGTCGACCTGGCCGTTGCGCAGCGCCTGGATCTGCAGGCCGAGGTCCTCGAACTCGACGCCCTGCAGGCCCTGCTCGGTGACCCAGGCGGCGCCGGTCGTGGCCTGCTGCACGCCGATGGTCAGGCCCTCGAGGTCCGCCTCGTCGGAGACCGTCGTGCCGTCGGCGACGAGGACGCCCTGGTCCGCGTCGAAGTAGGCGTCGGTGAAGTCGACGTTCTCCTCGCGCTCCTCGGTGATCGTGATGGCGGAGGCCGCGATGTCGCACTGCCCGGCGTTGAGCGCCGCACCCGACTCGATCGCGTCGAAGCCGGTGTTCAGCGGCCGCAGCTCGACGCCGAGGTCGGCAGCGATCTCGCCGGTCAGCGCCATGTCGAGGCCGACGATCTCGCCGTCCTCCTCGTACTCGAAGGGCTCGTACGGCGGGTTGGTGCAGACGGTGAGCGAGCCGGCGTCCACCAGCTCGACGCCGCCGGCCGCGGTGGCGTCGGAGGCGGGCTCGTCGGACCCGCCGCCGGAGCAGGCGGCGAGCGCGAGGACGGCGGCGGCCGCGACGGCGGACGTGCGGATGAGGTGACGCATGGTGTTCCTTCCGTGCTGGAGCGCGGATGACTATACGTCGCCCAGCATGCGTATGCGGAATCGGGTGGGCACGGGACCAGCGTCCCACCGGCCGTGCGCTGCGGCACCGTGGCCGGTCGCGCGGACCGGCCACGGCACCGGGGTCAGGAGCGGGCCACGGCCTCGCCGAGGCGCGCGTCGCGCGCGACGACGGCGTCGCCGTCGGCCTCCGCGAGGTCGAGCGTGCCGGTGGCACGGCCCGCGGACCGCACGTCGTCGAGGGCGACCTCCACGGCCGGGCGCAGGGCGGGCGGCACCGCGAGGACCGCGTGCTCGATCGGCGTGCGCATGGACACCTTCGCCTCGGACTTCACCTTGCGCAGCGCCGCGAGGGCCGCACCCGCACCGGCGACGACGCCGGGGTCGGCGTCCCCGGCGGCCGTGCGCAGCGGCTCGGCGGTCGGCCACGGCGCGCGGTGCACCGAGCCCTCGCGCCACCACGACCAGACCTCCTCCGTCGCGAACGGCAGCACCGGCGCGAACAGGCGCAGCAGCGTGTCGAGCGCGATCCCGAGCGCGGCGCGCGCCGAGGCGGTCGCCGCCGGGACGTCGCCGGCCGCGGCACCGGCGCCGTAGGCGCGGTCCTTGACGAGCTCGAGGTAGTCGTCGCAGAACGTCCAGAAGAACGTCTCCGTCGTCTCGAGAGCCCGCGTGTGGTCGTACGACTCGAGCGCCGCCGTGGCCGTCGCGACGACCTCCGCCAGTCCCGCGAGCATCGCGCGGTCGAGCGTCTCGGTGACGAGCGCCGGGTCGGTGAGCACCGGCTCCGCGGGGTCGCCGAAGGACAGCACGAACTTGCTCGCGTTGAGCACCTTGATGGCGAGGCGGCGGCCGATCTTCATCTGCCCGACCTCGAACGCGGCATCGGTGCCGAGACGCGCCGAGGCCGCCCAGTACCGCACCGCGTCGGAGCCGTGCTCCTCGAGCAGCCCCAGCGGCGTCACGACGTTGCCCTTGGACTTGCTCATCTTCTTGCGGTCGGGGTCGAGGATCCAGCCGCTGATCGCGGCGTCCGTCCACGGCAGCGAGCCGTTCTCCAGGTGCGCGCGCACCACGGTCGAGAACAGCCAGGTGCGGATGATGTCCTGGCCCTGCGGACGCAGGTCCATCGGGAAGGTGCGCGCGAACAGGTCGGGGTCGTCCAGCCAGCCGCACACGATCTGCGGGGTCAGCGAGCTGGTCGCCCACGTGTCCATGACGTCGGGGTCGGCGACGAAGCCGCCCGGGACGCCGCGCTGGTCCGCCGTGTAACCGGCCGGGACGTCGCTCGTCGGGTCGATCGGCAGCGCCGCCTCGTCCGGCGTGATGGGGGCGTCGTACCGCGGCTCGCCGGCCTCGTCGAGCGGGTACCAGACGGGGAACGGGACGCCGAAGAAGCGCTGGCGCGACACGAGCCAGTCGCCGTTGAGGCCGCCGACCCAGTTGTCGTAGCGCACGCGCATGAAGTCGGGGTGGAAGCCGAGCTCCTGGCCGCGCCCGAGGAGGGCGGTGCGCAGGTCCTCGTCGCGGCCGCCGTTGCGGATGTACCACTGGCGGCTGGTGACGATCTCGAGGGGCTTGTCGCCCTTCTCGTAGAAGTTCGCCTTGCGCTGCGTCGCCACGGGCTCGCCGAGCAGGTCGCCGGACTCCCGCAGCGCGGCGACGAGCGCCTCGCGCGCCGAGAACGTCGTCTTCCCGGCGATCTCGCCGTAGAGCGCGCGGCCGTCCTCGGACGCGATCCACTCCGGGGTGTCGCGCAGCACGCGGCCGTCACGGCCGACCACCGAGCGCGTCGGCAGGCGCAGCTCGCGCCACCACTGCACGTCGGTCAGGTCGCCGAACGTGCAGCACATGGCGATGCCGGCGCCCTTGTCGGGCTCCGCGGCCGGGTGCGCGAGCACGGGCAGCTCGACGCCGAACAGCGGGCTCGTCACGGTCGTGCCGAACAGGTGCTGGTACCGCTCGTCGTCCGGGTGCGCGATGAGCGCGACGCAGGCGGGCAGGAGCTCCGGGCGCGTCGTCTCGATGACGACCTGCTCGCCGTCCGGGCGGTGGAACGCCACCTTGTGGAAGGCGCCCGGGTAGTCGCGCGCCTCGAGCTCGGCCTGCGCGACCGCCGTCTGGAACGTCACGTCCCAGAGGCCCGGTGCCTCGGCCTGGTACGCCTCGCCGCGCTCGAGGTTGCGCAGGAACGCGCGCTGGGAGACGGCCCGCGCCGTGCTGCCGATGGTCTGGTACGTCATCGACCAGTCGACCGACAGGCCGAGCCGGCGCCACAGGTGCTCGAACTGCTGCTCGTCCTCGGCCGACAGGCGCTCGCACAGCTCGATGAAGTTGCGGCGCGAGACCGGCACCTGGTCGCCTGCCTTCACGGCCTTGCCGTCGGTGCCCTGGTGCGGCGGGGTGAAGTCGGGGTCGTACGGCAGCGACGGGTCGCAGCGCACGCCGTAGTAGTTCTGCACGCGGCGCTCGGTGGGCAGGCCGTTGTCGTCCCAGCCCATGGGGTAGAAGACCTCGTACCCGCGCATGCGCCGGTAGCGGGCCACGACGTCGGTGTGCGTGTACGAGAACACGTGGCCCACGTGCAGCGAGCCCGACACGGTGGGCGGCGGGGTGTCGATCGAGTACACCTGCGCGCGCTCCTTCGACCGGTCGAAGGAGTACGCCCCCGCGGCGGTCCACGCGCCGTCCCAGCGCCCCTCGAGCCCGTCGACGGTGACCTTGTCCGGTACCTGGCGGGCGGGGGCGCTCGTCGGGGCGTCGGGACGTGAGGTCAGGTCGGTCATGGGCACACATCCTTCCACGCGCGCCGCACCGCTCAGACGCCCGCCGGCCGCCCGCCACGCTCGGCGAGGAGCCGCTGCAGCACCTCGACCTCGCGGGACTGGGCCGTGACGATGCCGCGCGCGAGCCGCCGGACCTCCGGGTCGCCCGCGCGCTCGGCCGCCTCCTGCGCCATCGCCACACCGCCGACGTGGTGGTCGACCATGAGGGCCAGCCACAGCCGCTCGGCGTCGGTGCCGTCGGACGCCTCGAGCGCGTTCATCCGCTCCGGGGTGACCCAGCCAGGCATCGCCGCGAGCCCGGCCGCGGCGGGGTCGCCGGCAGGCGCCGTGGCCGCGCCGTGGCCGTGCCCGTCGGCCATCCACGCCATCGGGGGGCGTGCGCCCGCCACCGGGAGCCCCCACATCCGCAGCCACGCGACGAACTGGCCGATCTGCTGCTGCTGGGCGGTGAGCACGTCGAGCGCCATCGCGCGCAGCTCCGGGTCGTCGGTGCGGTCGCGCAGGAGCACGGACAGCTGCACGGCCTGCGCATGGTGGGCCTGCATGTCGCGCGCGAACCCGGCGTCGACCGACGCGTCGCCCGGGACGGCGCGGTCCGGGCGGGCGACGAGCACCGCGCCCAGCGCGGTGCCCGCCACGAGCGCGAGGGCCAGCCCGAGCCCGACGACGGCGCGCGCCGACCCGTCGAGCGCGCGCCACGTGCGCGTGAGCGCCGACCCGCCGTGCTGGCCGGCGTCCGCGGTGGTGTCCGCCGTGCCGACGTCCGTCACGCCGGCTGGCCGACGCCGCTGCTGCACAGCGCGCCGGCCTCGGGCAGCTCGGGGTTGAGCAGGTACTTGCGGACGAACACGTCGAGACGGTCGTCGTCGGCCGCGTCGAGCTGCAGCTGGTGGCCCCACGCCGTCGCCACGACGGGGGAGGGCAGCCCCTCGTACGGGCTGACGAGCACGTACGACTCGTCGGCCGCCCGCGCGCGCAGCAGGGCCACCTGGTCGGCGGGCAGGCCCGGGTCGTACGTGAGCCAGATCGCGCCGTGCTCGAGCGAGTGCACCGCGTGCTCGTCGACGACCGGCTCGTCGTAGACGCCGCAGTTCTGCCACACGGCGTCGTGCGCGCCGCCCGCGGGCGGGGTCTGGGCGTAGTCGACCGTGCCGGTGACGTGGTCGAAGACGAGCCCGTCGAACGACTCGACGCCGTCGATGTCGGCCGCCGCCTCGGCCTCGAGCGCGGCCGTGCGGCGGGCCTCGCCGACGAGGACGACGGTCGTGACGCCGACCAGACCGAGCACGAGCGTGCCGGCGACCGCCGAGACGGCCGCGGTGCGGCGGCGCGCCGCGCGCGCCTGCTCCTTGCGCAGCTCGGCCAGCTTCGCGGCGCGCTCGTCCTTCGTGCGGGGCTTCGTGCTCATGTCCGTCCCGTCGTCGTGCGCAACGCTGTCGCCGCGCGGTCGATCAGGATAGATGAACGTTCAATGGTTGACGTGTCATGCGTTGCCCGTCGTCGTGCGTCGGGCCCGGTACGCCGCCACGTGCGCGCGGTTGCCGCACCCGTTGACGTCGCAGAACCGCCGGGACCGGTTGCGCGACAGGTCGACGAGCACGGCGGTGCAGTCGTCGGCGGCGCACGTGCCCATGCGGTCCCACTCGTCGGAGCGCACGAGGTCGGCCGCGGCGAGCGCCGTCTCGGCCAGCACGACGCACGCGAGGGGCGCGTCGTCGGCGGTCGCGTGCAGGTGCCAGTCCATGTGGTCGTGCCGGACGAGCGACGGCACCGCCCGGGCGCCGCGCAGCATCGCGTTGATCTCGTCCGCCGCCGCGTCGCGGTCCGTGCCCCACAGCGCGCCCACGCGGGTGCGCGCGGCGCGCACGGCCGCGAGCTCCGCGGCGTCGCCGTCGTACGGGCCCGTGTAGCGCCAGCGCGCCCGGTAGGCCGCCAGGTCGGGGACCGAGGCCAGGGCGTCGGTGCCGTCGCG
>JAPSIR010000305.1 GCA_031178625.1 Cellulomonas sp.
CGTCCCGGCCGGCGGCCGCGTGCCCGGCGCGCTCGAGCGCCGCCAGCGCCTCCTCGAACGGCTCCCACGTCGGCGTGCCGCTGCGGGCGTACAGGTGCTCGCCGGTGACGGGCTCGCCCTGCGACACGTACGTCGACGACAGCACGACGGCGGGGTTGACCGCGGCGCCGGGGGTGCGCGGCGGGCGGCCCGCGCTGACGGCGAGCGTGTCGGGGGAGAGGGAGGCGGGGGGCGACGAGGCGTGCGGACGGTCCACCCGCGCAGGGTAGCCCGCGCCGCGCCCCGACCCGTGCGCGCGCCCGGTAGGGTCGGGCGGCGATGGACGCCACGACAGCCCCCGCGACGGATCCCACGGCCACCGGCCACCCCGACGGCGGGGGAGGTGGCCGGCCGCGCGTCATGGTCCTGTTCGGCGGCCGCTCCGGCGAGCACGCGATCAGCTGCGCGACGGCCGGCGGCGTCCTGCGGGCCATCGACCGCGACCGGTACGACGTCGTCGCGGTCGGCATCACGCGCGCGGGGCAGTGGGTGCTCGCCGACGACGACCCGGACCGGTGGGCGATCCGCGACGGGCGGCTGCCCGAGGTCGAGGACACGGCGACGCGAGTCGTGCTGCCGCAGGGCACCGTCGAGCACGACGTGCAGGTGGTCGAGGACGGGCGCGTCGCGCGCACGCTCGGCGCCGTCGACGTCGTCTTCCCGCTGCTGCACGGCCCGTTCGGCGAGGACGGCACGCTGCAGGGGCTGCTCGAGCTCGCGGACGTGCGGTACGTCGGCTCGGGCGTGCTCGCGTCCGCCGTGGGGATGGACAAGCACATGATGAAGCTCGTCCTCTCCGGCTCCGGGCTGCGCGTCGGGCCCTTCCGCGTGCTGCCCGGCGGCGCGCCGGCCGACGCCGCGACGCTCGACGGGTTCGTGGCCGACCTCGGCCTGCCGCTGTTCGTGAAGCCGGCCCGTGCCGGCTCCAGCCTGGGCATCTCGCGCGTCGACGACCGCTCGCAGCTGGAGGCGGCCGTGGCGGAGGCGCGCCGGCACGACCCCAAGGTGGTGGTCGAGGCCGCGATCGTGGGGCGGGAGGTGGAGTGCGGCGTGCTCGGCGGCCGGGCGGGGGCGCCCGCGCGGGCGTCGCTGCCGGGCGAGATCGTCGTCACGGACGCCCGGCACGCCTTCTACGACTTCGAGGCGAAGTACCTCGACGAGGCCGGTGTGCAGCTCTCGTGCCCCGCCGACCTGCCGGCCGACGTCGTCGAGCGCGTGCGCGAGGTCGCGGTGCAGGCGTTCGACGCGGTCGGCTGCGAGGGCCTGGCCCGGGTCGACGTCTTCGTCACCGCCGACGACGAGGTCGTCGTCAACGAGATCAACACGATGCCCGGGTTCACGCCGTACTCGATGTACCCGCGCATGTGGGAGGCGACGGGCACGACCTACCCCGAGCTCGTGGACGAGCTCGTCGGCCTCGCGCTCGAGCGGTCGACCGGCCTGCGCTGACGCGGTCCGCGACCGGCCCTGTCACAGGCAGGAGCGCTCCTGCCGGGTCAGCGCGACCGCCGGGCCGAGCAGGTCGACGAACGACGTCGTGGTGAACTCCGTGACGGCCTCCGGCACGCGCACCTCGACCGCCGGCACCCGGCCGTACGTGGTGAACGTCCAGTCGCCGTCGTCCTCGACGACGACCCAGTCGGTCGTCGGCCCGTTCGGGGTCTCGACCGACTGGCACCGGTCCGTCGTGGGGCCGAGCGGCTCGACGCCGCAGCGCAGCACGACCGCCGCGTCGGGGCGCCCCCACGCCGTCGTCGCCTGCGCGTCCGTGCTCAGCCGCGGCAGGTCGTCGGACAGCTGCCGCGGCAGCGCCAGCACGACCGACGCGCAGACCGGGTCCGTGGCGTACGGGGCGACGTCGACCGCCACCGTCGGGGCGCAGGCGGCCAGCGGGACCACGGCCGCGGCGACGAGGAGCGGGGCGGAGCGGCGTGGCACGGCTCCACGGTACCCGGCACCCGCGGCCGCCCCGGTCCCGCCCCGGCGGTGTGTGCGCGGCCGGGCCGCCGACCGTCTAGCGTGTGCGCGTGGCCGCCGAGAGCACCCTCGTCCGTGACCTCGCCGAGCAGGACCTGCTCGACCGGATCTTCCCCCACCTGCCCGTCGGCTCGCGCACGCTCGTGCCGCCGGGTGACGACGCCGCCGTGGTCGCGACGCCCGACGGACGCGTCGTCGTGACGTGCGACGTCCTCGTCGAGGACGTGCACTTCCGGCGCGACTGGTCGACGGGCGCGGACGTCGGCCGCCGGGCCGCCATGCAGAACCTCGCGGACGTCGCGGCCATGGGTGCGCGTCCGACCGCCCTCGTCGTCGGCCTCGTCGTGCCCGGTGCGACGCCCGTGAGCTGGGTCGAAGGGCTGGCCGCGGGCCTGGGGGACGCGTGCCGCCCGCTCGACGTCGGCGTCGTCGGCGGCGACCTGTCGTCGGGACCCGTGCTCGTCGTCGCCGTCACCGCGCACGGCGACCTCGAGGGCCGCACGGCCGTGCGCCGCACCGGTGCCCGACCCGGGGACGTCGTCGCGCTCGCCGGACGGTGCGGGTGGTCGGGTGCGGGGTGGGCGCTGCTCGCGGCCGACCGCGCCGACGTCGACGCCGGCCTCGTCGCCGCGTACCGGTCCCCGGAGCCCGTCGTCGCAGCGGGGGCCGCGGCCGCCCGCGCGGGCGCCACCGCGATGCTCGACCTCTCCGACGGTCTGCTGCGCGACGCGCGCCGCCTCGCGCGGGCGAGCGGCGTGACGCTCGACCTCGGCGC
>JAPSIR010000306.1 GCA_031178625.1 Cellulomonas sp.
GCCGGCGGACGCCGCCGCCCCGGCGCACCCAGGTCACGTCGGCCGCGACGGTGGTGAGCGCCCGGACCACGGGCCCGGGGACGCGGTGCCCGTACCGCCACGCGAGCTGGTACGCCCGGGCGACGTCCACGCTCACGACGACACCCCGGCGCGTACCTGCCGCCGGACGGCGGCGACGCGCTGCACGACCGTCACGGCGGAGGCGACCGCCAGCAGCGCGAGCACGACCGTCATGACGACGGTCGGCGCGCCCAGCCCGACGACGAGAGCGGCGAGCAGGACCGCGAACAGCCGGTCGGCACGCTCGGCGATCCCGCCGCTCGCGGTCATGCCGAGACCCTCGGCGCGTGCACGGGCGTAGGGCACCACGGAGCCGAGCACGAGGCACACGAGCGCGAGCAGGGCCGTCGTGCGGTCGTCCCCGCCCTCCGCGAACCAGACGACGAGGCCGCCGAACACCGCCGCGTCCCCGAAGCGGTCGAGGGTCGAGTCGAGGAACGCGCCCCACGGCCCCGACCGACCCGCACGACGCGCCATGACGCCGTCGAGCGAGTCCGTCAGCGAGAACACCGCGATGACGAGCGCCCCGGCGGCGAGGTGGCCCGTCGGGAACGCCCACAGCGCGGTCACGACGACGCCGAGCGTCCCGGCGACCGTCACGGCGTCGGGTGAGACGCCGGCGCGCAGCAGCGCGTCGGCGAGGGGTGTCCACAGGCGCGCCATGGCGCCGCGCAGCCGGCTCAGCACAGGTCCGTCACTCCCCCGCCGCCGGCCACGCCGCGGCCAGGCGGTCGCGGGTGTCGGCGAGCAGCTCGGGCAGCGCGCGGGTGCGCGCGACGATGGGCAGGAAGTTCGCGTCGCCGCCCCAGCGGGGGACGACGTGCTGGTGCAGGTGCGCCCGGATGCCCGCGCCGGCGACCTGGCCCTGGTTCATGCCGAGGTTGAAGCCGTGCGGCGACGACACCGCCCGCACGACGCGCATCGCGGTGCGCGTGAGGTCCGCGACCTCCGCCACCTCGGCGTCCGTGAGCTCGGTGTAGTCGGCGACGTGCCGGTAGGGGCACACCAGCAGGTGGCCCGCGTTGTAGGGGTAGAGGTTGAGCACGACGTAGGCGACCGCGCCGCGCGCCACGACCAGCCCCTCGGTGTCGGGCAGGCCAGGCGCGCGGCAGAACGGGCAGCCCTGCCCCGCGGCGTCGTCGGCGGGCTTGTCCTGCCCGCCGATGTACGCCATGCGGTGCGGCGTCCAGAGCCGCTCGAAGCCGTCGGGCTCGCCCGCCAGCCCGCCGGCGTCCTCTGCGTGCGGCTCGTCCACGCTCACACCTGCACGCGGTCGCGCACGGCGGCCACGATGCGCTCGACCGCCTCGTCGACCGGCACGCCGTTGTCCTGGCGGCCGTCGCGGTAGCGGAACGAGACGGCGCCCGCCTCGGCGTCCTCGCCGCCCGCGATGAGCACGAACGGGATCTTCTGCGTGCTCGCGTTGCGGATCTTCTTGCCGAAGCGGTCGTCGGACCGGTCGACCTCGGCGCGGATGCCCTCGGCGCGCAGGCGCCCGACGACCTCGTCGAGGTACGGCTCGAACGGCTCCGCGACGGGCACGGCGAGCACCTGCACCGGGGCGAGCCACGCGGGGAACGCACCGGCGTAGTGCTCGGTGAGCACCGCGAAGAAGCGCTCGATCGAGCCGAACAGCGCGCGGTGGATCATCACGGGCCGCTGGCGGCTGCCGTCCGGGGCGGTGTACTCGAGCTCGAAGCGCTCGGGCAGGTTGAAGTCGAGCTGGATGGTCGACATCTGCCAGGTGCGGCCGATCGCGTCCTTGGCCTGCACGGAGATCTTCGGGCCGTAGAAAGCGGCGCCGCCGGGGTCGGGGACGAGGTCGAGCCCGGACGCCTCGGCGACGGCGCGCAGCGTCTCGGTCGCCTCCTCCCAGACCTCGTCCGAGCCGACCGACTTCTCGGGGTTGCGGGTCGACAGCTCGAGGTAGAAGTCGTCGAGGCCGTAGTCCTTGAGCAGGTCGAGGACGAAGGTGAGCAGGCTCGTCAGCTCGTCCTTCATCTGCTCGCGGGTGCAGTAGATGTGCGCGTCGTCCTGCGTGAAGCCGCGGCCGCGGGTCATGCCGTGCACGACCCCCGACTTCTCGTACCGGTACACCGTGCCGAACTCGAACAGCCGCAGCGGCAGCTCGCGGTACGAGCGCCCGCGCGACCGGAAGATCAGGTTGTGCATCGGGCAGTTCATGGGCTTGAGGTAGTAGTTCTGCCCCGCTCGCCGGACGTACCCGTCGGCGTCGCGCTCCTCGTCCAGCTGCATCGGCGGGTACATGCCGTCGGCGTACCAGTCGAGGTGCCCCGACACCTGGAACAGCTGCTCCTTGGTGATGTGCGGGGTGTTCACGAACGAGTACCCCGCCTGCACGTGCCGGCGGCGCGAGTACTCCTCCATCTCCATGCGGATGATGCCGCCCCTGGGGTGGAACACCGACAGCCCGGAGCCGATCTCCTCGGGGAAGGAGAACAGGTCGAGCTCGCTGCCGAGGCGGCGGTGGTCGCGCCGCTCCGCCTCGGCGATGCGCTCGAGGTACGCCTTGAGCTCGTCCTTGGTCGGCCACGCCGTGCCGTAGACGCGCTGCAGCTGCGGGTTCTTCTCGGACCCGCGCCAGTACGCCGCCGCGGAGCGGGTCAGCTGGAAGCCGTTGCCGATGAGCCGCGTGCTCGGCAGGTGCGGGCCGCGGCACAGGTCCTGCCAGACGACCTGCTCGCTCTC
>JAPSIR010000307.1 GCA_031178625.1 Cellulomonas sp.
GTCATCGCGTCGGTGCTGCGCCGCGGCCTGACGGCGTCGTGGGCGCACGGCGTGCAGGTGTGCGCGAGCGAGGTGGGCGCCGACCTCGTGGTCCGGCACGCGCAGCGGGCGGTGCGCGTCGGCGGGCCGGCGTGGCAGGGCGACTGCGTCACCGGGCCGACGAGGCGTCCCACGCGGGTCGGCGGCGACGTCCAGGTGCTCGACAACGACGACCCCGTCGCGCTCGAGGCGCTCCACGTGACCGGGGACCTGGTGTGCACCGGCAACCGCGCCGCGCCGGCGCTCGGCGCGGTCACGGTGACGGGCGTCCGCAGCGGGCAGTGCGCCGGCTGACCCGACGCACGCGGCACGGCCCCGGCACGGCGACGGCGTGAAGGGTTGTGGACGCCAGGCGACCGCAACGCTTCACGCCGTCCGAGCCGAGCCGGGGACCCGGCGTCGGCGTCAGCCCTGCGCGACCACCGGCACACCCTCCGACGGCTGCACGATCACGAACCCCGGCCCGTGGAACTTGTACTGGAACGCCTCGCCGGTCCCGCCGCGCAGCAGCGAGGACATGTTCATGCTCGACACCACCTCGGGCGAGAGGTTCGCCGACCAGCACACGGCCGCGGTCGGGTCGACGAACGTCGGCTGCTGCGAGCAGTCGAGGATGACGGGCGGGCCGTCGGACGTCAGCGCGACCGACCCGTGCCCGTGGATCAACGTCGAGAACAGGCCGCCGGTCATCATCCCGGCGCCGCGCGTGCGGTGCAGGTCCCACTGCAGGTTCGCGTCGAAGGCGAGGACGTTGCCGCCGCCGATGCTGATGGCGTCGCCCTCGAGCTCGAGGATGAACACGTCGTGCGCGTAGCGGGCGAAGAACACGTCGCCCTGGCCGGAGACGGTCATGAGGGCCTGGTCGTCGGAGCTGATGGCCCGCTTGACGAACTTCGCGAGGCTGTCGGCGCCCTTGTGGTGGAACTGCACGGCGCCCTGGTAGGCCACCATGACGCCCTTCGCGGCGATGACGGGCTCACCGAGCGCCACCTTGAGCATCTTGCGGTTCTGCAGGGCGAACCGGCGTGAGCCGTCCACCTCGAGGTTGGCCTGGTCGAAGATCTCGCTGCGCATGGACGCCATCCTGCCGGTCCGCGCGCGGCGCCAGGCCGCCCCGACGGGTGAACCGCCGGGATCAGGCGCCGGCGTGCCGGCTGAGCACCGCCTCCAGCTCGGGGCCGACCTCGATCGCGGTGCGGCCGTCCTCGGTGCGCCGGCTGACGCGGCGCAGCACCCCGTCGCGCCACCAGTACACGGACGGCGACACTCCTCCGGCGGACTCGGCGAACGCGCCCGCCGCGAAGCCCGCGAGGCCCTGCAGCGCCGGGACGACCGACGGCCCGTCCGGCACGTGCAGGACGAGGGTGTGCCGGTCCGGCAGCGCGACGAGCACGCCGTCCGGGTACGCGCGCGGCCCGTGCAGCGCGGGCAGGACGTGGTCGAGCACGAGCACCTTGCTGGCGACGAACATCGAGTCGCCGACGAGCACGTCGGCCTCGGCGCCGTCGGCGAGGGCCTCGCGGCGGTGCTCGTACGGCTCGGCGAGGAGCCGGGCGCGGCCGGCGGCGCGCAGGGCGTCGTGGCCGGCGCGCGCGACCTCGTCGTCCGTCAGCAGGGAGACGGCGTGCGGGGAGTCGAGCACGAGCGCCTCGACGAGGTCCTCGGCGACGGGCACCGCGTACGCGAGGCGCTCGGCGCCCCACTCGGCGAGCGTGTCGGTGGAGTAGACGCGCAGCACGGTGCCCGCGAGCAGCTCGTCGACCGGCATCGTCGCCACGTCCGGCGGGGGCTGCAGCAGCCGCGCGACGTGACCCTCGACGAGGTCCGGCCACACGCGGCGGTCGTCGGTCTCGGCGCACACGGCCGCGAGGTTCCACAGCCCGAAGACGCGCCCGTCGAGGGCCTCGAGCCGGTCGGCGAACGCGACGACCGGCACGCCCGCCCGGCCGAGCGCGTCGGCCGCGAGCCGGCGCACGCGCTCGGCGTCGGCGACGCTCAGGAAGGGCAGCGCCTCGTCGGGCGTGCGGTCCTCACGACGACGGAACAGTCCCATCGGTGCCTCCGGCGGTGCGGCGCTCCGCCGGGTGCGTCGCGACGGCGCACAGCGTGCCGTGCGGTGCGACCCCGGGGGAACACCCGGGGACGCGCGTCACCCGGATGACGGCCCGGGACCCGGCCGGTCGGCGGCGCGCAGGACGACGCCCCGACGGGGACCGCCGGGGCGTCGTGCGCGGAGGGCTCAGGCCGCCAGCACGTGCGGCGGGTAGCCGCGGCGCCGCACCTCGACGCCCTCGGCGACCTGCGCCTCGGGGGCGACGACCACGCCGTCCTGCAGCTGCGCGCGGGCGCCGACCTCGGAGCGGGTGCCGAGCCGCGCGTCGCGGCCCACGACGGCGTTGCGGCCGACGTGCACGTGCGTGCCCAGCTGGGCGCCGGCGCAGACGACCGCGCCGGGCTCGACCCAGCAGTACCGGCCGAGGTGCGCACCCGGTTCGACCTGCGCGCCGGGGTCCACCCACGTGCCGTCCGCGACGTACGCGTCGTCGGCCACGCGGGCTCCCTTGGCGACCATGCCGCCGCCGTTCCCGTGCCGGAAGTAGCGGACGACCCGGCCGTCGTCGGTCTCCAGATCTTCGTATCGCTTCCTCATGGTGCCTTCCTCAACGTCACGCAGTCATGGGATGTTCCCCGACCCGGCAGGATGGCGCCGT
>JAPSIR010000308.1 GCA_031178625.1 Cellulomonas sp.
GCCATGCCCATCTGCCGCAGGCGGTTGGCGACCGCCTCCTCGTTCTGCGCGTCGATGCGGCCCTTGACGACCTTGCCGGTGCGGTCCGAGAGCTCGTACTCGTACGTGCGCATGACGGCCATCAGTACCCCCCGAGTGATGCGATGGTGGCGGGCCCGCCGCCGTGGACGCCGCCGAAGCCGCCGGCCTGCGTGGTGGACGCGCCCTGCCGCACGCGCGACGTTCGCCCGACGAGCTTGTTGAAGTCCTCGATGTGGTGCGCCTTGTCCAGGCCGACCTCGTACGTGATCTTCCCGCGCCGCACGAGCTCGGCCAGGTTCTGGTCCATCGTGTGCATGCCGTCGTCCGCACCGGCCTGCATGGCCGAGTAGATCTGGTGCGTCTTGCCCTCGCGGACCAGGTTGCGGATCGCGGGTGTCGCGAGCATGACCTCGGTCGCGACGACGCGGCCCGTCCCGGTCGACTTCTTGCACAGCGTCTGGCAGACGACACCCTGGATGGCGCTGGCGAGCTGCGTGCGCACCTGGGCCTGCTGGCCGGACGGGAAGACGTCGATGATGCGGTCGATGGTCTGTGCGGCGTCCTGCGTGTGCAGCGTCGCGAAGACGAGGTGGCCGGTCTCCGCGGCCGTCAGCGCGACGGAGATGGTCTCGAGGTCGCGCATCTCACCGACGAGGATGATGTCGGGGTCCTGGCGCAGCACGTGCTTCAGGGCGTTCGCGAACGAGTGCGTGTCGGCACCGACCTCGCGCTGGTTGACGATGCACTTCTTGTGCCGGTGCAGGAACTCGATGGGGTCCTCGACCGTCATGATGTGGTCCTCGCGCGTGCGGTTCGCGAGGTCGATGATCGACGCGAGCGTCGTCGACTTGCCCGACCCGGTCGGGCCGGTGACGAGCACGAGGCCGCGCGGCAGGCCCGCGAACGAGCCCACCGACTGCGGGACGCCGAGCTCCTCGAGCGGCTTGATCTCGTAGGGGATCACGCGGAAGGCCGCGCCGACCGACTCGCGCTGCTGGTACAGGTTCACGCGGAACCGGGCCAGGCCGCGGACGGCGTAGGAGACGTCGAGCTCGAGCGCGCTCTCGAACTGCTCACGCTGCTTCTGCGTCAGCATCGCGTACAGGCTGCGGCGCAGCGGCTCGGGGTGCAGGGTGCCGAACTGCTCGAGCGGCTTGAGCGAGCCGGAGACGCGGACCATGGGCGGCGACCCGGTCGTGAGGTGCACGTCGGACGCGCCCAGGCGGTGCATCTCCACGAGCACCTCGTCGATGGAGATGTCGCCCTCCTGCGTGGCGCTCCCCATGCCGGAGCGGGCCGACGGGCCGCCCGCCGCGCGCCGCGGTCCCGTGCGGGCCGGCTCGGGCGCACGGGCCGCGGCCGGCGCGGCAACGGGCGCCGGCGGCTGGGCCGGAGCGGGCGCGAACTGCGCACCGCCCGTGCCCCCGGAGGCGTACGGCGGCAGCCCGGGGGCGGCCGGCGCGAACGGCGCACCGGCAGCATCGTGCGCCGGCGGGGGGACGGAACCGGGCGGCGGGTACGCGCCCCGGCTCTGTGACGGGACCGGCTGGAAGGTCGCGGTGTGCGCCGGCGGCGCCTCCCCCGCGACCGGACCGGCCGGCCGGTACGGCGGCAGCGGCCGGGTCGGGTCTCCCGAGGCCGGCCTGTAGGTCTCACTCACGTCGTCTGCCTCCAGGCTCTCCAGCACGGTCGTGCGCCGCCCCACGACGGCGCACGGGCACGCGTTGGTCATCGGTCCTGGACGCCCCCGACTTGAGCGACCGGGGCGGCCGGCGCGCCGGGCCGGGGGCGCCCACGCGCGCGGCGTCACGCGACGACGCGCAGGATCTCCTCGATCGACGTGTCGCCGTTCGCGACCTTGTACCAGCCGTCCTCGCGCAGGGTCCGCATGCCCTGCTTCACCGCGGTGGTGTTGATGTCGGCGGACGAGGAGTGCGCGACAGCGTGCCGCTCGATCTCCTCGGTGACGCGCATGACCTCGTGCAGCGCGAGGCGGCCCTTGTAACCGGTGCGGGAGCACGCGACGCACCCGGCCGGGCGGTAGAGCTCGGGCAGCGGCTCCCCCGGCACCCACGGGAACCGCGCGGCCTCGAGCTCCTCCGGCGAGGGCGTGTACGGCTCCTTGCACTTCGGGCACAGGCGCCGTGCGAGGCGCTGCGCGACGACGCAGTCGAGCGCGGACCCCACGAGGAACGGCTCGATGCCCATCTCGGTCAGACGCGTGACGGCCGACGGGGCGTCGTTGGTGTGCAGGGTCGAGAGCACGAGGTGGCCGGTGAGGGCGGCCTCGATCGCGATCTGCGCGGTCTCGTGGTCACGGATCTCACCGAGCAGCACGACGTCGGGGTCGGACCGCAGGATGGAGCGGAGCGCGGCGGCGAACGTCAGGCCGGCCTTCGGGTTGACCTGCACCTGGTTGATGCCGGGCAACCGGTACTCGACCGGGTCCTCCACCGTGATGACGTTGATGTCGGGCTTGGACACCGCGTTGAGCGTCGCGTACAGCGTCGTCGACTTGCCGGAACCGGTCGGGCCGGTCACGAGGATCATCCCGTAGGGCTTGGTGTACGACTCGCGGTACGTCGCGTAGTTGTGCTCGAGGAACGACAGGTCGCGCAGGTCGAGGCTCGCCGTCGAGTTGTCGAGGATGCGCATGACGATCTTCTCGCCCCACACCGTCGGCAGCGTCGCCACGCGGAGGTCGATCTTGCGGCCGTTGTG
>JAPSIR010000006.1 GCA_031178625.1 Cellulomonas sp.
GGAAGAGGAACGAGCCGGTCGGACGGTCGGGGTCCGAGACCCCCGCCCGGGCGCGGCGCACCGCGTCGGACACGGCCGCGACGGCCTTCTGCTGCCCGATGAGGCGCTCGCCGAGCACGTCCTCCATCCGCAGCAGCTTCTGCGTCTCGCCCTCGAGCAGGCGGCCGGCGGGGATGCCGGTCCACGCGGCCACGACCTCGGCGACCTCGTCCGGGCCGACCTTCTCGGCGATCATCGGCGCCTCGGTCGTCGGCTCCGCCTCGGACGCCTCCGCGGCGGCGATCTCCTTCTCGACCGCCGGGATCTCGCCGTAGAGCAGGCGGCCGGCCGTCGCCAGGTCGCCCTCGCGCTGCGCACGGTCGGCGTCGGCGCGCAGCTGGTCGAGCCGCACGCGCAGGTCGCCGACGCGGTTGCGCCCGCCCTTCTCCTTCTCCCACCGGGCGTTGAGCGACGCGAGCTCCTCGCGGCGGTCCGCCAGGTCGGCGCGCAGGCGCGCGAGGCGGTCCTGCGACGCGGGGTCGTCGGCCGTGGCGAGGAACTGCTCCTCCATCTCCAGGCGCGTGACGGCACGCTGCAGCTCGTCGATCTCGACCGGGGACGAGTCGAGCTCCATGCGCAGGCGCGAGGCGGCCTCGTCGATCAGGTCGATGGCCTTGTCGGGCAGCTGGCGGCCGGTGATGTACCGGTCGGACAGCGTCGCCGCGGCGACGATCGCGCCGTCCGAGATCTCGACGCGGTGGTGCGCGGCGTACCGCTCGCGCAGGCCGCGCAGGATCGCGACGGTGTCCTCCACCGACGGCTCGCCGACGAACACCTGCTGGAACCGCCGCTCGAGCGCCGGGTCCTTCTCGATGCGCTCGCGGTACTCGTCGAGCGTCGTCGCGCCGACCAGGCGCAGCTCGCCGCGGGCCAGCATGGGCTTGAGCATGTTGCCCGCGTCCATGGCACCCTCGCCGCCGGCGCCCGCGCCGACGACCGTGTGGAGCTCGTCGATGAACGTGACGACCTGCCCCTCGGACGCGGTGATCTCGGCCAGCACGGCCTTCAGCCGCTCCTCGAACTCGCCGCGGTACTTGGCACCCGCGACCATCGACGCCAGGTCGAGCGAGACCAGCGTCTTGCCGCGCAGCGACTCCGGCACGTCGCCGGCGACGATGCGCTGCGCGAGCCCCTCGACGACGGCCGTCTTGCCGACGCCGGGCTCGCCGATGAGCACGGGGTTGTTCTTGGTGCGCCGCGACAGCACCTGGACGACGCGGCGGATCTCCGCGTCGCGCCCGATGACCGGGTCGAGCTTCCCGTCCCGCGCGCGCTGCGTCAGGTCGACGCCGTACTGCTCGAGGGCCTTGTACGTGCCCTCGGGGTTCGGCGTGGTGACGCGGGCGCTGCCCCGCACGGACGGCAGCGCGGCGACGAGCGCGTCCCGCGACGCCCCGGCCGCACGCAGCGCGTCGGCGACGCCGGACTGCCCGGCCGCGAGGCCGATGAGCAGGTGCTCGGTCGAGACGTAGTCGTCGCCGAGGCTGCGCGCCTCGGCGTTCGCCGCCTCGAGCGCGACAGCCGTCTGCCGCGACGCGCTCGGCTGGGCGACGGTCGAGCCGCTCGACGACGGCAGGTTGACGAGGATGCCGCGCACGGCACGGCCGAGCGCCTGCCGGTCGGCGCCGACGGCGTCGAGCAGGCCGTTGGCGACGCCGCCCTCCTGCTGCAGCAGCGCGTTGAGGACGTGCGCCGGCTCGAGCTGCGGGTTGCCGGCCGCGCTCGCCTGCTGGATCGCGTCGCCGAGGGCTTCCTGCGACCGTGTGGTGAACTTCGCGTCCACGTGACCTCCCTGTGCGGGACCACCCGCACGTCGTGCGTGATCTCCTGACGTCCTCAACGGGCCGCAGACTTGAGTCTATTCCGCTCAAGTCCCGTCCGCCCGAGGGTCTAGGCGCCGCGGGTGCGGCGGTCTACCGTGGGACCGGGCCGGCACGGCCCGCCGCTCGCACCCCGCAGGGGACGGTGAACGTGCCGCAGCAGCACCGCCACGGCGCGTCGACGAGCGACGGGACGGCACCGGCAACGCGAGCACCGGTCACGGGTCCCGTCGTCCCGGAGGCACCGTGACCACCCACCCGCTCCCCACGCCCGAGCACGCCAAGGGCATGGCCCGCGCCCTGCGCGCCGACCTGGCCGCCGACGGCCACGCCGTCACCCACTCCCGCGCGCTCGAGCTCGTCGCGCACGCGCACGGGCTGCCCGACTGGAACGCGCTCGCCGCCGCCCCGCCCACGCCACCCGCACCCCGTCCCGCCGGGGGCGTCGGCACGGCCGTCCCGGTGCTCCGCGTCCTCGACGTCGCGACGGCCTACGGGTTCTACCGCGACGTCCTCGGCTGCCGCGTCGACTGGGAGCACCGGTTCGACGCCGGGCTCCCGCTGTACGCGCAGGTCTCGCGCGACGACCTGCGCCTGCACCTGTCGGAGCACCCGGGCGACGGCGCGTCCGGCGCCGTCCTGTGGGTGCCCGTGGACGACGTCGCGGCCCTCGCCGCACGGGTGCGGGAGCGGACCGGCGGACGGCAGCGGCCGGGCGTGGACCTCGACGCGCCGGGCGGCCCGACCGCCGAGGTCCTCGACCCGTTCGGCAACCGGCTCCGGTTCTGCCGGCCGACCTCCTGAGCGCCCGCAGCGTCCCCGCGAACCGGCACCGGGCGCGTCGGCGCGGCCGACGCCGACCCGTCACCGGACCGTCGCGCCGCCGTCGCCGGGCCGTCACGCCCGCTGCCTAGCGTCGCCGTGACACCAGGAGAGGAAGGGCACCGATGACCCTCACGCTGACGCTCGTCCGGCACGGGCGCACCCACTTCAACGCGCGGCGCATCCTGCAGGGCCGCTGCGACTCCCCCCTGACGCGACCGGGCCGGGAGGGCGTGCGCACGACCGCGCTCCACCTGGCGGGCATGCCGTTCACCGCCGCGTGGGCGTCCCCGTCCGGGCGCGCCGTCACGACGGCCGTCGAGCTGCTGCGGCCCCACCCCGACGTCCGCCTGCGCACCGACCCCGACCTGCGCGAGTACCACTTCGGCATCTACGAGAAGAAGCCGGAGTCGACGCTCGACGGCGTCGTCGCGTGGTCCGACCTCGTCAGGGACGTGCTCGCGGGCACGCACCCCGGGCTGCCCGGTGGCGAGCACGCCGCGGACTTCATGGGCCGCACGCGCGCGGTGTTCGCGCGGATCGCCGCGGAGCACCCGGAGGGGCACGTGCTGGTCGTCGGGCACGGCCTCGCGCTCGGCGCGTACCTCGCCACGATCGACCCGGTCGGGCTGGTGCCGCTGCCCAACGCGTCGGTGTCCACGGTCGAGGTCGAGCCCGACGGCACCGCCCGCATCACGCAGCTGGCGCTCGACGTCGCCGGCCAGGGCCACGTCGCCGCGCGCCCGATGACGCAGCCGACCCCGGTCCCGTCGGTCGCCTGAGCGACCTGCCGGCGCGCGCCGCCGGTGGGCGCCCGGTGTCGGTGCGGGGTGGCAGCATCGGCGCGTGAGCGACGACGCCGTGGGGCCGCCCGAGACCGACGACGTGCTGGGGCCCGGGTGGGTCGCCCGCACGCTGCCGCTGCGCCCCGACGCGCTGTCCCGCCGGGGCGCGCCCGACCCGGTCGCGACGCTCGTCCACCGACGCCCCGACGCCGACCACCCGCGGCCGCGCACGGCGGTGCTCTACCTGCACGGGTTCGTCGACTACTTCTTCCACCCGCACGTCGCCGACGCCCTCGCCGGCGCCGGGTACGACCTGTGGGCGCTGGACCTGCGTGACTACGGTCGCTCGATCCGCCCCGGCCGGCCCGCGAACGAGATCACCGACCTGGCCACGTACGACGAGGAGATCGACACGGCGGTGGGCCTGCTGCGCGCGTCGCACGACCGGCTCGTCGTGATGGCGCACTCGACCGGCGGGCTCACGGCGGCGCTGTGGGCGGACGCCCGCCGCGGGCGCGGGCTCGTCGACGCGCTGGTCCTCAACTCCCCGTGGCTCGAGCTGCGCGGGAGCACGTTCGAGCGCACCGTGCTGACGCAGGCGATCGACGTGGTCGGCCGGGTGGCGCCGCGCCTCGTCGTGTCGCGCACGGCACGGCACTACGGCGAGGCGCTGCACACGGCGACCGGCGGCGAGTGGGACTACGACCTGGCCTGGAAGCCGCACGGCTTCGAGGTGCGCGCCGGGCTCGCGCGGACGGTCCGGCGCGGGCACGCGCGCGTCGCCCGCGGCCTGGCGGTGGACTGCCCCGTGCTCGTCCTGGCGTCCGACGCCGCCGGTCCCGACGACCGCTGGCACGAGGCCCTGCTCAGCACCGACTCGGTGCTCGACCCCGCGCAGATCGCGGCGCGCGCACCGCGGCTCGGCCCGGACGTGACGTTCGTGCAGGTGCCGGGCGGCGCGCACGACCTCGCGCTGTCGCCCGCACCCGCCCGCGAGCGCTACCTGACGGAGGTGCGCAGCTTCCTCGACGCGCGCGTCGGCACGCGGCCCGAGCGCGACGGCGGCGCGTAGCCCCGCCGTCCGCCGCGTCAGCCGTCCGTCGGGACGAGCGCCGGCTCCTGCGCCTCCGAGAGGGACAGCACCGCACCCACCACGCCGGGGATGGCCCGCGTGCGCTGCTCGACCCGCGCGAGCACGTGCGCCGCGTCGTCCTCGGCGGGGTTGCCCGCGAGGTCCACCGCGCCGACGAGGAACACGCGGCGCGCGCCGACGAACTCGATCCGCAGGCTCGTCACGCGCGCGACCTCCGGCATGTCGAGCAGCCGACGCAGGGCCGCGTCGCGCAGCGCCGGGTCGACGGCCTCGCCGACGATGAACCGCAGGTTGCGCACGATCAGCACGACCGCGACGACGCCCAGCAGCACGCCGACGAGGATCGACCCGACCGCGTCGGGCACCGTGGAGCCGGTGACCTCGTGCGCCGCGATGCCGGCGGCGGCGATGAGGATGCCGACGAGCGCGGCGGCGTCCTCGAAGAACACGGCCCGCACGGTGGGGTCGGACGTGCGCAGCACCTGCGCGAGCAGCCCGCGGTGGCGCCGGCGCGCGTCTGCGCGCGACTGCCGCCACGCCTGCGCGAACGACACCCCCTCCAGCACGAACGCGATGCCGAGCACCACGTACGCGACCGTGAACGACCCCGCCGGCTCGGGGTGCACGAGCTCTTGGATGCCGTGCGTCACGGACACGCCCGCGCCGACGCCGAACAGGCCGATCGCCGCGAACATGGCCCACACGTAGACCTCGCGCCCGTGCCCGAGCGGGTGCGTGGCGTCGGCGCCGCGGGCCCCGCGCCGGTGGGCGACGAGGAGCAGCACCTCGTTGCCCGCGTCGGCCCACGAGTGCGCGGCCTCGGCGAGCATCGACGCGGCGCCGGTGACGACGGCGGCACCGGTCTTCGCCACGGCGATGAGGACGTTCGCCGCGAGCGCCAGGACGACCGTGAGCAGGGACTCGCCGCCGCCGGGGTCGTCGTCGCCGGCGAGGCCGTCCCAGGCGTCCGGCGCGCCGGCCGCCACGGGCACGCCGGTCGCGGCCGCCTCGTCGGGGGGCCGGGCCGCCCGGGCGGACGACGGGCCGGTGGGGTGGCCGGACGGCGGGGCGGACGGCGGCGTCGCCGCGCCGGCGCCGTGCGGCTCGGGCGGTCGGGTCATGGCTCTGGCGTAGCACCGCGGCGCGTCGCGCGCCCGGCGGGGGGACGACACGGCGGACGACGCGGGTGGGCCCTGACCTGGGGACGCGTGATGCGGACGAGCGTCCGAGATGGTTGGCTGTGCCCCGCCCGGCGGCGGATCGACCGGGCACGGACGAGAGAGCGGCGGACCCCGATGACGGTGAACGACAGCCCCTGGCCGGCCGGCGTGCCGGCGTGGGCCGACATCACGGTGCCGGACCTGGACGCGGCGCAGCGGTTCTACGGCGGCCTGCTCGGCTGGGAGTTCACCGAGGGCCGGCCGGAGACGGGCGGCTACGTCACGGCGTCCGTCGACGGGCACCGCGTCGCGGGCCTGCTCCCGGCGTCCGACGGCCACGCCGGAGACCCCGCCGCGTGGTGCCTGTACCTGGCGGTCGACGACGTCACGCTCGGCACCGGCCACGCCGTCGCCGCGGGCGCGCAGCTGCTGGCCGGGCCGATGACGGTGCTCGGCCTCGGCGACATCGCCGTGCTGGCGGACCCCGCGGGCGCCGTCTTCGGCCTGTGGCAGTCCGGCACGCACACCGGCTGGGACGTCACCGACGTGCCCGGCGCGTTCGTGTGGGCCGAGCAGATGTCGCAGCACCCCGACGCGTCCCGGCGCTTCTACACCGAGCTGTTCGGGTACGAGCCGACCGACATGAGCGCGCCCGACTTCACGTACACGTCGCTGGCCGTGGGCGGCTCGCCGGCGGTCGGCGTCGGCGGGTACGGCGCCGGCGTCGGCGCGGACGTCCCGGCGGCGTGGACGTGGTACGTCGCGGTCGCGGACGCCGACGAGGCCGCGCGCCGGGTGCCGCACGTGGGCGGCAGCGTCGTCAGCGGCCCCGAGGACACGCCCTACGGCCGGCTGGTCCTGGCGCAGGGCCCGGCGCGCGAGGTCGTCGCGCTGCTCGAGCAGCCGCCGGCGGACGTCCCGGCCTGACGCGCGGCCGCGACCGGCGCGACGCCCGGCCCACGGCGCGACGCCCGGCGACCGGGCACCGCACCGCCCCGTAGCCTGGTGCGATGCCCCCGGCCGAGGACGTGTTCACGCACCGCGCGTCGCGGCCCCACGAGCCGTTGCGCACCTTCCACCCGCGCCGCGCGGCGCTCGGCCGGGACCGCGCGGACGCGCTCGACCGGCTCTTCCCGCGGTGGGGCTTCTCCGTCGACGACGAGCGCGCCGCGCCGCCGCGCACGCCCGACGGGCTGCTGGACACCGCCGCCCTGTTCGGGCGCACGACGCCGCTGGTCCTGGAGATCGGTTCGGGCATGGGCGACGCCACCGCCGCCATGGCCGCCGCCGACCCCGACCGGGACTGGCTCGCGGTCGAGGCGCACCTGCCGGGCGTCGCCGCGCTGCTCGTGCTCGTCGAGCGCGCCGGCCTGACGAACGTGCGCGTCGCGCACGGCGACGCGCTGCGGCTGCTGCGCGCATCGGTCGCGTCGTCCTCCCTGGACGCGGTCCACGCGTACTTCCCCGACCCGTGGCCGAAGGCGCGCCACCACAAGCGGCGGCTCGTGCAGCCCGAGCACGTCGCCCTCGTCCGCGACCGCCTCCGTGTCGGTGGGACGTTCCACGTGGCGACCGACTGGGCGGACTACGCCGAGCAGGCCGCCGCGGTGCTCGCCGCCGACCCGGACCTCGACGGCGGCGTCGTCCCGCGGCCCCCGCACCGGCCCGTGACGCGCTTCGAGCAGCGCGGTCTCGACCTCGGCCACGAGGTCACCGACCTGGTCGTGCGGCGGGTCCGGTGAGGCTCCTCGTCGTCCCCGGCGTCGCGCCCGACCGCTGGGCGCGGGTGTGGGCGGAGCGTCTGCCCGCGGAGCCGCTCGACGTCGTGCGCGGCACGCCCGCCGAGGCCGCCGCCGCCGTGCTCGACGGCCGCGCCGACGCCGCCGTCCTGCGGCTGCCGTCCGAGCCGGCGCCCGGCGCGCCGGTACCCGGTCTCCCGGCGGTCGCGCCGTCGACGCGCGACGGCTGGGCCGTCGTGCCGCTGTGGGAGGACCGTGCGGTCGTCGTGGTGCCCCGGGAGCACCTCTTCACGGTCGTCGAGACGGTCGACCTGGAGGACCTGCGTGACGAGCCGCTGCTCGTCCCGGCCGACGACGTCCTGGGCGCCGAGGCCGCCGTGGGCGCGGGGGAGGTCACCGCGGTGCCGGACACCCCCACGGCGCTCGACCTCGTCGCGTCGGGGGCGGGCGTCGTCGTCCTCCCCCACGCGCTGGCGCGCGAGCACGGCGACAGGCGCTTCGCCGTCCGCGACGTGCCGGACGTGCCGGGGTCGCGCGTCGTGCTCGTGTGGCACCGCGACAACGAGCACCCGCTCGTGCAGGAGCTCGTCGGCATCGTCCGCGGCCGCACGGCCGGCAGCTCGCGCGGCCAGGCGTCGGTGCCGGACCCCCCGAGCACCGCGACGGACGCGCGCGGCGGGGCCGGCCCGCGCAGCGGCGGGCAGGACCGTGCGGGCCAGGCCGGCGCGGGCCGCACGGGCCGCGGCGGGGCGGGCCGCACGGGCCCGGCGCGGACAGGCCGCGGCGGCACGACGGGACGGGGCCGCGGGCACCGGTCCCGCTGAGCACCGCCGGCGGACCCGTCCGGGTGATCCGCGTCCACGGTCGGCCGCACCGCCCGCCGAAGTCCTCACATCTGCACCGCACCGGTCGACGGGCGGACGACCCGCAGTGCAGCGGGCCCGGACGCACCCCCCTGGAGAGCCAGTGCCGCGCCTCACGACCCTCCCCGTCCGCCTGCGCATGGTCGCGCTCGTCGTGCTCACGGGCATCGCGCTCGCCGGCCTCACGGTCGTGGCCGTCGGCGGCGTCGAGCGCCGCATCACGACGGAGCGCACCACGGCCACCCAGCACGTCGTCGAGGCCGCCCTCGGCGTCGTGCAGCACTACGGCGCCCTCGCGGACGCCGGCGACCTCACCGTCGACGCCGCGCAGGACGCGGCCCTCGCCGCGCTCGAGGGCATGCGGTACGGCGGCGAGGAGTACTTCTGGGTGAACGACATGCACCCGACGATGCTCATGCACCCGTTCAAGCCCGAGCTGAACGGCACCGACCTCAGCGCCAACGAGGACCCCGACGGCCTCCGCCTGTTCGTCGAGATGGTGAAGGTGGTGCAGGCCGACGGCGCCGGCACGGTCGCGTACCAGTGGCCGAAGCCGGGAGCCGACGCCCCGCAGCCGAAGATCTCCTACGTCGCCGGCTACGAGCCGTGGGGCTGGGTCGTCGGGTCCGGCATCTACGTGGACGACGTCCGTGCCGCGGCGATCACCGACACCCGTCCGATCCTCGTGGTGGCCCTGGTGGCGCTGGCGCTGCTCACCGCGGCCGGCCTCGCCGTGTCGCGCTCGATCACGGCACCGCTGCGCCGGGCCACCGACGCCCTGTCCGCCGGTGACGTGCACGCGCGCCTCGACGCGGGCACGGGCCGCACCGAGCTGGACGCGCTGGCGACGGCCCTGAACGCGACGCTCGACCGCACGGCGGTGGCGACGACGGCGGTGAGCGCGTCGGCCGAGGCGGTGACGGGTGCGGTGACCACGCTCCTCGGCTCCAGCGAGTCGCTGTCGGAGAACGTGCAGGACTCGAGCCGGCAGGCGCAGGACGTCGCCTCCAGCGCCGGGCAGGTCGCCGACCGGATCGACGCGGTGGCGGCGGGCGCGCAGCAGATGGACGCCTCCATCGGCGAGATCTCCCGGAACACCGCCGAGGTCGCGGCCATCGCGGGCCAGGCCGTGCAGATCGCCTCGCGCACGACGCGCACGGTCGAGGAGCTCGGCGCCTCGTCGGCGCAGATCGGGTCCGTCGTCAAGGTCATCACCGGGATCGCGGAGCAGACCAACCTGCTCGCGCTCAACGCGACCATCGAGGCGGCACGTGCGGGGACGGCGGGCAAGGGCTTCGCGGTCGTCGCGAGCGAGGTCAAGGACCTCGCGCAGGAGACCGCCCGTGCCACGGGCGAGATCGCGGGGCAGGTGGAGGCGATCCAGGGCGCGGTGGCGCGCGCGGTCGAGGAGATCGCGCAGATCAGCGACGTCGTCCAGCAGATCGACGCCTACCAGACGACGATCGCCGGCGCGGTGGAGGAGCAGTCGGCGACCACGGCCGAGATGGCCGCCGCCGTCGCCGCCGCGGCGGAGGAGGGCCGCGGCATCGAGCAGGGGCTGGGCCTCGTCGAGGGCACGCAGCACCGCTCGCTGGCGAGCATCACGACGATCCGCGAGGCCGCCGACGAGCTGCGCAGCACCGCCGGGCACCTGCACGACTCGGTGCTCGCGCTCCGCGGCTGACCCCCGACGACGGGCCCGCCGACCGGATCGGTCGGCGGGCCTTGTCGTGCGTGGTGCGGGCGTGCGCGGCGCCGGCACGCTCGTCGCCGGCCGGCGAGGTCCACGGCCTGTGGAGGACGCGCACGCGCCGGACGACCGCTCCCCTAGGTTCGCCGGCGTCGGGGCAGGCGCCCACGACGGCCGCGCGGGGCCGACCCGCGCCCGCTCGCGGAGGACGGCACCATGGCGAACATCGACGTGACCTACCAGGAGATGCGGGACGCGGCGACGCGGCTGACCGCCGGCGAGGACGAGATCACGACGCGGCTCGCCGAGCTGCGGTCCTTCATCGAGTCGCTCGTCTCATCCGGGTTCGTGACGGACCAGGCGTCGGTCGCGTTCGGCGAGGCGTACCGGCAGTTCACGCAGGGCGCGACCGAGACGGTGTCGGCGCTGACGAGCCTCGGCCAGTACCTCACCGCAGCGGCCACGACGCTCGAGGACGCGGACGCGCAGCTCGCCGCGGGCCTGCGCTGAGCCCCCGGGGCCACGCCGTGACGACCGCCCCCCGCCCGCCGCGCACCGCACCGGCGCGCTGAGGTGCGCACGCGCCTGCTGCTCCGCCGCCCCGACGGCAGCACCGACGCCGTCGTCGTCGGTGCGGACGCCGTCACGACCGTCGGCGACGTCGCCGACACGCTCGTCCGCGCGGACCCGCGGCTCGGGGGCCCGCCGGGCGAGGTGCGGCTGGAGGTCGTGGACGTCGGCGGGACCGACGCGCGGCCGCTCCCGCGGTCGGCGTCGCTCGTCGACGCGGGGCTGCGGCCCGGGTCGACCGTCGCGGTCGTGCCGGCGGCGCGGCCGGACGGTCCCGGGGACGACGGCGCGGAGGCGGCCGCCCGGCTGGTCGTCCTCGGTGGCCCCGACGCAGGGCTCGAGGCGCTGCTGCCGCCGGGGGTGTCGGTCGTGGGCCGCGGCCGGGGCGCCACCGTCCGCCTGCGGGACCGCACGGTGTCCGCGCGGCACGCCCGCGTCGTCGTGACCGACCGCGTCGAGGTCGTCGACCACGGGTCCGCGAGCGGGGTGCTCGTCGACGGCGGTCTCGTGGGGCGCGCGACCCTCGAGGCCGAGGACGTCGTGCGGCTCGGCGACACCACGCTGCGCGTCGAGCGGCTGCGCGGGGCGACGACCACGGGCCACGGCGGCGCGGTGGTGGCGTTCAACCGGCCACCGCTGGTGGTCCCGCGGTACCCGGAGCGCGACGTCGAGGCACCCGTGCCGCCGGCCCCGGAGCGGCCCCAGCGCTTCCCGTGGCTCGCGGCGCTCGCGCCGGCGGCGCTCGGCCTCGCCCTGTTCGCGGTGACCCGCACGCCGCTCACGCTCGCACTCGTCGCGCTCTCCCCCGTGCTGCTGGTGGCGTCGTGGTGGGACCGCCGCGCCGGTGAGCGCGCCCGCGTGCGCACGCAGGCGGAGGCCTTCCGGGCGGACCTCGCGCGTCTCGTCGTGCAGGTGCGCGCGGACCACGACGTGGAGGTCGCCGCGCGGCTGCGGGAGCACCCCTCCACGGGCGAGGCGGTGGGTGCGGCGTTCGCGCTGGGCCCGCTGCTGTGGTCCCGGCGGCCCGCCGGTGACGACTTCCTGGCGGTCCGGCTGGGCACGGGCACGGCCGCGTCCCGCACCACGGTGCGCCTGCCGCCGCGCGCCCAGGCGGACGGGGCGCTGCGCACGGAGCTCGAGGACGCCGCCGCGGGGCTGGGCGACGTGCAGGGCGTGCCGCTCGTGGTGCGCCTGCGGGACGTCGGCGGCATCGGTGCGGCCGGGCCGCCGCAGCACGCGGCGGCCGTGGCCCGCGGCCTGGTCGCACAGCTCGTGTGCCTGCACTCGCCGGCCGAGCTCGTGCTGACGGCCGTGGCGTCGGCGCGCCGGGCGCGGGCGTGGGAGTGGCTGACGTGGCTGCCGCACACGGCGAGCCCGCACAGCCCGCTCGACGCGCACCTCGGCGACAACCCGGCCACGTGCGGCGCCGTCGTCGCGGGCCTGGAGGAGCTGGTCGCGGAGCGTGCCGCCCACGGGCGGGCGGCCGGTCCGCACCCCGCCGTGGTGCTCGTCGTCGAGGACGACGCCCCGGTCGAGCGCGGGCGGCTCGTGCGGCTCGCGGAGGACGGCCCGGCCGTCGGCGTGCACGTCGTGTGGTGCGCGCCGTCGCCCGCGCGGCTGCCCGCCGCGTGCCGCGCGTTCCTGGTCTGCGGCGACACCGGTGTGCGCGCCGGCGTCGTCGTCGAGCGCAGCTGGCACCACGTCACCGTCGAGCCGGTCAACGACGGGACCACCGCGGCGCTCGGTCTGCACCTCGCCGGCGTGGTGGACGCGGGCGCCCCGGTCGAGGACGAGAGCGACCTGCCCCGCGCGGTGGCCTACCTCGCGCTCGCGGGGCACGAGGTCGCCGACGACGCCGCCGCGGTCGTCGAGCGGTGGCGCGAGACGGGGTCGCTGGTCGAGCGTCGCCCTCCGGCGTCCTCGCCGGGCGACCTGGACGCGCCGCCCGCACCGGCGCGCGCGGACGCGACGCTGCGCGCCGTGGTCGGGCAGGGCGTCGACGGTGAGCTGGTGCTGGACCTGCGCAGCCAGGGGCCGCACGCGCTCGTCGCGGGCACCACCGGCTCCGGGAAGAGCGAGTTCCTGCAGACGTGGGTGCTCGCGATGGCGACGGCGCACAGCCCCGACCGCGTGACGTTCCTGCTCGTGGACTACAAGGGCGGCGCCGCGTTCGCGGACTGCGTCGACCTGCCGCACTGCGTCGGCCTGGTCACGGACCTCACCCCGCACCTGGTGCGGCGGGCCCTGACGTCGCTGCGCGCGGAGCTGCGCCGGCGCGAGCGACTGCTGCACCGCGCGGGCGCGAAGGACCTGCGCACGCTCGAGCGCACGGGACACCCGGACACGCCGCCGGCCCTGGTGATCGTCGTCGACGAGTTCGCGGCGCTCGTCGCCGAGGTGCCCGAGTTCGTGGCGGGCGTCGTCGACGTCGCGCAGCGCGGCCGCTCGCTCGGGCTGCACCTCGTGCTCGCCACGCAGCGGCCGGCCGGCGTCATCAGCGAGAACCTGCGCGCCAACACCTCCCTGCGCATCGCGCTGCGCACGGCGGACGAGCAGGACTCCACCGACGTGCTCGGGTCCCCGGTGTCGGCGCACGTCGACCCGGGCGTGCCCGGCCGCGGCGCCGTGCGGACCGGCCCGGGGCGGCTCGCCCTGTTCCAGGCGGCGTACGCGGGCGGCCGCTCGGCCGCCGGGGCGACGGGGACGGTCGAGGTCGAGTCGCTGGCGTTCGGCCCCGGCGAGCGCTGGGTCGTGCCGGCGTCGACCGCCGCCGCGGCCGCCGAGGACGGCCCCACCGACATCGCGCGCGTGGTGCGGACCGTCGCGCGCGCCGCCGACCTGGCCGCCGTCCCGCCGCCCCGCCGGCCGTGGCTCCCGGAGCTGACCGCGGTCCACGACCTGGCCGACCTGCCGGTCGCCGACGACACCGCGCTGCCGCTCGGCGTGCTCGACCGGCCGGACGAGCAGCGCCAGGTGCCGTACGCGTACCGCCCCGACGACGGCGCGCTCGTGCTGCACGGCACGGGTGGCTCAGGCACGTCCACGGCGCTGCGGACCCTCGCCGTCGGCGCCGGCCGCGCCACGGCCGCCGGACACCCCGTGCACGTGTACGGCCTCGACCTCGGCGCCGGCGGGCTCGCCATGCTCGCGTCGCTGCCGCACGTCGGCGCGGTCGTGGACGGCGCCGACACCGAGCGCGTCACCCGCCTCCTCCGCACCCTGCTCGCGACGGTCGAGGAGCGCACCACCCGGTACGCGCAGGCGCGCGCTGGCACGATCACGCAGTACCGCGCGCTCTCCGGCCGGGCGGACGAGCCCCGCGTGCTGCTGCTCCTCGACGGGCTCGGCGCGTTCCGCGACGCCTGGGAGTCCGAGCCCGGCCGGGCCGCCACCTTCGCCGCGTTCCGGCGCGTCGTGGCGGAGGGACGCCCGCTCGGGGTGCACGTCGCCATGGCGGCCGAGCGCCCGGGGGCGCTGCCGACCGCGCTCGCGGGCAGCGTCCCGTGCCGGGTGGTGCTGCGGCAGGCGGACGCTGCCGCGTACGGCCTGCTCGGCGTGCCGGCCGACGTCCTCACGCCCGCGTCGCCGCCCGGCCGCGCCGTGCCCGTCGGCACAGGGCACGAGCTGCAGGTCGCCGTGCCCGGCGGGACGACCGACCCGGCGGGACAGTCCGCGGAGGTGGAGCGGCTCGCGGCGCGCCTGCGGGACGCGGGCGTCACCCCGGCGCCGCCCGTGCGGCGGCTCCCCGCGCACGTGGCCCTGTCGAGCCTGCCGGTGGCCGTGGACGGTCGCCCGGTGCTCGGCGTCGCCGACGACACGCTCGCGCCCGTGGGCGTCGAGCCGCGCGGCACCTTCCTCGTCGCGGGCCTGCCCGGCAGCGGGCGGTCCACGGTGCTCGCCGCGCTCGCGACGTCGCTGCGCCGGTTCGCGCCCGACGCCCCGCTGTACTACGTGGGCACCCGCCGCTCGGCGGTCCGGTCGGCGCCCGTGTGGACGGAGACCGCCGTGACGCCCGACGAGGCGGCGGCGCTGGCCCGGCGCCTGCTGCCGGACCTGCTGCTGCCCGCCACCGGCTCCGTCGGCGTCGTGCTCGTCGTGGAGTCCCTCGCGGACCTGCTCGGCGGGCCCGCGGAGCAGCCGCTGACCGCGGCCGTGCGGGCCGCGCGGCGCAACGACCACCTCGTCGTCGCGGAGTCCGAGACCTCGACGTGGGGCTCCGCGTGGCCGCTCGTCGCGGAGGTCCGCGGCGCGCGCCGCGGGCTCGTGCTGCAGCCCGACCACGTCGACGGCGACACGCTGTTCCGCACGCCGTTCCCCCGGATGTCCCGCGCGGAGTGCCCACCCGGGCGGGGCGTCGTCGTCGAGTCTGGGCGGCTGCGGCGCGTGCAGGTGCCGGTCGCCGACGCCGACGCGTGGCCGCTGCGCGACGCGACCGTGGCACGGGGGGCGAGCGTCGCATCGGCGAGCCCGTCGGCGGGTGCGTCAGCCGGCACGTCGGCGGGTGTGTCGGGCTGAGGCGACCAGCCGTCAGGAGCGCGAGGCCGGCCCGGCGCGCCCGGACGCACCGTTGCTGGGACGCGCGTACTGCGGACGCACCGACCCCCCGATGCACCGACGCCCGGTCGGCCACCGTGTGGTGGCCGACCGGGCGTCGGACGTGCGAGGTGCTGCGGGTCAGGCGACGACCCGGCGACGACGCGCCAGGACGAGCGCGCCGCCCGCGGCGACGAGCAGCGCCGCCGAGAGGCCGACCGCGCGCGGGTCCGCACCGGTGACCGCCAGGGCACCGGCCCCGGCGCCCGCGGCGAGGACCTCGACGTACTGCCAGCCGAGGAGGGTGCCGTCCGCGCGGTACAGCGCGACGCGGTGCGTGCCCGCGGCGACCGACGCCGGGACCGTCAGACGCAGCGTGCCGTCGGCGGCCACCGTCGCCACACCGAGGTCGGTGGGCACCGAGAAGAGGTAGGCGTGCAGCGCCGCGCCGGCCGGCAGGCCCGACAGGACCAGCGTGCCGCCCGCACCGACCGTCGCCGGGGCGGTGAAGCCGCCCTTGGTGGCGGGGGTCAGCTCGTCCGCGACCGGACACGTGCCCGAGAACGCGTTGACGGTGACGGTGCGGTAGGCGAGGTCGAAGTCGTCGAGCTGCTGCCACTCGCCCAGCGGGCTGAGCTGCACGTTGATCGGGAACGCGAAGACGTGGTAGACGCCCGGCGACACGGCGACGTCACCGCGGATGCCGGCGTCGCCCACCTCGACGACGTCCTCGTCACTCATGGCGAACAGCGAGTCCGTCCTGGCGATGAGCCACTCGGTGGACGCGCCCGGCTCGACGACGATGCGGCCCGTCGAGCCGGCGGTCAGGCCGGTGCAGGTGGGCTGGACGACGGTGAGCGCAGGGGCCGGCTCAAGGGCCGCCGACGGCTCCTCGGACGGCGTCGGCGTCGGCTCGTCCGTCGGCTCCGCGGTGGGCTCGGCCGTCGGCGCGACGGTCGGCTCGGCCGTGGGCTCGGCCGTCGGCTCCGCCGTGGGCTCGTCCGTCGGCTCGTCCGTCGGCGCCGACGTCGGCTCGTCGGTCGGCTCGACCGTCGGCGACGCCGTGGGGGACGGCGCGACGTCGGCCTGCGCGGCGACCGCGCCGCTCGTGAGCAGCAGGGCGGACAGCGCGACGGCGGCAGCCGCCCGCCGCAGGGGCGTGGGGGACACGGGTACTCCTTCACAGGCCGCGCTCGGCGACGAGGCGGCGGGATAGCGGGACGTCCGCTCCGGAGGCTAGGCCGCCGCACCCCGGCAGGCACCCCCCACGAAACCGTCGCAACAGGACCCCGGGGGCGAACCGGACCGCGCAGACGGGTGAAACTGCGACGCGGCCCGCCCGCACCCGCAGGAGCGGGGCGGACGGGCCGCGTGAGGAGGTGGGTGGGCGCTACCGCGCTCCGTCCCTCTGCGCTACCGCGCTCTGTCCCCTGCGCTACCGCGCGACCACCGGCTGCGTGTGCCAGATCCGGTCGATGTAGTCCCACATCGACCGGTCGGACGAGAAGAAGCCCGAGCGCGCGACGTTGAGGATCGCCGACCGCGTCCAGCCCTCGACGTCCCGGTACGCGGCGTCGACGCGGTCCTGCGCGTCGAGGTACGCCTGGAAGTCCGCGAGCGCGAGGAAGCGGTCCTCGGTGAGCAGGTTCGACACGATCGGCTCGAACACGCGCTTGTCGTCGGGCGAGAACGTGCCCGACGCGATGAGGTCGATCGCACGCCGCAGCGTGGGGTTCTCCTCGTAGTACCGCGACGGCTCGTACCCGGCGGCCTGGACCTCGGCGACCTCGGGCTCGAGCAGGCCGAACAGGAAGAAGTTGTCGTCGCCGACGAGCTGGCGGATCTCGACGTTCGCGCCGTCGTCGGTGCCGATCGTCAGCGCGCCGTTGAGGGCGAACTTCATGTTGCCCGTGCCGGACGCCTCCTTGCCGGCCAGCGAGATCTGCTCGGACAGGTCGGCGGCCGGGATGAGCTTCTCCGCCAGCGTCACGTTGTAGTTCTGCGGGAACACGACGGTGAGGGCGCCCTGCACGCGCGGGTCGGTGTTGATCGTCGCCCCGACGTGGTTGACGAGGCCGATGATCTGCTTCGCCATCTTGTAGCCGGGCGCGGCCTTGGCACCGAACGCGAACACGCGCGGCGGGATCGACGCGGGGTCGAGCTCGCCGCTGAGGATGCGCTCGTACAGCGACACGATGTGCAGGACCTTGAGGGTCTGGCGCTTGTACTCGTGCAGGCGCTTGACCATGACGTCGAGCATCGCGTCGGTGCGCAGCTCGATGCCGTCGCGGCGCGCGAGCACGTCGGCGAGGCGCTGCTTGTTCGCGGCCTTCACCGCGCGGAACCGCTCGCGGAACTCCGGGTCGTCGGCGAGCGGCTCCATCTCGCGCAGCCGCTCGAGGTCCGTGAGCCAGCCGGGGCCGACCGCGTCCGTGATGAGGTCGGAGAGCGCGGGGTTCGCGAGCCGGATGAACCGGCGCGGCGTGACCCCGTTGGTGACGTTCGTGAACTTGTCGGGCCACAGCTCCGAGAAGTCGGGCAGCACGTTGTCGCGCAGCAGCTGCGAGTGCAGCGCGGCGACGCCGTTGACCTTCGCGCCGGCGATCGTCGCGAGGTACGCCATGCGGACGGACCGCTCGGGGTGCTCCGCGATGATCGACATCCGGCGCAGCCGCGGCTCGTCGTTCGGGTACTGCTCGCGGACCTGCGCGAGGAACTCCTCGTTGATGCGGTAGATGATCTCGAGGTGCCGCGGCAGGAGGCGACCCATGAGCTCGACCGACCACACCTCGAGCGCCTCCGGCAGCAGCGTGTGGCAGGTGTACGCGAAGCACTTCTGCGTGATCGCCCACGCCTCGTCCCACGCGAACTTCTTCTCGTCCACGAGGATCCGCATGAGCTCCGGCACGCCGATCACCGGGTGGGTGTCGTTGAGCTGGAACATGACGCGCTCGGGCAGGTCCCGCAGGTCGAAGTCCGCGGGCAGCACGTTGTCGACGAAGTCGCGGATCGAGCAGGCGACGAAGAAGTACTGCTGCTGCAGGCGCAGCTCCTTGCCCTGCGGCGTCGAGTCCTCCGGGTACAGGACCTTGGAGATGTTCTCGGCGAACGTCTGCGCGCGCACCGCCTCGGCGTAGTCGCCGGAGTTGAAGATCTGGAGGTCGAACGCCTTGGTGGCGCGCGCGCTCCACAGCCGGAGCGTGTTCACGCGGCCGTTCTGGTAGCCCGGGACCATGTAGTTGTAGGGCACGCCGAGGACGTCCCACGCCGGCACCCACCGGCTGCGCTCGACGCCGTCGTCGTCGGTGTACTTCTCCGTGGACCCGCCGAAGTGCACGGTGACGGCGTGCTCGGGGTGCGGGAACTCCCAGGGCGCGCCGAGCTCGAGCCACGTGTCGGCCTGCTCGACCTGCCAGCCGTCGACGAACGTCTGGCGGAAGATGCCGTACTCGTAGCGGATGCCGTAGCCGATGCACGGCACGCTCATCGTGGCGAGCGAGTCGACGAAGCACGCCGCCAGGCGCCCGAGGCCGCCGTTGCCGAGGCCCGGCTCGACCTCCTGCTCGCGCAGCGTCGCCAGGTCGATGCCGAGGGACGCGAGGCCCTCCTCGACGATCTCGGCCATGTCGGTGGCGACGAGCGCGTTGTCGAGCTGGCGACCGAGCAGGTACTCGGCGGACAGGTACGCGACGGTCTTCGCCTGGGCGTCGTACTGGCGGCGGACGGTCTCCATCCAGCGCGCCATGAGGTACTGCCGCACCGTCCGCGCGAGCGCGAGGTACTGGTCGTTCACGCTCGCGCGCGCGAGCGTGACGCCCTGGCCGAAGTGGAGCTCGCCGAGGAACTCCTTGACGAACCCCTCGACCGAGTGCTGCGGGGCCGTCACGGGTGCGGTGCCGTTGACACGGTTCTCAGTCACTTACGCAACGTTAGGGGCACGGCCGGGCGGGTGCCAGGCCGTCGACCCCAGGACGCCCCGCCCGGACCGGGGCACGTGGGGCATCCGCCGCGTGTCGCCCGCGTGTTCACCCGGGATCGGGCGCGCACGCCCCGGCCGCGGCCGGGCGCCACCCACGGAACTCTCATCCGCGTCTCACCCCGTGGGCACCGCACGGGGCGCGGTGGGCCCTGAAAGGGCGTGACGCGCCGGCCCCGACCGGGCCAGGCTGAACCCGCCCTCGCCCCCGATGAGTTGGCGCGCGGCGCCGGTCTGCACACACCGACACCCTCGTACCTCCCGAAGGACGCGCCATGTCTGCCCCCACCCCGCCCGCCGCCGAGCCGGCACCCGACGCCCCCGGGCCCCACCCGGACGACGCGGCACCGCACGACCCCGACGTCGCTCTCGCGCAGGCGCCGCTGACCGAGGCGGAGCGTCCCCGCTGGCGGCGGGACACGGGCGTGTTCCTCGCCGGCCAGACCTCCTCGCTCCTGGGCTCGATGCTCGTGCAGTACGCGATCATGTGGCACCTCACCCTCGAGACGCGGTCGGGCGCCGTGATGGCGATCTACGCCGTCGTCGGCTTCCTGCCGCAGGCGGTGGTGTCCGTGTTCGGCGGCGTCTGGGCGGACCGCCTCGACCGCAAGAAGCTCATCATCGGCGCCGACGCCGCCATCGCGGCGAGCACGCTCGTGCTCGCGCTGCTCATGCTGTCCGGCTACGACCAGCTGTGGCTGCTGTACCTGGTGTCGGCGATCCGGTCCGCCGGCGCGGGCATCCAGACGCCCGCCGTGTCGTCGCTGCTGCCGCAGATCGTGCCGACCGAGAAGCTGATGCGCGTCAACGGCATCAACCAGACGATCCAGTCCGCGATGATGCTGATCGCCCCCGCGGTGGCCGCCGGGCTCTACGCGACGGCGTCGATCGAGGCGATCTTCTTCGTCGACGTCGTCACCGCGCTGATCGGCATCGCGCTCCTGACGCTCGTGCCCGTGCCGCGGCTGGTGCGCACGGACCAGGTCGCCGGCGTCCGCGGGTACGTGGCGGACCTCGTCGGCGGCGTCCGGTACGTCGCGACGCACGCGTTCGTGCGGTGGGTGCTGCTGCTGTGGGGCGTCGTGTTCGTGCTCATCGTCGCGCCGTCGTTCCTCACGCCCCTGATGATCGTGCGCACCTTCGGCGACGAGGTGTGGAAGCTGACCGTCAACGAGCTCGCGTTCAGCGTCGGCATGCTGCTGGGCGGCATCGTCGTCGCGACGTGGGGCGGCCTCAAGAACCGCATCGCGATGGTCGTCGGCACGACCGTGCTGTTCGCGCTCTTCAACATCGGGCTCGGGGTCTCGACGAACCTGTGGGTGTTCTTCGCCTTCATGTTCCTCATCGGGCTCGGCGTGCCGTTCTTCTCGACGCCGACCATGACCGTGCTGCAGGAGAAGGTCGAGCCCGAGCGGCAGGGACGCGTGTTCGGCTTCGTCGGCATCGTCATGGCCGTGGCGATGCCCCTCGGCATGTCGGTGTTCGGCCCGCTCGCCGACCGGTACAGCGTCGAGTCGCTGCTCGTCGCCGCGGGCGTCGCCCTGCTCCTCGTCGTGGTGGTCGCCGTGGGGCTGCCGTCCGGGCGGCGCGCCATGGCCGAGGCCGACGCCGCGGCGCCCGCGGAGGAGGCACGCGTCTGACGTCACCGGCACCGGGTCGGTGAGAGGCTGACCGGGTGCCTGCGCGGACCGACGTCGACCGGGCGGGGCGTCCGCCGCACCTGCGGCCCGGCCTCGTCGCGCTCGTCGCGGCCGGCGGCGCGGTCGGCACGCTCGCCCGGTACGGCCTGAACGCCGCGCTTCCCGGCGGGGACGGCGGCGGCTGGCCCGTCGCGACGACGGTCGAGAACCTCGTCGGCGCGCTGGCCCTCGGGCTGCTGCTCGGGGCGCTCGGGCGCGGGCCGGAGTCGCCGCGCGCCCGGGCGGTGCGGCTCGCGCTCGGCACCGGCGTGCTCGGCGGGTTCACGACGTTCAGCACGCTCGCGGTCGAGGTCGAGCGGTCGCTGGCGGCCGGGGACGGGGCGCTCGGTGTGGCGTACGGGCTGGTGAGCGTGGTGGTCGGCGTCGCCGCCGCCGCGCTCGGGCTGGTCGTGGGCGGGCAGGTGCGCCGGCCCACGGCGGTGGACGTCCGTCGCGGCCCCCGTGCGACCGGCGGCCGGGGGCCCGGGCGGCACGACGGGGCCTCCTCGTGACCGTGCTGCTGCTGGCGCTCGCGGGCGGGCTCGGGGCGGCGGCGCGGTTCGTCGTCGACGGGCTCGTGCGCGGTCGGGTCCGGACGTCGTTCCCGTGGGGGACGGTCGCCGTCAACGTGTCGGGGTCGCTGCTGCTGGGCGTCCTCACGGGCGCGGCGGCCGCGGACGCGGTCGGCCCGACGGCGCTCGTCGTGGCGGGCACCGGGTTCTGCGGCGGGTTCACCACGTTCTCGACGGCCACGGTCGAGACGGTGCGGCTGGCGCAGGACGGGGAGGTACGGCGCGCGGTGCTGAACGCCGGCGGGACGCTGGCCACCTGCGTTGTCGCCGCAGCGGCGGGCGCGGCCGTCGCGCACGCGCTCCTCGCCTGACCGTTCCACGCATGCCCGTCCCTCGCCGGATCTCTCCGCACGTGAGCTGCCCGGCCGCGGGCGCCCGACGGCGTCCCGCCCGGCGCACGGTCGACAGGCCGTGCAGCCGGTAGAGCATGCGGACGGCGACGACGTCGACCTGTCCGTACGCCCGCGCACGGCGCCGCCGGCCAGGGCAGCGCACATCTCACGCGCGGGACGGTCTCGCCCCTCGAACAAGGCGCTGCGGCTCCTGGCGCGCGTCAGGCCGTCAGCGCTCGTCGTCCAGCGGCGTCGCGCCCGTGGCCTCCGCCGTGGCACGGTCGACGAGGTAGACGCGGCCGCTCGCGTCGCGGACGCGCACGAACTCCGAGCGCAGCGCGGACTCGCGCTCCTGCTCGGCCTCGTTGGCCCGCCGGCCGGCGCGACGCGGGTGCGCGACCGACGCCGGCCCGAGCAGGTAGCGCGCGAGCCAGTCCGTCATGTCGAACCGCCGACCGCGTGCCATCGCGTCTCCCCCGGGATGATGATCGTTAGCGCACTCATCATAAGGGTGCTCACGGTCCCGGCTAGCATGGACGCCGTGACGAGCCACCCCGCCGCCGACCCGCTCGCCGTCGAGGCGCAGGTGTGCCTGACGCTGTCGGCGGCCGCCCGCTCGCTCGTCGCGTTCTACCGGCCCCTGCTCGAGCCGCTGGGGCTCACGCACCCGCAGTACCTCGCGATGCTCGCCCTCTGGCAGCACGGGCCGCTGTCGCTGCGCGCGCTCGCCGACCTCCTGCACCTGGAGCCGGCGACGACGTCGCCGATCGTCAAGCGCCTCGCCGCCATGGGGCTGGTCGTCCGGTCACGCGCCGCGGGTGACGAGCGCACCCTCGCGATCGAGCTGACGGACGCCGGCCGTGCCCTGCGGGCGCAGGCCGAGCACATCCCCGCGACGATGGTCGAGCGGCTCGACGTGACGCCGGCGCAGCTCGACGAGATCCGCCGCGCGGCACAGCTCGTCGTCGACTCGGTCGGCGCCAGCGAGCGCTGAACCGGGGCGGCGTCCGCGGGCCCGGTTCAGCGCTCGACCGTACCGACTCGCGTCAGCGCGACGTGCGGCGGTACCGCGCGATCGCGAGCGGGGCGAACACCACGAGGATCACCACGACGCAGATCAGGGTGTAGAGCGCCGGGTTCTGCATCGACCAGGCGTCGGACACCGGGGCCGCCGGGTTGGTGTTGCCGAACAGCTCCCGGCACGCCTGCGTCAACGTCGAGACCGGGTTCCACTCGACGAAGACCCGCAGCGCCGGCGGGAACGAGTCCAGCGGCACGAAGGCGTTCGACACGAACGTGAGCGGCATGATGACGATGAACGACGCGTTGTTGATGACCTCGACGCTCGGCACCAGCACGCCGACCAGCGCCATGATCCAGCTCACCGCGTAGGCGAAGACCAGGAGCAGCCCGAACGCGGCGGCGGCGTCGAGCAGCGACCCGCGCACGCGCCACCCGACCAGCAGGCCGGTGAGCGCCATGATCAGCAGGGACAGCACGTTGTAGACGACGTCGGACAGCGTGCGCCCGGCCAGCACCGCGGACTGCGACATGGGCAGCGACCGGAACCGGTCGATGATGCCCTTCTGCATGTCCTCCGCGATGCCGGCGCCGGTGAACGTGGCGCCGAACACGACGGTCTGCGCGAAGATCCCCGGGATGAGGAACTCGCGGTAGCTCGTGCCGTCGCCGGGGTCGATCGCGCCGCCGAACACGTACGCGAAGAGCAGCACGAACATGATCGGCGAGATCAGCACCGCGACGAGGATCTCCGGCACGCGCACGATCTTGAGCAGGTTGCGCTTGGCGACGACCTGGGTGTCGGTCAACGTCCGGGTCAGCGTGGTCACCGGGCCACCTCCCCGGCGGCGTCGGGGCGCGCGGGCACGAGGTCGCGCTCCTCGTCGGCGCCCCCGCCGGGCGGTGGTCCGGACGCGTCCGCGTCCTCCGCCGTGCGGCCGGTCAGCGTGAGGAACACGTCGTCGAGCGTGGGGCGCCGCAGCCCCACGTCGAGCACCCGGACGCCGTCGGTCTCCAGCCGGTCGAGCACGCGCCGCAACGACCGCGCACCGTCCTGCACCGCCACCGAGAGGCTTCGCTCGGTCGCACCGTCGTGCACCTCGTCGCCCCCTGCGACCGCCGCGAGCGCGGCCCGCGCGGCCTCCCGGTCGGCCGCGTCGGCCACCACCAGCTCGACCCGCTCGCCGCCGACCTGCGCCTTCAGCGCGTCGGCGGTGCCGTGCGCGATCGCGCGCCCGTGGTCGATCACGACGATGTCGTCGGCGAGCCGGTCCGCCTCCTCCAGGTACTGGGTGGTGAGGAGCACGGTCGTGCCGGTGCGGACCAGGCCCGCGATGACGTCCCACATCTGGAGCCGGCTGCGCGGGTCCAGCCCGGTCGTCGGCTCGTCCAGCACCACGACGCGCGGCGTCGCGACGAGCGCGCACGCGAGGTCGAGGCGGCGCCGCATGCCGCCGGAGTACGTCTTCGCGGGACGGTTGCCGGCGTCCGACAGGTCGAACCCGTCGAGCAGCTCCCGCGCCCGGTCCACCGCGCGCCGCCGCCGGAAGCCGTAGAGGCGGCCGATCATCTCGAGGTTCTCCGCACCGGTGAGGTTCTCGTCGACCGCGGCCGACTGGCCCGACAGCCCGATGCGCCGGCGCACCTCCTCCGGCTCCCGCAGGACGTCCGCGCCCGCGACCGTCGCCGTGCCCTCGTCGGGGCGCAGCAGCGTCGTGAGGATGCGGACCGCCGTCGTCTTGCCCGCGCCGTTCGGGCCGAGCAGGGCGAGCACCGTCCCCTCGGGCACCTCGAGGTCGAGGCCGCGCAGGGCCTCCACCGCGCCGTACCGCTTCACCAGCCCGTGAGCCTCGATCGTCGTCGTCATGCCCCTCTCCCGTCTCCGCCGTCCCGGGGACCGACCCGCCGCACGGGCCGGACTCGTCGGGGCGGGCCGAACGCGTCGACGCCGCCCGCCGTGTCCGCCCGCCGGCGCCGGGCCGCACCGGTTGCCGCACCGGTTGCCCGGTACGCCCCGATCCGTCCTCATGCTGCACCCGACCACCGACACGACGGCAGACGGTGCCGGCACCGGTCCGGTGCCGCGCCAGCCCCCGGCTGTGCCACGTCAGAGCGACGCGCGGAGCACGTCCTCCATCTCGTCCCCGGTCAGCACGACGGGGTTCCCGCGCGTGCTGGAGGCGGCGAGCGCGTCCCGGGCGACGTCGGCGACGTCCGCGTCGTCCAGGCCGAGGTCTCCCAGCCCGCGGGTCCCGAGCGCCTCCACCGTGTCCCCCAGCCACGCGACCGCGTCCTCGGCGCGCGCACCGGGCCGTCCGGTGAGCACGGCCGCCGCCTCCGCGTACCGCCGCAGGCCCTCGCCGTCGGGGTCGCCGCGCCGCAACGCCCGCACGTTCGCGTCCGTCGTCGCCGCGAGCACCGCCGCGCACACCGCGCCGTGCGGCGCGCCGAGTCGGCCGCCGAGCGCGGCCGCCAGCCCGTGCACCGCGCCCAGCCGCGCGTTCGCGAGGGCCATCCCGGACAGCAGCGCGGCGAGGCTCATGTCGGTGCGCGCGTCGAGGTCGTCGCCGTGCGTGCGGGCCCGCACGAGCGAGCGCGCCGCCCGGCGCAGACCCTCGCGCGCGAGCGGGTCGGTCAGCGGCGTCGCCTGCGGGGTGGTGAAGGCCTCGAGGCACTGCGTGAGGGCGTCGGCGCCGGACGACGCGGTGACCCCCGGCGGGCAGCCGAGCGTGAGCACGGGGTCCACGACCGCCACGGTCGGCAGCAGCGTCGGCCCGCGCAGGCTGACCTTCACGCCGCGCTCGGGCACCCGCACCGGCGCGTTCGCGGTGACCTCCGCACCCGTCCCGGCGGTCGTGGGGACGGCCACCACGGGGAGCGCCGGGCGCGGCAGCGGGCGCCCGGCCCCGACCACCTCGAGGTGGTCCAGCACGTCGCCGTCCGACGGCGCGAGCACGGCCACCGCCTTCGCCGTGTCGACGACCGACCCGCCGCCCCAGCCGACGACGACGTCCGGGCGCAGCTCGCGCGCCCGCGCGACGACCGCACGGACGTCGTCGACCGTGGGCTCGCCGCGGTGCCGCACGACGTCGACGTCGCCGGCGCCCGCGAGCGCGTCGACGTCGGCCGACCCGCCCGCGACCACGAGGACGCCCGGGCCGAACGACGCGACGACCTCCGCGACGCCCTCGGCGGCGCCGGCGCCGACCACGAGCCGCCCAGCCGTCGCGAACGTGAACATGCGCCGACCCTAGGCGTCCGCCGATGGACGGGCCACGTCCGGTCGCCGCCGGTGCCCGCCGTGCCTAGCGTGGCGACGGCGGGTGCGCGGCACCCGCCCCACCCCGATCCCGAGCAGGAGGACGACGATGAGCTCCGAGAGCACGACCACCACGGACCACGACGAGATCCGCAGCTGGGTGGAGGAGCACGACGGGAAGCCGGCGAGCGTGCGGGACACCGCCGGCAAGGACGACCCCGGCGTGCTGCGCATCGACTTCCCCGGCGGCGCCGGCACCGACGAGCTCGAGCACATCGGCTGGGACGCGTGGTTCGAGAAGTTCGACGAGTCGAAGCTCGCGTTCCTGTACCAGAAGCAGAAGGCCGACGGCAGCGACAGCACGTTCTTCAAGCTCGTCTCCCGCTGAGGCTCGTCTCCCGCTGAGCGCCGCGGCGAGGCGCAGGACCCGGGAGCACGCCGGGATGACGACGGGCCGGTGAGCGTACCCACCGGCCCGTCGCGACCGCCCCGACAGACGCCTCACGGCGCGTGGCCGCTCGTGGCGGCGAGTGATGGAGCCCGGGGTCATGAACCGGGGCGGCACCTGCTCCAACCGGGAGGAGCCGGACGGTGTTCCCCGCCCGGGACGTGACCGCCGTCACGGCGCCGTGCGCGGGTCCCCCCGGCGGCCGTGCAGGCGGTGGACCGGCGCGGACGGGTCCTGCCATGCTGCCGACCGGCGGTCGCGGACGGCGGCCGCTCCCCCACCGTGAGGAGCGCAGCAGTGGACCGGGTCGTCATCACCGAGGCACGGCAGGTGCGGCTCGTCGCCGACCTCGAGCGGTCGCAGGCGTACTACCGCGACGTGCTCGGGTGCGAGGTCGACGGCTGGGGCCACGCCCTGCGCGGCGCGCTGCAGCTCATCCTCCAGCAGGCGAAGGACCCCGCGGACGTGCGCCCCAACGCGGCGTCGGCCAAGCGGGACACGTACCCGACGGACTGGCAGGGTCCCGACCACGGCTGGGACTCGTTCGTCTTCGTCGAGTACGGCGACTTCGAGGCGCTGGTCGCGGAGCTGCGCGCCCACGGCGCCGACATCGTCCTCGGGCCGGTGCAGGACACGCACAGCGACGGCATGACCTTCAAGAACGTCTACGTGCGCGACCCCGACGGCTACACGCTCGTCTTCGGCTGCGGCGGCCGGGAGCCGGCCGACCAGCCGGGGCGCTGACGACGCGGCGCACCGGCGGGCCCGCGCCGCGGTCACCCCAGCGGCAGCACGAGCCGCGTCCGCCAGCGCGCCGGGTCCGCCTCGGCCGTCCGCTCGACGCGGTAGACCTCCCAGAAGTCGCCGCGTCCGGCACCGCCGTGGTCGGCGTGCCACCGCTCGACCAGGCGGTCCCACGACGAGCCCATGCCGTCGTACGCACCGACGTGCTCGGTGGCCAGGCAGCGGCCGCCCGTCAGGGGCAGCACCTCGACGGGCGCGGTCGGCTCACCGGTGGCCGGCGTCACCGGGCCGAGGGGCAGGCCCGCGACCGGGAAGGCCGCCGCGACGTCCGCCGTCGCGTCGGGGACGCGGGCGTACCAGGCGATCGGCGGCCCGACGACGCGGGCGCCGGCGGCCTCGACGGCGTCGAGGACCTCCCGGTGGGCCAGGTCGAAGAACGCGCCCAGGTCCGCGCGCGCGACCGTGCGCCGCGACGCGGCGACGAGGAACGTCGGTTCGAGGGTGACCTCGACGGGCGGGGTGTCCGTGGGCATGGCGGCACCCTAGCCGCGGCCGCGACGGCGACGGCGACGACCGTCAGGTCAGCCCGGGGACGAGCGCGCTCAGCAGGCCGAGCGCCGCGCACACCCCGAGCACCCGCAGCACCGACCAGCGGAGCCGCAGCACGAGCACACCGGCTACCAGCGCGATCACCACGGGCACGACCTGCACCGACGCGAGGTCGGGCACCTCGAGGCGCACCGGGCCCCACCGCCGGACGCTCGTCGACGCGAACAGCGTGTGCAGCGCGAAGTACAGCGCGAGGTTCGCGATGACGCCGACGACCGCCGCCGTGATGCCGGTCAGCGCGGCGCTCAGCGACCGGTTGCCGCGCAGCCGCTCGACGTACGGCGCGCCGAGGAAGATGAACAGGAAGCTCGGCACGAACGTCACCCACGTGGTCAGCAGGGCGCCGAGCACCGCGGCGACCCACGGGTCGAGGCCGCCCGGGTCGCGGTACGCCCCGACGAACGCGACGAACTGCACGACCATGATGAGCGGGCCGGGCGTCGTCTCCGCGAGCGCGAGGCCGCGCACCATCTCGCCCGGGGCCAGCCATCCGTACACCTCGACCGCCCGCTGCGCCACGAACGCGAGCACGGCGTACGCGCCGCCGAACGTGACGAGCGCGGTGCCGGAGAAGAAGAGCCCTTGGTCGGCGAGGACCGACCCCCGCCCGAGCAGCGCCACGACCACGGCCACCGGCGCGAGCCACACCAGCACCCCGAGGCCCAGGACGAGTGCCGCCCGCCGCCCGGACGGCCGGGCGCCGTGCAGCGCGTCGTCGGGGATGAGCGGGGCCGGCCCGTCGTCCCCGGCGCCCGACGCCACGCGCTCGGCGAGCAGCCCCGGCGCCCACCGGTGCAGCGACCACCCGACCACGCCCGCTCCGAGCACGACGAGCGGGAACGGCAGGCCGAGCAGCGTGAGCGCGACGAACGCCGCCACCGCCAGCACCACCAGGGCGGGGCTGCGCAGCGCGCGCGTCCCGACGCGGTGCACGGCCTGCACGACGATCGCGATGACGGCCGGCGCGAGCCCGGCGAACAGCGCCGTCACCGCCGTCGTCTCCCCGAACGCCACGTAGACGGCCGACAGCGCGAGCAGCGCGACGACGCCGGGCAGAACGAACAGCGTGCCGGCGGCGAGCCCGCCGCGGACGCCGTTGAGCAGCCATCCGGTGTAGACGGCGAGCTGCTGGGCCTCCGGGCCGGGCAGGAGCATGCAGTAGTTCAGGGCGTGCAGGAACCGGCGCTGGCCGATCCACCGCTTCTCGTCGACGAGGGTCCGCTGCATGACGGCGATCTGCCCGGCCGGACCGCCGAACGTCTGCAGCGAGATGGCGAACCAGGCGCGCACGGCCGTGCCGAACGGCACGAGGTCGCGCACGGGTGCGTCGGGGTCGAGGGCGGGCGCGGGTCGGCCGTCAGCCGGCTCGGCGCTGGTCACGGCGGAAGGGCACCACGCCGGCGCCGCGCGTGTCCACCCCGCGTCAGCGGGCGGACGGTGCGACGGGGCGGCCCGCGACGACCTCCTCGTGGTGCGGGTTGCGCATGATCCCGAGCAGGTTGCCGAACGGGTCGACGACGACGGCCGTCCGGAAGCCCTCACCGCGGTCGGTGATCGGCTCGCGCGGCGTCGCGCCCAGCGCGAGCAGGCGGGCGTGCGCCGCCTCCAGGTCGTCCACGTGCCACAGCACGACCGCCCCGCCCGGCTCGCCGAGCGCGTTCGGTGGCGCGTACGCCGCGTCGATGAGGCCGAGCTCGTGCTCGAGGTCGCCGACACGCCACTCGTGGTACCCGGGGACCCGGTAGTACGGCTCGATGCCGAGCACCTCGGTGTACCAGGCGGACGCCGCCGCGTGGTCCTCGGCGTAGATGGAGATGGTGGCCACTCCGCGCAGCATGGCTGCTCCCGTCGTCGTGGACGGCCCCGTGGCCGTCGCCGACCACTCTCCTCGCGGTAGCGGTCACCTCCGGTCCGCTTCCCGTCCCGGCGGGCGTGGCGAACGGGTGCCGACGCGGTGGTGAACGCCGGCGGCCGCACCGGTGTCGTCCGACGGAACCGCCGGTGACCTGCGTGAACGTTCGCCGAACGCGCTCGCAACGGTGGCCGAGGTGACCGGTTTGCGGTATCCGCGCTGCCTACGTTGTCCGCGGTCCGGCCGAGGTCGGGCCCGGCGCGCCCCCCGGTGCGCCGCCCGTCGCACCGTCCCCGCGCACCGTCGGCACCCCGTGCCGCACCGCGGCGCGGGGCGTCGCACCGCCCTCTTCGTCGCCTGGAGACCCATGGCTGCCGTCCTCGCCCCACCCCGGGACGACCACGCCGCGCACCCGCGCCCGCACCGCCGACCCGGCGCCGCCCGTCGGCGCCGCTCGCTCGCGTGGTTCGCGCTGCTCGCCGGGCCCAACGTCGTGCTGCTCGTGCTGTTCGTGTACCGCCCGCTCGTGGAGAGCTTCTACCTCTCGACGATGCAGTGGAACCTCGGGTCGCCCGTCGCCCGCTTCGTCGGCCTGGGCAACTACGTCGAGTGGTTCACCGCGGACTCGACCGCACGCGTGCTGACGACGACGGCCGTCTTCACGGTGGCGACGGTCGGCGGGGCGCTCCTGCTGGGGCTCGCGCTCGCGCTGCTGCTGAACCGGAGGCTGCCCGGTCGCGGCCTGGCGCGCACGGTCGCGTTCGCGCCGTACGTGCTGTCGGGGTACGCGGTCGGCATCCTCTGGCTGTTCATCTTCGACCCGCGGTACGGGCTGATGTCGACGGTGCTCGGCTGGTTCGGCGCCGCGTCGCCGCAGTGGTACACGACGCCGCCGTGGCCGCTGGTCATGGTCGTGGTCGTCTACCTGTGGAAGAACCTCGGGTACGTCGCGCTGATCTACCTCGCCGGCCTGCAGGCGGTGCCGCAGGACCTGCGGGACGCCGCCGCCCTGGACGGCGCCACGCCCGCCCGCACGTTGCGCTCGATCGTGCTCCCGCTGCTCGCGCCGACGACGTTCTTCCTGCTCGTCACGATGCTCCTGGCGTCGCTGCAGTCCTTCGACATCATCAAGGCGATGACGCAGGGCGGGCCCCTCGGCAGCACGACGACGCTGATGTACCAGATCTACCAGGAGGGCTTCGTCAACGGCCGCGCCGGGTACGCGTCGGCCGGCGCGACGATCCTGTTCCTCCTCCTGCTCGCGGTCACCGCGGTCCAGCTGCGCTACGTCGAGCGGAAGGTCCACTACGCATGAGCGTCCAGACGCCCCCGCGCCCGGCCGCACCGGCGCCCGCCACGCCGCCGCCGTCCGCGCCGCCCGCCGCACCCGTCGCTCGCCGTGGCCGCTCGCCCCGGTCCCTGCTCCTCGACGGCGGCAGCCTGCTCACCATGGCGGTCGCGGCCGTCGTGCTCGGCATGCCCCTGCTGTGGATGGCCCTGGCGAGCCTCAAGCGTCCCGACGAGCTGTACCGGACGCCGCTGCAGTGGCTGCCGGAGCGGTTCGACGTGGCGAACTACGCGCAGGCCGCCGAGACGATCCCGCTCGGGCAGCTCTTCGCGAACAGCGTCGGCCTGACGGTCGCGGGCGCCGGGCTCAAGGTCGTCCTCGGCCTGTGCTGCGCGTACGCGCTCGTCTTCCTCGACGTGCCGTTCAAGCGGGCCGTCTTCCTCGTCGTCATCGCGGCGCTGATGATCCCGCCGCAGATCACGATCATCCCCAACTACACGTTCGTCGCGAGCCTGGGCTGGCTCAACACGTACCAGGGCATCCTCGTGCCCGGCCTGGCCAGCGCGTTCGGCACGTTCCTGTTCCGCCAGCACTTCCTCACGCTGCCCGCGTCGGTGCTCGAGGCGGCGCAGCTCGACGGCGCCGGGCACTGGCGGCGGCTGTGGCGGTTCGTCGTGCCGATGTCGCTGCCGACCGTCGCGGCCGTCGGCCTCGTCGCGGTCGTCACCGAGTGGAACGACTACCTGTGGCCGTTCCTCGTCGTCGACCACCCCGACAAGATGACGCTCCCCGTCGGCCTCACGCTCCTGCAGAACGTCGACGGCATGTCGAACTGGGGCGTGCTGCTGGCCGCCACGGTCGTCGTCACCCTCCCCGTGCTGCTCGTCTTCCTGGTCCTGCAGCGCCGGCTCGTCGCCGGCCTCACCACGGGCGCCGTCACCGGCTGACCCGCCCCGCGCGGGCACGTGCCCGCGCACCACCCACCCCCCGCACCACCGGACCTCCCCCGGTCCGGTCCCCCGCGCGCGCCGTCCGGCTCGTGCACCCTGCACCGCACCCCCGAGGAGACACCGTGTTCCACCGCACCGCGCGGAACCGTCGCCCGTCCGCCGTCGCGCTCGGCGCGCTCGCCGCCGTCGGCGCCCTGGCCCTCACCGCCTGCTCCGCCCCGAGCGTCGCCACCGACGACCCGTCCGCCTCCGGCGAGGCCGCGGCCGACGTCGACTGGTCGCAGGTCGAGCCCGCCTCCGAGATCACGTGGTGGAGCAACCACCCGGGCGCCTCCAAGCCCGTCGAGGAGGAGCTGATCAAGCGCTTCGAGGAGGAGCACCCGGAGATCTCGGTCAACCTCGTGACGGCCGGCGCGAACTACGACGAGGTCGCGCAGCGCTTCCAGGCCGCGTCGCAGACGTCCGAGCTGCCAAGCCTGGTCATCGCGTCCGACGTGTGGTGGTTCCGGTACCACCTGAACGACCAGATCATGCCGCTGGACGACGTCTTCGAGCACCTCGAGGCCGAGACCGACGACTTCGTCCCGGCGCTCTACGGCGACTACGAGTACGACGGGCAGCACTGGGCCGCGCCGTACGCGCGCTCGACGCCGCTCTTCTACTACAACAAGGACATGTGGGCGGCCGCGGGCCTGCCCGACCGCGGGCCGGAGACGTGGGAGGAGTTCGCGTCCTGGACCGGCCAGCTCCAGCCGCAGCTGCCCGCCGACTCCGCGCCGCTCGGCATGTCGGTCGGCACGTCGTGGTCGGCGTGGTGGTTCGAGAACATGATCTGGGGCCACGGCGGCCAGTACTCCGACGAGTGGGAGACGACGCTCGACACGCCCGAGGCGCTCGAGGCCGGCGAGTTCGTGCGCGACCTCTTCCACGGCGAGCAGCCGGTCGCGACGGTCTCCGAGGACGCGACGGTCGACTTCGCGTCCGGCACGGTCGCCTCGACGATCGGCTCGACGGGCTCCCTCAAGGGCATCCTCGACGCCGCGACGTTCGAGGTCGGCACGGCGTACCTGCCCGACGGCCCCGACGGCGGCGGCACGCCGACCGGCGGCACCGGCCTGGCCATCCCGTCCTCGAAGTCGCCGGAGGAGCAGCTCGCCGCGGCGATGTTCCTGCAGTTCCTCACGGACACGGACCAGACGGCGTACTTCTCGCAGAACACGGGCTACATGCCGGTGCGCACGTCGGCCGTCGAGTCGGACGCGATGAAGGCCGTCTACGAGCAGGCGCCGCAGTTCCGCACGGCGGTCGACCAGCTCGCGGACAAGGCGCGCTCGCAGGACTGGATCCGCGTGTTCGTGCCGGGCGCCGACGCGATCCTCACCGAGGGCCTCGAGCAGATCGTCCTGCAGGGCACCGACCCGGCCGAGGCGTTCGGCTCCATCACGCCGAAGATCGAGACGGCGTACCGCGAGAACGTCGAGCCGTACCTGTGACGGTCGTCGTCGCGCACCGCGGCAACTCGTCCGTCGCGCCGCAGAACACCCTCGCGGCGTTCGAGGCGGCGTGGCGGGCGGGTGCGGGGTCGATCGAGATCGACGTGCAGCTGACCGCAGACGGGCAGGTCGTCGTCATCCACGACGACACGCTCGACGCGACGACGTCCGGCTCGGGCCCCGTCGGGGGCACGGACCTGGCCCGCGTGCGGTCCCTCGACGCGGGCGCGTGGTTCGCGCCCGCGTACGCGGGGCAGCGCGTGCCGACGTTCGCGGAGGTCGTCGACCTGCTGCTGCGCCGGCCCGGCATCGACCTCCTCCTCGAGGTCAAGGGCGCGTGGACGGCCGAGCAGGTGCGCGGCGTCACCGAGCCCGTGCTCGCGGCGGGGCTGGCCGACCGCGTGGTCGTGCAGAGCTTCTGGCCGGAGACCGTCGCGGCGCTGCGCGAGGCGGCGCCGGAGCTGCGCCGGGGCCTGCTCGTGTTCGAGGTCCGCGACGACCTGCTCGACCTGTGCGCCGAGCTCGGCGTCATGGCGTGCAACCCGTACGGGCTCCTGCTCGTGCAGGACCCGGGCCTGGTCGACCGGCTGCACGCGGCCGGCCTGCAGGTCATGGTCTGGACGCTCGACGAGCCGGAGCACTGGGCGGCCGCCGTTGCGCTGGGCGTCGACGCGATCATCACCGACCGGCCCGACCGGCTGGTCGGCTGGCTGGCGGCGCGCGTCCCCACCCCGGTCGCCTGACGGGCGGTCCCCGGCACCACGAACCGGCCGTCGTGCAGCACCCGCTCGCGGGTCCGCTGCACGGCGGCCGGTTCGCTGCCGTCATCGGGCGGCCGGGTCCGGACGGGCCGCGTCCGGTGGGTGCGACCGTCAGGTGGGTTGGGACTCCAGGAGTGCCCAGACGTGCTTCGTCGTCTCGTCGGCGTACCAGCCGACGTCCTGCGAGAGGCGACGGGCGATCTGCAGCCCGAACCCGCCCATGCCCGCGGCGCGCTCGCCGGCGATCCGCGGCTCGCTGCGCACGTCGTGGTCCGCGACGTCGAGCAGCAGGTGCGAGTCGCACCGGCTCAGCGTGACGAACGTCGGCGGGATGCCGTGCAGCAGCGCGTTCGTGGCCAGCTCGCTCGCGATGAGGACCATGCGCTCGCCCACCGGGTCGAGGCGCCCGGGGTCGCCCCCGGTCTCGGCGGCGAGCTCGTGGCGCAGCCGCGACAGCTCCGCGGTGTTGTCGAGCATCCACGTGCGGACGTGCTCGAAACCCTCGGGCGGTCGCGACGCGCGCAACCCGTCGTCCACGTCCGGCGGACCGTCGGTGCGCTGCTCGCTCACGGGGCTCCTCGAGGGTGGATGGCGTGTGGTCTCACGCGCGGACCCACCGTAGGCGTCGTCCGACCTGGACGCGCGTCGAGGCACACCCTCGTGGCGGGGAAAGCACCCGGATGCACGAAGGCGGTCAGGCCGCCCGGGCCGTGCCGGGCACCGCGGCGGCGTCCGGGCCCGTGGCGTCCTGCCCCGCGAGCAGCCACCGCACGGTCCGCGTCGCCTGCCGGCCGGCCCAGTGCGCGGCCGCCCCGCGCGCCCGTCCGACCGGTGCCAGCCCCAGCCCGTCGACCGCCCACGCCGGCAGGCTGGCGACCGCCGCCTGCGCGAGCGCGCCGTACCCGAGCCGCACCGCCGGCGGCACGGGCGGCTCGCGCAGCAGGAACTCGGCGGCGTCGAGGGCGGCGGATGTCGCGCGCAGCACGGGCCGGTACGACGCGATGGCGGCGTGCAGGTCGGCGACGGTCTCGGGGACGTCCGCGGCCCCCATGGCGCGGCCGATCCGCGCGGCCTGCGCGACGTACGCGTCGGCGCGCGCGGGCGTCAGCGGGTCCGTGCCGTACCGCTGGTGCGCGTCGAGGAAGCTGTCGATCTCGGCGACGTGGACCCAGCGCAGCAGGTCCGGGTCGTCCGCGGCGTAGGGGATGCCGTCGGCGGTCACGCCGCGGATGCGGCTGTGGATGGTGCGGACCGCGTCGACCGCGGCCTGCGCGTCGTCGGCCGTCCCGAACACCGTCACCGCGAGGAACGTGCTGGTGCGCGACAGCCGCCCCCACGGGTCGGCGCGGTACCCGGAGTGCTCGGCGACCGCGGCCATCGCGGCGGGGTGCAGCGACTGCAGCAGGAGCGACCGCAGCCCGCCCACGAACATCGACGCGTCGCCGTGCACCTGGCGGATCGCGGCGTCGGGCGCGAACCAGCGCGGCCCCGGGCGGTGGTGGATGCGGTGGCGGCTGCGCTCGCCGTGCGGTCCGGCGACCCGCAGGAAGAGCGCCGTGCCGGCGCGCGCACGCAGGCGGCGCACGGGGTCGACGGTCATGCGCCCACGCTGCGGGACCGTTCCTGAGCGCGCGCTGAGTCCCGCCCGCACGACGTGCCGCCGCGGCGTGCCGGGGGTGCCGGGAAGAGGTCGGGCGCGGGCGCCGTTGCCCCCGGTATGCGAGCCATCACCTACGCCCGGTACGGCGGTCCCGACGTCCTCGAGCTCACCGAGCAGCCCACCCCCAAGGTCGGCCCCGACAGCGTCCTCGTGCGCGTCCGCGCCGCCTCGGTCAACCCGGTCGACTGGAAGATGCGCGCGGGCTACCTCGACCAGGTCATGGACGTGACGTTCCCCGTCGTGCCCGGCTGGGACGTCGCGGGCGTCGTCGAGCGCCCCGGTCTGGACACGCCGGAGCTGCAGGTCGGCGACGAGGTGTACGGGTACGTGCGCAAGGACTGGGTGCACGGCGGCACGTTCGCCGAGCTCGTCGCCGCGCCCGTCCGGACGCTCGCGCGCAAGCCGGCGGCGTGGTCCTTCGAGGAGGCCGCGGCCGTGCCGCTCGCCGGCCTCACGGCGTACCAGAGCATCGAGCGCGCGGGCGTCCGCGCCGGGCAGACGGTCCTCGTGCACGCGGCCGCCGGCGGCGTCGGCCAGTTCGCGGTGCAGATCGCGGCCGCGCGCGGTGCCCGCGTCGTCGGCACCGCCTCCGAGCGCAACCACGACCACCTGCGCGCCCTCGGCGCCGAGCCCGTCACGTACGGCGAGGGCCTCGTCGACCGGGTGCGCGCGCTCGCGCCGCAGGGCGTGGACGTCGTGCTCGACTACGGCTCCGACGACCTCGTGCCGACGACGCGGGCCGTGCTCGCCGAGGGCGGGACGGTGGCGTCCATCGTCGATGTCGCGGCGCGCGACGAGCTCGGCGGGCACTACGTGTGGGTGCGGCCCAGCACGGCGGACCTGGACGCGCTGAGCGCGCTGGCGGACGCCGGCCGGCTGCGCGTCGACGTCGCCGAGGTGTTCGACCTGGCCGACGCCGCGGCGGCGCACGAGGCGAGCGCGAGCGGGCACGTGCGCGGCAAGGTCGTCGTCCGCGTCTGACGCGCACGGCCCCGGCGCCGCCGCGGGCGGTGGTGCGTGCGCCGCACCACCGCCCGTGGCGCGTCAGCGGGCGAACCGCACCCAGCTGACGTTGCCCACCTCGGCGCCGTTCGCCGGGCCGACGACCTGCAGGTACACGCGGCGGACGCCCGTCACGGACCCGGTCAGCGGCACCGTGCGCGTCTCCCACCGCTGCCAGCCACCGGTCGGGGTCATCGGCACCCGCGCCAGGAGCGGCCCCAGGTTCGTGTCGCGCCGCACCTCGAGCGTCCCGGACGCCGTCGCCGCAGACGCCAGGCGCACCGACACCGACCGCGGCGACGTGGCGCCGAAGTCGACGTCGAACCACCCGACGAAGTCGCCGTTCGCGAGGTGCGCCACCGCCTGCCCGCAGCCGGTGTCGGTGCACGCCTCGACCTGCGTGCCGCGCTGGTCGTCGTAGAGCGCCGCGCCGATCGTCGCGTACGCCGACTGCGACGTCGGGTACCGCAGCCCGTGCCCGAGCGGGAACAGCGCATTCTTGCCGTCGCCCGCGTTGATCGGCTGCTGCACGGCGTCGTACGGCCAGGTCACCGGCAGCCGGCCCGTCGGCAGGACGTCACCGAAGAGCACGTCCGTGACGCCGTCGCCCTCCGTGCCCGGCAGCCACGCGACGACCGCCGCGCGCACCTGGTGCAGCTCCTCGTTGACGTCGAGCGGACGCCCCGTGAGCAGCACGAGCGTGATCGGCACGCCCGCCGCCGCGACCCGGTCGATGACGGCGCGGTCGCGGGCGGACAGGCGCATGTCACCCGTCGCGTCGCCCTCGTACTCGGCGTACGGCTCCTCCCCGACCACCACGATCGCGCTCTGGAAGCTGCCGTCGGCGGCGCTGCCGTCGGGCGAGAACGTCACCGTGCCGGACGCCGCGGCGCGCACGCCCTCGAGGATCGTCGTGCCCGGCATCGCGTTGCCCGGCGCCCCCTGCCAGCCGAGCGTCCACCCGCCGGACTGCCGGCCGACGTCGTCCGCGGCGACACCCGCGACGAGGATCCGGCTCCCGCTCGTCGGCAGCGGCAGCACGCCCCACTCGTTCTTCAGGACGACGACCGACCCGCGGACCGCCTGGCGCGCGACCGCCCGGTGGGCGGCCGACCCGATCTCACCGAGCCGGGCCCGGTCGGCGAGCGGCTGCTCCAGCAGCCCCTTCGCGAGCTTCGCCGTGAGCACGCGCCGCACCGCGTCGTCGATGCGCGACACCGGGATGCGGCCGGCCTGCACCTCCGCCACGGCGACGGAGCGGAAGTGCTGCCAGTCGTCCGGGACCATGACGACGTCGATGCCCGCGTTGATCGCGGTGCGCACGTCGTAGCCCGACACGTCGTACCGGTCGCCGTCGAGGTAGTCGATGCCGCCGTAGTCGGAGATCACGACGCCGCGGAAGCCGAGCTCTCCCTTGAGCACGTCCGTGATCCACCGCCGCGACCCGTGCACGCGCTCGCCGCGGATGGAGGAGTAGCTGACCATCACGGTCGCCGCGCCCGCGTCGACGGCGGCCCGGAACGGCGGCAGGTGCACCGCGCGGACCTGCGCGTCGGTGAGCGCCGCGTCGCCGCGGTCCTCGCCGCCCGTGGTCCCGCCGTCGGCCAGGTAGTGCTTGGCGTTCGCGAGGACCTGGTCGCGGTCCGCCACGGACGCGCCCTGCAGGCCCCGGACGAGGGCGGCCGACAGCGTCGAGACGGCCGCCGGGTCCTCGCCGAACGACTCGTACGTGCGCCCCCACCGGTCGTCCCGCGCGACGGCGACCACCGGCGAGAAATTGAGGTCGACACCCATGGCCGACAGCTCGCGCGCCACGACGTCGCCCACGCGCCCCACCACGGCTGGGTCGTGCGTCGCGCCGAGCCCGATCTGGTGCGGGACGATCGTCGCGCCCGGCAGGTTCCCGAACCCGTGCACCGCGTCGGCGGCGAACAGCATCGGCACGCCGAGCCGGCTCGAGAGTGCCGCGCGCTGCAGGGTGTCGTACCGGTCGGCCCACCCGGTCGGCGTGTTCGGCGACACCGTGGAGCTGCCGCCCGCGAACACGAAGCCGACGCCGCCGCCCGACAGGGCGCCCGAGGTGATCCACCGGGTGCCGACCATCGTCATCTGGCCGATCTTCTCGTTCAGGCTCATGCGCGAGAGCAGGTCCTGGGCCCGCGTCGCGGCGGGCAGCGCGGGGTCGAGGTAGGGCGGGGTGGCGGCGGCCTCGGCCGCGGGGACCGGGGCGGTGGCCGGGTCGGCGACCGCGGCGGTGGCCGGGTCCGCGGCCGGGTCAGCGGCCGGGTCAGCGGCCGGGTCGGTCGTGCCCGCGGCCGGCAGCGTGGCCGGCAGGGCGAGGAGCGCGGCGCAGGCCGCGACGGTGAGTGTCCGCGTGCGCACGGCACGCCGGCGGTCGGTGGTCGGCATGGCACCCCCCTGGTGCGACGGCGCCGTGCCGTCGGTGTCGCCGTGCCCGACGCTAGAGGTTCGGCACGGATGCGTACAGAGCGGACGAGTCGGGCAGGGGTCCGGGACCCGGCGCCGTCGCGCCCTCCTCGAGCGGCTGCGGCAGCATGTCGGCGTGACCGACGCCCCCTCCCCCGCCCCCGCACCCGCCGGCGTCCGCGTCGTCCCCATGACCCCCGCGCACTGGCCGGAGGTCCGCGACGTCTACGCCCTGGGCATCGCGACCGGCGAGTCGACGCTCGAGCCGGAGCCGCCCGACTGGGAGCGGTTCGACGCCGCGAAGCTGCCCGAGCACCGCCTCGTCGCGGTCGACGACGCCGGCACGCTGCGCGGCACCGACCGGGTGCTCGGCTGGGTGGCCGTGAGCCGCACGTCCGAGCGTGCGGTCTACGCCGGCGTCGTCGAGGTCTCCGTGTACGTGCACCCGGACGCGCACGGCCGCGGCGTCGGACGGACGCTGCTGACCGCGCTGCTCGCGTCGACCGACGAGGGCGGCATCTGGACGGTGCAGGCGTCGGTCTTCCCCGAGAACACGGCGAGCGTCGCGCTGCACACGTCGGTGGGGTTCCGGGTGGTGGGCCGGCGCGAGCGCCTCGGCCGCATGACGCACGGCCCCCGCGCCGGCACGTGGCGCGACGTGCTGCTCCTGGAACGCCGCCGCGCGGACGACTGATCTGACCGGCCGTCGAGCCGGTCAGGGTGCGCGCACCGCCGCGATCACCGCCGCCGCAGCCGCCTGGACCGCCGCCAGCGTGCCGGCGTCCGGCAGCCGGCCGTCGCGCGCGTCGCGCTCGACGGCCAGCAGCTGGTGCGCTAGCGGCAGCGCGCCGACCGCAGCACAGCTGCCGACCCACCGGTGCGCGACCGTCGCCGCGCGCGACGCGTCGCCCGCCCGCGCGGCGTCCGCGAGCGCGGCCGTGCCCGCAGCGCACTCGGCGACGAACCCGTCGAGCAGCCCGTCGTCCGACTCGGCGTCCACCTCGCGCACCATCGCGAGCAGGCGCGGGTCGACGACGGGCGGCCCGTCACCGGTGGCGCTCCCCGCACCGCCCGGGCTCGTCGTGCTCCCGTCCTCCTGGGCCTCCGGTACCCGCGCGCGTGGCGTGATCCGCGCCAGCACACGCGCGAGGTCGTCGGTACGGAACGGCTTGGTGAGGAAGTCATCCATGCCGGCCTGCGCGGCGGCGCGCTGGTCCTGGGCCGTCGCGCTCGCGGTGAGCGCCACGACGACGGGCTGGTGCGCGCCGGCACCGCGGGCGCGGATCGCGCGCGTCGCCTCGAGGCCGTCGAGCACGGGCATGTGGATGTCCATGAGGACGGCGTCGAACCACTCGTCGGCGGTGCGGGCGACGGCCTGCGCACCGTCGTCGGCCGTGGCGACGTCGTGCCCCATGCGCGCGAGCATGCGCTGCGCCATCGTGCGGTTCACGGCGTTGTCCTCGGCGACGAGGACGCGCAGCGGCGCACCGGGCGCGCGCGGCGTCGCGGGGCGCGGTTCCGACCGCCGGCCGGCCACGACGTCCGTGACGACGCGCCGCAGGTCGGCGGCGCGCACGGGCTTGGTCAGCAGCGCCGCGAAGGGCGCCCGCTCGTCGGTGGTGAGCACGTCACCGAGGCTGCTGAGCAGCACGAGCGGCACGCCCGACCACCGCGGCTGGGCCCGCAGCCGCGCGGCCGCCTGCGCGCCGCTGAGGCCCGGCAGCTGCATGTCGAGCACGGCGAGGTCCGGGCGCGGGGTGTGCGGCAGCGCGTCGAGCAGCTCCTCCGCCGACGCGTGCGCGCGGCACGTCAGCCCCCACCGGTCGAGCTGCTGCACGAGGATCCGACGGTTCGTCGCGTTGTCCTCGACGACGACGGCGGTGCGGCCGCGCAGCAGGGCGGGCGTGGTGGACGCCGGGGCCGGCGCCGGTACCGCGGGCAGCGCCACCGTGAACGCGAACGTCGACCCGCGGCCCACCTCCGACTCGACGGTGAGCTCGCCGCCCATGAGCTCGACGATCGCGCGGCTGATCGCGAGCCCCAGGCCGGTGCCGCCGTACCGGCGCGTGGTGGACGCGTCGACCTGGCTGAACTGCTGGAACAGCCGGTCCAGCCGGTCCGGCGGGATGCCGATGCCCTCGTCGGCGACCGCGAAGCGCAGCGCACCGGGCGTGGCCGGGTCGGGCGCCACGCGCACGACCACGTCGCCGTCGTGCGTGAACTTCACGGCGTTCCCGACGAGGTTGACGAGCACCTGGCGCAGGCGGGTGTCGTCGCCGCGCACCCACGCCGGGCACGCGGGGTCGACGTCGACGACGAGCGCGACCCCGGACGCGTCGGCGGCGTGCGCGAGCAGGCTCACGGAGTCGTCCACCGCGGCGGTGAGGTCGAAGGCGTGGTCCTCGAGGGCGAGGCCGCCGGCCTCCAGCTTCGACAGGTCGAGGACGTTGTTGATGAGGTCGAGCAGCAGGTTGCCGCTCAGCCGCACGGTCTGCGCGTACTCCCGCTGCTCGTCGTCGAGCTCGGTCTCGAGCAGCAGCCCGGTCATCCCGATGACCGCGTTCATGGGCGTGCGGATCTCGTGGCTCATGTTCGCGAGGAACGCGCTCTTCGCGTTCGCCGCGGCGACCGCGTGCTCGTGCGCCTCGACGAGGGAGCGGTTCAGCGCGCGCTCCTTGCGGCCGATGCGCTGCGCCCAGCGGACCGCGATGACGAGGCGTCCGGTGCCGGCCGCGAGCGTGGCGGTCGCCGCCGCCTGCGCGAGCGGCGCGACGGGCGCGACGAGGTCCAGCACGAGCACGGCCAGCGCGGCGACGAGGAACGACAGCGGCATGCCGAGCCTCGGCAGGGGCCGCACCGCGTCGGGCGGCAGCGGCCCGGACATCCACGCGCCCGCGGCGACGACGAGCAGGCCGGCGCTCGTGGCGAGGTCCGCGGGGTCGGCGACGCCCACCACGGTCCACCCGGCCCGCGCCGTGGCGAACGTCGACGACGCGGACAGCAGCGCGAACCCGGCGGCGAGCGTCCACCACGCGGGCGACGGGCGCGCCGCGAGCGCCACGAGCCCGCCGACGAGCGCGCCCAGGATGAGCAGCGGCCCGACCAGGTGCACGAGCGTGAGCCACGGCGTGCCGCCCCCGTCCGGGCCGGGCACGACGACGACGGCCCCGACCGCGAACAGCCCGCACGCGGCGATGGCGGTGTCGAGCCACACCACCGGCGCGCGCACGACCACCCGGTCCGACACGATCGCGACGACGCACGCCACCGCGAGCCCGTGGTAGACGACGGGCAGCACCACCGCGGCGGCCGTGACGGCCGGCTCGCCGGCGCGCACCGGCGCGAGCGTCGCCGCGAGCTCGCTCACCGGGTGCAGCACGAGCGCACCCGCCATGAGCACCCACGCACGCCGCTCGGCGCGCACGCGCACCGCCCGCCCCACCACGAGCCCCGCGGCGAGCAGCTCCACCGCCACGTAGACGGACGTCGCGACCGCGGCGCCCGAGTCGCCGGCCCGCAGCGCGCTGACCAGCCCGGCGAGCAGCAGGGCCACCGCGCCGACGACGAGCGCGACCCGCACGGGCACCGGCACCCGGCCGGGGAACCCGTCGGGCGGCGGGCCGTGGCCGGCGACGGGCGCGCCACCGGCGACGGACCCGTCACCGGTGGCGGGCGGGTGCGTCGACGTCACGGGCTCTCCAGCGGCGGTGCGGGGCCGGGTCCGCGGACGCGGTCACCCGCCTCCCAGCGTCCGACGGCGCACCGACCGCGTCAACCGGCGGCGTGGCAGCCCGGCGACCGCTCACCAGTCCGCGCGCTCGGCGAGGCCGAGCGTGTACTCCTCCCAGAACCGCCCCGCCGGCGGGCCGCCGCGGCACGTGCCGTCGGAGAGCCCGACGGTCTTCACCCACAGGTCGGCGACGTGCGGGCCGGTGCCGGTCGCGCCGGGGCGGGCGCCGAGGGCGCGGCCGGGCGGGTTGCACCACTCGGTGCCCTCCTCGCCCGCGAGCGGCCCGTTGC
>JAPSIR010000309.1 GCA_031178625.1 Cellulomonas sp.
GCCATGGACAGCACGAACACCATCAGGTTCTGCGGCATGGACGTCTGGGACGAGCCGATGCCGCGCAGCGCACCGCGGCGCTCCTGCGTCTCGATCGTGGACATGGGGGTGTTCCCTTCGAGGTGGTGGGTCGGGGCCGGTCGGTCGGGGAGCGGGCGGCTGGCGTCAGGGGACGAGCACGGCCTCGGACGCTGCGAGGAGGGCGACGACGTCGCCCGGGTCGGTCACGACGGCGGTCGCGAGGCCGGACGCGAGCGCGGCGTCGAGGGCGGCGTCGTCGGTGGAGCCGCCGCGGACCAGCACGCGGTGGGCGACCCCGGCAGCGCGTGCGGCCACGCAGTCGTTCTCGGGCTTGTCGCCGACGAACCAGGTCGCGCCCGGGTCCGCGTCGGCGACGGTCAGGGCCTCGCGCACCAGCGCGGGGTCGGGCTTGCGGACGCCCACCTCGTCGGAGCAGACGAACGCGCCGATCAGCTCGGCGATCCCGTGCGCGGCGCACTCCGCGCGCACGGCGCGTCCGCTGACCGTGTTGGAGACGACGACGACCGGGGTCCCGTCGGCGCGGCAGCGCTCGAGCAGGTCCCGGACGCCGGGCCGCAGCGTCCGGCGGGACTTCGCCCGGCCGTAGCGCGCCATGACGTCGTGCGCCTCGGCCGTGAGCACCGCCCGCTGCCGTGCGTGCAGCGAGCCGCCGAACCAGTCCCGCCAGAACACCACCGGGTCCGCCTCGGGCAGCGGTCCTCGTCCGTCGGCGTACCGGCGGACGGCTGCCGCCTTCCAGCTGCGGTGCTCGGCGCGGGCGTGCCCGATGAGGGACAGCACCGTGTCGACGTCCGGTCGGACCACGTCGCCGTCGGGCCGAGCCGTCCCGCGGGTGAGCAGCCCGGACAGCCACGTGGCGAACCGCCGGAGGGCGGCGGGGTCGTCCCGTGAGTCGGAGACGACGCCGCCGTGGTCGACGAGCAGCGCCCGTCGGCCCGGCGCGGGCCGTGCGGGCGCGGACGCGTCGGCGGTGGCGGCGCGCGGCGTGCCCGCGGTGCGGTCGCTGACGGCGCCGGCGAGCGCGTCGACGACGCCCTCGGGCGTGTCGAAGACCGCGTCCGCCCGTGCGGCGACCGGGAACGGCGGGTCGTCCGTGTGGTGGCTGCGCGTGAGGACGACGGCCCCGACGCCGGCACGGCGGCCGGCCACGACGTCGCGGTCCTGCGTGTCGCCGACGTACCAGCAGCGCTCCGGGGTCGTGCCGAGGGCGTCGGCAGCGAGCCGGATGATCCCGGGGTGCGGCTTGCGGATGCCGACCTCGTCCGAGTAGCACTGCACGCCGAACCGGTCCTCCAGGCCGTGCGCCGCGAGGAGCGCACGGTGGCTGCGGCCCGAGTGGGCGTTGGAGACGATCCCGACCGGGATGCCGTGCGCGTCCGCGAGGTCGAGGAGGTCGCGGACGCCCGGGCGCAGCCGGTGCTGCGAGAGCGTGGTGGTCAGCGCGAGGAGCACGTCCGACGCCTCGGCCACGAGCAGCGCGCGGGCGGACGGCGTGAGGTCGGGCGCGAGGAAGTCGCCGACGATCTCCCGCGGCGCGAGCTCGCGGGGCTCGAGCCGGCGGCTCTGCGCGTGCTTCCAGTGCTTCAGCGCCACCAGCCCGGCGTCGAGCGACCGGTGCAGCGCGTCGGGGTCGACGCCCACGCCGGCCCTCGTGAGCCGCGCGGCGAGGTCGGCGGCGAGCACCCGTCGGCCGCCGGGCACCTTCTCGGTCTCGAAGACGACGCCGCCGAAGTCCAGGAGCAGCGCGTCTGGAACGTTCCGGAGCACGGTCTGCGTGAGCGTGTTGGTCGAGGTCACGGCCACGACGCTAGGGAGCCGGGATGTCGCAGGGCCCACCGCGCGGTGAACACGTCCGGAACGTTCCAGACGCCGCGGTGCACCGCTCGCGGTAGCTCCGCCGGGCGGTGGTAGAAACGAGGCGATGTCCCGCTCCGGCTCGCCCCGCCCCACGATCGTCGACGTCGCGCGCGCCGCCGGGGTCTCGAAGTCGCTCGTCTCCGCCGCGCTGCGGGGGGACCCGGGCGTCAGCGCCGACAGCCGCAAGCGCGTCGCCGACGTCGCGCAGGCCCTCGGCTACCGGCGCAACGGGTGGGCGCAGCGCCTCGTCAGCGGCCGGAGCGAGCTCGTGGGCGTCCTGCTCACCGACCTGCGCAACGCGTACCACACGGACATCGTCAACGGCGTCGAGGACGCGGCGGCCGCAGCCGGTTACGGCGTCGTGCTCACGCACGGCCGGCACGACCCCGACCTGCTGCGCCGGCGCCTGACGGACCTGGTCGGGCTCGGTGTCGACGCCGTCATCGCCGTGACCGCGCGCCTGGACGAGCAGGACCTGCGCGAGGCCGCGGCGCGGCTGCCCGTGGTGGTGGTCGGCAGGCCGCGCTCGGTGCCCGACCGGGTCGGCTGGGTGTCGAACGACGACGAGACCGGCGCACGGCTGGCGGTGGAGCACCTCCTGGCGTCCGGCCACACCCGGGTCGCGTTCCTCACGGCGTCGGACCGCCCGGCCGCGACGGCCCGGCGGGACGCCTACCGTTCGGCCGTCGGCGTGCCCGGCCTCGAGTTCGACGCACGCGCGGACGGCGTCGCGCGCCTGCTCGACGCGGTGCGGCGCCCGGGCGGGCCGACGGCGGCCTTCGCCGCCAACGACCGCCTGGCGGTGCGGCTGCTCGCCGCCGCCGCGGACCGGGGCGT
>JAPSIR010000310.1 GCA_031178625.1 Cellulomonas sp.
TCCGGGTCCACCGGCTCGTCGCAGAGCCAGCAGCGCCAGCCGTCCCGCTCGCCGACGTCGCTGAGGTTGCTCATGCGCGCACGGTAGCCCGTCGCCCGGGGCCCGTGCGGTGGCCGGTCCACGGTCGACCGGCTCGAGGCGGTGTCGCCGACGATCGCCCCGGGTGCGCGCGTCGCGGCGACGGGTTCACCCCCACCACCGGTTCCGGACGAAACGGGCACGACGTAGCGTCGAAGGTCACCGGCTCGACGGCGAGCCGGGGCACCGGGGGGCGGTCGTCATGAGCCGGAGGACGAGATCACGAGCGGGCGCGGTGACCGCGCTGGCGGTCGTCGCGGGACTGTCGGCGGCACCCCCCTCGGTCGCGGCCCCGGCCGTCGCGTGCGGGGACACCCTGACCGTCGACACGGTCCTCACGAGCGACCTGACCTGCGGGGCGCAGGACGGGCTGCGCATGCTCGGCGGTGTCACGCTCGACCTCGGGGGCCACACGCTGCGCGGTCCCGGGCGTGGCGGCGGCGGCCCGATGGTGACGGCCGTCGCGATCACGGTCGACCACATCTCGTCCCCCGGGGCGGTGACGCTGCGCAACGGGACGATCGAGGACTGGGACGCGGCCCTCGTCTCGACCGAGGCCTGGGGCACCGAGGCGGTGGTGCAGCACATGACGTTCCGCGCGATGGACGCCGCGCTGACCGAGTGGCTCGGCCGGTACACGGTCGAGTCGTCGACCTTCGAGGACGTCTCGGGCGCGGTGGCGCCGTCGCTGGGCTCGATCACGGTGTCCCGGTCGAGGTTCGACGGTCCCGGTGTCGCGGTCGGCGGCTACGGCAACGGGGATGTCGTGGTGAGTGACTCGGTCTTCACCGGCAACCAGTACCGGGCCGCCGTCGTCTGCGACGACGAGCGGATGACGCTGACCCGGTCGGTGCTCACCGGCAACGCCGTGGGCCTGTACACCACGGGCTGCGACGCGACCGTCGACCGCACGACGTTCGACACCAACGGCGTCGGGGTGCACGTGGAGTCGATCGTGTGGCAGGAGGTGCGCACGCGGGTGGAGCGCAGCACGTTCACCGGGAACACGACCGCCGTCCTCGCCGAGGGCGCTACCGAGCTCGTCCGCAACCGGTTCGTGGAGAACGCCGCGGGCGTGCGCACGTCGCCCGAGTTCACCCCCACCGAGGAGACGGTCACCCTGGACCGCAACGCGTTCCTGCGCAACGGCGACGCCGTGTACCTCGAGTCGCCGGCGCGGCTGCACGCCAACCGCGTCCTGCACAGCTCCGGGTACGGGATCTACGCCCCGCTCGCGACCGACCTCGGGCGCAACGTCGCCGTCGGCAACGGCGTCGAGCCGCAGTGCACCGGGGTCGTGTGCCGCGGCGGGTGATCCGGACGCCGCCGCGGGCTGACGGTACAGATAACGCTGTATCGTCAGCCGCGTGGAGACCGTGACCCTCACGCACAGCGCCGCGCTCGCCCGCCTCGGGCACGCCCTGTCGGACGAGACCCGCACCCGGGTCCTGCTCGCCCTGCGGGAGGCACCCGCCTACCCGTCCGACCTCGCCGACGCCCTCGGCGTCTCGCGCCAGGTGATGTCGAACCACCTCGCGTGCCTGCGCGGGTGCGGGCTGGTCGAGGCGGTCCCCGACGGCCGGCGCACGTGGTACCGGCTCGCCGACCACCGGCTCGCACCGGCGCTCGGCCGCCTGCTGGCGCTCGTCCTCGACGTGGACCCGTCGTGCTGCACCGACGGGTGCACGTGCGCATGACCGCCGTCCCGCTCCGCCCGGGGCCGCCGCCCGCACCGCGCCGCGCGCTGCTGGAGCGCCGGATCCGCTGGGTCGTCGCGGCGACGATCACCTACAACGTCGTCGAGGCGGTCGTCGCGATCGGCGCCGGGCGTGCCGCGACGTCGTCCGCGCTGATCGGCTTCGGCCTCGACTCGGTCGTCGAGGTGCTGTCGGCGGCCGCGGTCGCGTGGCAGTTCGCCGGGCGCGACCCGCACGCGCGCGAGCGCACGGCGATGCGCGTCATCGCGTTGTCCTTCTTCGGCCTGGCGGCGTTCGTCACCGTCGACGCCGTCCGCGCGGTGCTCGGTGCCGCCGAGCCCGCGCACTCCACCGTCGGCATCGTCCTGGCCGCCGTGTCGCTGGCCGTGATGCCGGCGCTGTCGTGGTTCGAGCGGCGGACCGGCCGCGAGCTCGGCTCGGCGTCCGCCGTCGCCGACTCCCGCCAGACCCTGATCTGCGCGTACCTGTCGGCGGTGCTGCTGGCCGGTCTGCTGCTGAACAGCACGCTCGGCTGGTGGTGGGCCGACCCGCTCGCCGCCGTCGTCATCGCCGGCCTCGCGGTCCGCGAGGGCGTCGAGGCGTGGCGCGGCGACGCGTGCTGCGCACCGGTGGGCGCGCTGCTGCGGTCCGACGCCGACGACGACGGGTGCGCGGACGGCTGCTGCGCCGACGCGTGATCGCGAAGGGCCGCGGACGCCTGGTGTCGCCGCCGGTTCGTGTGGCCGACGCCCGGCACGCCGCGCCGGGCGGTGTCGACGCCGCGTGAAGGGTTGCGGACGCCTGGTGTCCCAACGCTTCAGATAAGCACCGCGCCGAGGTGTCGAGTGGTCGTGCACGCCAGGATGACCGGATGGACACGGCGATCACCCTGCACGTGCGCGGCGAACTGACCGACGCGGAGCTCGAGGCGCTGCACGCCGCCGCGTTCGGGCACCC
>JAPSIR010000092.1 GCA_031178625.1 Cellulomonas sp.
CCTGCGTCGCGTCGGCGGGCTGCTCGTCCGTGCCACCGGCCGCGGCAGGCGCGGCGCCGGTGTCCGTGAGGGCGGGAGACTGCTCGGCGTCGTCCGCGGACGGCGTCGTCTGCTGCTCGGTCACTGGATCTCCACTCCCTCGATGATGACGTCCTGGACGGGCCGCTCGGTGCCCGGCTGCGTCCCGGCGTCAGCGATGGCCTGCACGACGTCCAACCCGGACGTGATGCGGCCGAACACGGTGTAGCCACCCGCCGTGTCGGACGGGATGGTCGAGTCCTCGTAGACGAGGAAGAACTGGCTGCCCATCGACTCGGCGTCGTTGCCGACGCGCGCCATGGCGATGGTGCCGGCGGGGTAGACGTCGTCGGCCGGGGCGTTCTCGACCGGGCCCCAGCTGTACCCCGGGCCGCCCGTGCCGGTCGCCGTGGGGTCGCCGCACTGGAGCACGAAGATCCCGGACGGGACGAGGCGGTGGCAGAGCGTGCCGTCGAAGTAGCCCTCGCCGGCGAGCGTGACGAAGTTGGCGACGGCCTGCGGTGCGGCGGCGCCGTCCAGCTCGATCTCGACCGGGCCGGCCGACGTCGTCAGCGTGCCCGTCCACGTGCGGCCCTCGGCGGCGGCCGCGTCGGGCACGACGCCACCGTTGCCGGTGCGCGCGGGCAGGGTGGGGGCGGGGGTCGGCTCGGCGACGTCGCTCGCGGTCGGGGCGGCCTGCGGTGCGCCGTCGTCCTGGTTGAGCGCGACGGCGGCGACCACCCCGGTGCCGATGACGAGGGCTCCGACGACGGACGCGGCGATGACGCGCTGGCGCTGCCGGCGCGCACGGGCGGCCTCCTGCCGGGCCTGCCACTTCTCGAACCGTCGCCGCTCGTACTCGCGCTTGGAGTTCACCGCCACCCCTCGTCGTCGTGCCGGCGGCCCGAGGCCGCGCCGCCGTCCGGACCCGCGCCGGACCCGGGACAGTCTAGGCAGGGCGCGGCACGCCGCGACCACCGGGTGCACGGTGCGGCGCACGGAGGCCCCGCACCGCGGTCTAGCGTGCGGGGGTGGAGATCCTGACGGTGGTCGCACCGGTGTTCGGCGCACGGTGCTCGGTCGTGGTCGGAGCGGGCGGGTCGTGCGTCGTCGTGGACGCGGGCGCGGGCGCGGGGGAGCAGGTGCGCGCGCTCGTGGAGCGGCGCGGCCTGCGGGTCCGCGCGGTGCTCGCGACGCACGGGCACGCGGACCACACGTGGGACGCACCGGCGCTGGCCGCCGCGTGGGACGCACCCGTGGTGCTGCACGCCGCGGACGCGTACCGGCTGGTCGACCCGTTCGGCACGCTCGGCGTCCTCGACCCCCGCCACGACCCGCACGGCCCGCTCGCTCAGGCGCTGGCCGGTGCCGGCGTCGACCTGGGCGCGTGGCGGGAGCCCGCGCGGGTCGAGACCTTCGGCTCGGCGTCCGACGCGCGGTCGGCCGACGTGCTGCTCGCGTGGGACGACGTGCGACTCGTGGCGCGGCACGCGCCCGGGCACACGGAGGGCTCGACGCTGTACCTCGTGGACGCCGACGGCGCGGCGCCGACCGTGCTCTCGGGCGACGTGCTCTTCGCGGGCAGCGTCGGCCGCACGGACCTGCCGGGCGGCGACGACGCCACCATGGCCGCCACGCTGCGCGACGTCGTCGCGCAGCTGCCGCCCGACGCCGTGGTGCTGCCCGGCCACGGTCCCGCCACCGACGTGCGCACCGAGCTCGCCACGAACCCGTACCTCGCGCGGGCACGCTGACGACGCCCGGGACCGTGCCGGTGCGTGCCCGCACGTCTGGGATCATCGGGCGCATGGCGCGACCCACACCCCTGTCCGGATTCCCCGAGTGGCTGCCCGAGGGGCGGCTCGTCGAGCAGCACGTGCTCGACACCCTGCGGCGCACGTTCGAGCTGCACGGGTTCGCGGGCATCGAGACGCGGGCGGTCGAGCCCCTCGACCAGCTGCTGCGCAAGGGCGAGACCTCCAAGGAGGTGTACGTGCTGCGCCGCCTGCAGGAGGACGCGGACGCCGAGGAGCAGGACCCGGGCCGTAGGCTCGGCCTGCACTTCGACCTCACGGTGCCGTTCGCCCGGTACGTGCTCGAGAACGCCGGGCACCTCGCGTTCCCGTTCCGTCGTTACCAGGTGCAGAAGGTGTGGCGCGGCGAGCGCCCCCAGGACGGCCGTTTCCGCGAGTTCGCGCAGGCGGACATCGACGTGGTCGGCGCGGGCGCGCTGCCGTACCACTACGAGGTGGAGCTGCCCCTCGTCATGGCCGACGCCCTCGGGGCGCTGCGGGCGATCGGGGTGCCGCCGGTGCGCATCCTCGTCAACAACCGCAAGGTCGCGGAGGGCTTCTACCGGGGCCTGGGGCTGACCGACGTCGACGCGGTGCTCCGCGCGATCGACAAGCTCGACAAGGTCGGGCCGGAGGCGGTCGCCGCGCTGCTCGTCGCCGAGGCGGGCGCCACGCCCGAGCAGGCGCAGGCGTGCCTCGGGCTGGCCGAGGTGCGCGGGGACGACGCGGGCGTCGTCGACCGGGTGCGCGCGCTGGCCGCCGAGCACGGCGCCACGACCGAGCTCCTCGAGGAGGGGCTCGCCGAGCTCGGTGCACTCGTCGCGGCGGCGGCCGAGCGCGCGCCCGGCGTCGTGGTCGCGGACCTGCGGATCGCCCGCGGGCTCGACTACTACACGGGCTCGGTGTACGAGACGGTCCTCGTCGGCCACGAGGAGCTGGGGTCGATCTGCTCGGGCGGCCGGTACGACACGCTCGCGTCCGACGGGGCGACGACGTACCCGGGCGTCGGCCTGTCCATCGGCGTCTCGCGGCTGGTCTCGCGGCTGCTCGGCGCGGGCCTCGTGCGGGCGACGCGGTCGGTGCCGACGGCCGTGCTGGTGGCGGTGACGTCCGAGGAGCGGCGCGGCCGGTCCGACGCCGTGGCGGCGGCCCTGCGCGCGCGCGGCGTGCCGGTCGAGGTCGCGCCGAGCGCCGCGAAGTTCGGCAAGCAGATCCGGCACGCGGACCGGCGGGGGATCCCGTACGTCTGGTTCGTCGGCGACGACGACGGCGCGCCGGGCCAGGACCAGGTCAAGGACATCCGGTCCGGCGAGCAGGTGCCCGCCGACACGGCGACGTGGACGCCCCCGGCCGAGGACCTCTGGCCGCGGGTCGTGCCGGTCGACGCGGGCTGACGCCGTCGCGTCCGCGTCGGCCGCAGGTGCGTGCGGCGCACCCGCGTCCCCCGGGGGCGCGGGTGCGTGCGGCGCCCTAGCGTGGCGCGCATGACGCACGTCCTCGACGCGCCGCCGCCCGCGGGGGAGCGCGTGACCCTCGACGGGCACATCGCCGGCGCCGGCAGCGAGGAGGGCACGCGTGTCGTGGTCGGACGCTGGCTGCGGTCGCCGCTGGGCGCCTTCGCCGACGTCATGGTGGAGCGTCCGGACGGCACGCGGGTGCTGCTCGCGCCGAGCGAGGACGTGGCGTCGCTGGTGACCCGGCTCTACACCTTCGACGCCGTGCACGTCGTCGACGTGCGCGTGGCGGCCGACCGTGCCGGGCGGACGTGGACGGTGGCGGCGGGGCCGCTCGACGCGCGGCTCGGGATCGGTGCACGCACGGCGGTCGGGCGTCTGCTGCACGGGCTGCCGCGCGCGGTGACGTCCGCGGACGCGAGCGCCGGGGTGGTCGCCGCGGTCGCGGGCGTCGTGCTGCCGGGCGTGCGCACGCGTGGCGAAGGACGGGACGGCACGCCGGAGCGCTACGCGGCGCACGACCAGCACGCCGTCGTCAGTCTCGACGCCCGGTGGGGCGACCGCTCGCTCGGGGCGCTGCGCCCGGTGACGCCCGGGGTGCGCTTCGGGTTCTCGTCCGTGCCGGCGCGGCCGACCGTGACGGCGGTGCACGTGGTGATCGGCGGACGACGGGCCCGTTGACAGGCCTTCGAACACGTGTTCGACTGCGGGTGTGCGATGGGACGGGCAGAAGGTGCAGGCGGCGGCCGCGGAGGCCGTGCTGCCGGGCATGGACGTGCGGACCATGCCGGGCCTGGTCCGCAGCGTGCGGACGCCCGACTTCGCCGGGGTGACCTTCCACGAGGTGCTGTGCCGCAGCGCGCTGAACCGGGTGCCGGAGGCGTCCTCCGTGCCGTTCCGCTGGACCGTCAACCCCATGCGCGGCTGCTCGCACGCGTGCGCCTACTGCTTCGCCCGGCCCACGCACGAGTACCTGGACCTCGGTGCCGGGCGCGACTTCGAGAGCCAGATCGTCGTCAAGACGAACGTCGTGGAGGTGCTCCGCGCGGAGCTGGGCCGGGCGTCCTGGCGCCGTGAGCACGTGGCGCTCGGGACCAACACCGACCCGTACCAGCGGGCCGAGGGCCGCTACCGGCTCATGCCCGGGATCCTCGAGGCGCTGGCCGCGTCCGGCACGCCGCTGTCGGTGCTGACGAAGGGCACGCTGCTGCGCCGCGACCTGCCGCTGCTCGCGGACGTCGCGGCGGGCGGCGGGTCGGTCGCGGTCAGCATCTCGCTCGCCACGGTCGACGAGGAGCTGCAGCAGCTGCTCGAGCCCGGCACGCCGACGCCGCGCGCGCGGCTCGCGCTCGTCCGCGCCGTGCGGGACGCGGGCCTGACGTGCGGTGTCCTGGTCGCGCCCGTGCTGCCGTGGCTGACCGACTCCGAGGAGCACCTCGACGCCCTGCTCGGCGCGCTGGCGGAGGCCGGGGCGACGGGCGTCAGCGTGATGGCGCTGCACCTGCGCGGCGCCGTGAAGCCGCTCATGGAGGACTGGTTGCGCACCCACCGGCCGGGCGTGCTCGCGCGGTACCGGCGCCTGTACGGCCGGTCGGCGTACACGTCGGACGAGTACCGGCGCTGGCTCGACGCGCGCGTCGCGCCGCTGCTGGCCCGGCACGGCTTCGCCGACCCGCGGGGGCACCGCGCGTGGCGCGCCGACTCCACGTCGTGGCCGGCCGCGTCCGGGGGGCCGGTCGGGGGGTCGGCACCGGCCCCGGCCGCGGTGCCCGCGCCCGCCGCCGCCACGCTCTTCTGAGGACGCGCCGACGGCAGGGACTGCCTGCGGCCCGGGGGAGCGCGGCCCACTAGGATCGGGCGGGCGTCCGTCGGGCGCCCCTACCCCTCGACCACGAAGGACCACGCTGTGCTCCGCACCCACACCGCCGGCTCGCTGCGAGCCGAGCACATCGGCACCACCGTCACCCTCACCGGGTGGGTGGACCGCCGCCGCGATCACGGTGGGGTGGCGTTCGTCGACCTGCGGGACGCGTCCGGCATCGCGCAGGTCGTGATCCGCGACGAGGCCGTCGCGCACGGCCTGCGCGCCGAGTACGTGCTGCAGGTGACCGGCGAGGTCGGCCGGCGGCCCGAGGGGAACGAGAACAGCAACCTCGCCACGGGCGAGGTCGAGGTCGTCGCGCACGAGGTCGTCGTGCTCAACGAGTCCGCGCCGCTGCCCTTCCCCGTGTCGACGTCGCTCGACGAGCCGGTCGGCGAGGAGGCGCGCCTGCGCCACCGCTACCTCGACCTGCGCCGGCCGGCACCCGCGCACGCCCTGCGCCTGCGGGCCAGGGCGAACGCGGCCGCGCGCCGCGTGCTCGACGCCGACGGGTTCGTCGAGGTCGAGACGCCCACGCTGACGCGGTCCACGCCCGAGGGTGCGCGCGACTTCGTCGTCCCGGCGCGCCTGGCACCCGGCAGCTGGTACGCGCTGCCGCAGTCGCCGCAGCTGTTCAAGCAGCTGCTCATGGTCGGCGGGCTGGAGCGCTACTACCAGATCGCCCGCTGCTACCGGGACGAGGACTTCCGCGCCGACCGGCAGCCCGAGTTCACGCAGCTCGACGTCGAGGCGAGCTTCGTCGACCAGGACGACGTCATCGCGCTGGGGGAGAAGATCCTCGTCGCGCTGTGGGACCTCATCGGGTACACGGTGCCGACGCCGATCCCGCGCATGACGTACGCCGACGCGATGGAGCGCTACGGCACCGACAAGCCCGACCTCCGCTTCGGGCTCGAGCTCGCCGACCTCACCGCCTACTTCGCGCAGACGCCGTTCCGCGTGTTCCAGGCGCCGTACGTGGGTGCCGTCGTGCAGCCCGGTGGTGCGTCCACGCCCCGCCGCGGGTTCGACGCGTGGCAGGAGTGGGCCAAGCAGCGCGGTGCCAAGGGCCTCGCGTACGTGACGGTCGGCGAGGACGGCGAGCTCGGGGGCCCGGTCGCCAAGAACATCACCGACGAGGAGCGGGCGGGCCTCGCGGCGGCCGTGGGCGCGAACCCCGGCGACGCGGTGTTCTTCGCCGCCGGCTCCGCGTCGGAGGCGCGTGCGCTCCTCGGCGCGGCCCGTCTTGAGATCGGCCGCCGCGGTGGTCTCGTCGACGAGGACGCGTGGTCGTTCGTGTGGGTGGTCGACGCGCCGCTGTTCAAGCCCACGGGCGAGGACGACGACGTCGCGGTCGGCGCCGGCGCCTGGACCGCCGTGCACCACGCGTTCACGTCGCCGACGCCGGAGTGGGTCGACCGCTTCGAGGAGGACCCGGGCGCGGCGCTCGCCTACGCCTACGACATCGTCTGCAACGGCAACGAGATCGGCGGCGGCTCGATCCGTATCCACCGCCGGGACGTGCAGGAGCGTGTCTTCGCGATGATGGGCATCGGCCCGGACGAGGCGCAGGAGAAGTTCGGCTTCCTGCTCGACGCGTTCCAGTTCGGCGCACCGCCGCACGGCGGCATCGCCTTCGGGTGGGACCGCATCACGGCGCTGCTGACGCGGTCCGAGTCGATCCGTGAGGTCATCGCGTTCCCGAAGTCGGGTGGCGGGTACGACCCGCTGACCGGTGCGCCCGCGCCCATCTCGCCCGCCCAGCGGCGCGAGACCGGTGTCGACGCCAAGCCGAAGGCCGCGGCGGGCGACGCGGCAGGGTCGGCCGCGCCCGCGGTGTGACCACGCCGGCCGACACGCTCGTCACGCGTCTGCCGGACGCGTTCCGCGGCCGCCGGTGGCTGCTCGCGGACCGCGACCGCTGGCGCGACGCGCGCGTGCTCGGTGACGGACCGGACGTGCTGCTCGTGCGCGACGCGGACGCCGGGCTCGTCGCCATGTGCGCGGGTGACGGCGGGGCCGCCGGCCGCCTGCTCGACGAGCTCGCGGGCGAGCTGGTGGCCGACGCCCGGACCCTCGCCTGGCTGACGGTGCCGCGCACCGCGGTCGTCGCCGCAGGCACGCTCGCGGCGCTGGGGGTCGCGCCCTTCTCGACGTGGGACAGGATGTCGACGGCCGTCGCGCCGCCGCCCGTGCCGGGCGAGGAGGCGGTGGAGCTGCTCCGCGACCCGGCGGCGGACGAGGTGGCCGCGTGCCTCGCCGAGGCGAACCCGGGCACGCACGCGCAGCCCGGCACCACGGACGACGCCGGCTGGTGGGGTGTGCGCGACGGCGGGCGCCTCGTCGGTGTCATCGGGGCGGCGCAGCGGCTCGGTGCGCTCGACGGGCGCGGCTCGTGGCACCTGCACGGCCTCGGTGTCGTGCCGTCCGCGCGCGGGCGCGGTCTCGGTGCCGCCCTCACGGCCACGGCGCTGCGTGCCGGTCTCGGGTCCGGCCTCGCGTGGGTCTCGCTCGGCCTGTACGCAGACAACGACGTCGCCCGGCGGCTGTACCTGCGCCTCGGCATGACGGTCGACGAGGAGAACGCGTCGTACGCGCGTCCCGGCTACGCGGGCGGCTTCCGGCGCTGAGCCACCGACGCGCCGGGAGCCCGAGCCGGCATCAGTGCAGGATCGCGAACCGCTCGTACAACCGGCGCAGCGGGGCCGGTGCCCACCAGTTGGCGCGGTCCAGCACCGTCATGGTCGCCGGCACGAGCAGCAGCCGGACGACCGTCGCGTCGATGAGCACGGCCACCGCCAGCGCGAACCCGACCTGCTTGATGACGATGAGGTCGCCCGCCACGAAGCCGGCGAAGACGACGATGATGATCGCCGCCGCGGACGTGATGATGCGGCCGGACCGCTGCAGCCCCAGCCGGACCGCCTGGTCGGTCGGCAGCCCGCCGTCGTGCAGCTCCTTGACGCGCGCGAGCAGGAACACCTCGTAGTCCATCGCCAGGCCGAAGGCGAACGCCGCGACGAGCGCGAGCACGTACGTCTCGATGCCACCGGTCGACTCGAACCCGAGCAGGCCCTCGAGGTGCCCGTCCTGGAAGGCCCACACGAGCACGCCGAGCGACGCGAGGATCGACAGCGTGTTCGTGAGCAGCGCCTTGACCGGGATGACGACGGAGCCGGTCATGAGGAACAGCAGCAGGAGCGTCGCGACCGCCACCACGGTCAGCGCGAGCGGCGCCCGTTCGACGAGGGCGTCCGTGAAGTCGATCTGGCTCGCGGCCTGGCCCACGACCCACCGCTCGAACGGCGCGTCGAGGTCGCGGACCGCGCGCACGACGTCGACGGCGACGTCGCCGCCGGGGTCGGCGTCGTCCGGGCGCACGCCGACCACGACGTACAGCCCTGCAGTGGTCGGCGGGTCGACGGACGCGACGCCGTCCAGTGCGGCGACGTCCTGCGCCCATGCCGTCGCCTCCTCGAGGGACGTCTCGGCGACGACCGTCACCGCGGGCGCCGAGGCGGCGGCGTAGTCCTCCTCGAGCGCCGCGACGTACGCGCGCTGGGCGGTGCCGGCGGGCAGCAGCTCGATGCCGCTGATGCGCAGGTCCATGCGGAGCACGGGCAGCGCGAGGACCGCCAGCAGGGCGAACGAGCCGAGCATGACCCACCACGGGTGCCGCTGGACCCGACCGGCGAGCGTGGAGAACGCACCCTCCTCGCGGTCGACGTCGGACGCCCGGGCCAGCAGCCGGCGCACGCCGGGCACGCGCGCGAGCACGCCTGCGCCGGCCAGGCGCCGCCCGGACAACGTCAGGAGCGCGGGCACGAGGGTCAGCGCGGTGGCGACGGCGACCAGGACGACGAGGACGCCCGCGGCGGCGATGGCGCGCAGGATGTCCGGGCGGAACGCGAGCAGGCCGCTGATCGCGATCGCGACCGTCACGGCGGAGAAGGCGACGGTCCGGCCCGCCGTCGCCATCGTCGTCTCGACCGCCTGCACGACCGGCCCGTCCCCGCGGCGCCGGCGGCTGGCGGCGCCGCCGTCGTCGCCGACGAGGCGGTGCAGCTCCTCGCGGAAGCGGGAGACGACGAGGAGGCCGTAGTCGATCGACAGGCCCAGCCCGAGCACGGTGACGACGTTGACCACCGACGCCTCGACGTCCATGACGTACGTGAGCGCGAGGACCGACCCGAGGCCACCGGCGATCGAGGCGAGCGCGCCCGCCATGGGCATGGCCGCCGCCAGGAATCCGCCGAACACCAGCACCATCACGACGAGCGCGATGGGCAGCGCGACGAGCTCGCCGGTGCGCAGGTCCTGCTCGACCTGGTCCGTGATCTCGTCGACGATGAGGTGCTCCGCGCCCACGAGGCCGCTCGCGTCCGGCGCGACGGCCCGCAGGTCGTCGGGGACCGCGCGCAGCCGCTGCTCCACGGCGTCGAGGGCGGCCGCCTCGGCGGCGTCACCCAGCTCCGCCTCGAGCTCGACCACCACGAGGAAGCCACGCCCGTCCGCGGCGAGCAGCGGAGCGGCGGCCGGGTTGGTGGGGCCGCCCGGAAGGGCGAGCGGGTCGATGACGGCCGCGACGCCCTCGACCGCCGCGAGGTCGGCGCGGGCGTCGTCCAGCGCCGCGCCCAGCTCGGGCGTCGCGGGGTCCACGCCGTCGACGACGAGCGTGACGCCCGGCCCGGCCGTCCGCGCGTCGTTGAGGACCCGCTGGCCCTGCGTGCTCTCGGCCCCGCTCACGCCCGGCGCACCGGTCGCGACGCGGTCGAAGAGGCCCTCGCCGTGCACGCCGAGCACGGCCAGGGTGTAGCCGGCCACCGTGAGCACCAGCCAGACGACGACGGTCAGGCGCGGGTGGTGGGCGACGAGGCGACCCAGGCGAGCGAACACGCGCGACATCGTCGCAGGTCGCCGGACGGGCGCGCACGTCGCACGACCCTGCGGACGGCGGCGTCGGAGGGCGACCGTAGGCTCCTCGCATGGACCTGTTCGACGCGGCGACCTCCACCGCGCAGGGCGTTCCGGCGCCCGCCGTGGGTGCGCCGCTCGCGGTGCGCATGCGGCCGCGGTCCCTCGCCGAGGTCGCCGGCCAGGGGCACCTGCTGGTGCCGGGCTCGCCCCTGCGCCGGCTCGTGGAGCCGGCGGACGACGCCGCCCGCCGGGCCGCGCCCTCGTCGGTCGTGCTGTGGGGGCCGCCCGGCACGGGCAAGACCACGCTCGCCTACCTGGTCGCGGCGACGTCCGGGCGGCGGTTCGTCGAGCTGTCGGCGGTGACGGCCGGTGTGAAGGACGTCCGCGGGGTCGTCGACGACGCCCGCCGCCGGCTCGCCACGGACGGCGGCGAGACCGTCCTGTTCATCGACGAGGTGCACCGCTTCACCAAGGCGCAGCAGGACGCGCTGCTGCCGAGCGTCGAGAACCGCTGGGTGACGCTCGTGGCGGCGACGACGGAGAACCCGTCGTTCTCGGTGAACTCGCCGCTGCTGTCGCGGTCCCTGCTGCTCACCCTGCAGCCGCTGACGACGGACGACGTGCGGACCCTGGTGGAGCGCGCCGTCGTGGACGAGCGGGGCCTGGGCGGCACGGTGACGCTGTCGGACGACGCGTCGGAGCACCTGCTGCGGCTCGCGGGCGGTGACGCGCGCAAGGCGCTGACGATCCTCGAGGCGGCCGCGGGCGCGGCGCTCGCCGACGCCCCGGCCGCGTCGTCCGAGACGCCGGCCGAGGTCGACCTCGCCACGGTCGAGCGCGCGATCGACGTCGCCGCGGTCCGCTACGACCGGGACGGCGACCAGCACTACGACGTCATCAGCGCGTTCATCAAGTCGGTGCGCGGGTCGGACGTCGACGCGTCGCTGCACTACCTCGCGCGCATGATCGCCGCGGGGGAGGACCCGCGCTTCATCGCGCGGCGCATCGTCATCTCGGCGGCCGAGGACGTCGGCATGGCCGACCCGAGCGCGCTGCAGACCGCGGTCGCCGCCGCGCAGGCCGTCGCGCTCATCGGCATGCCGGAGGCGCGCATCATCCTGGCCGAGGCCGTGGTGCACCTCGCGACGGCACCGAAGTCGAACGCCGCCTACGTCGGCATCAACCGTGCGCTCGAGGACGTGCGCGCGGGGCGGCTCGGCTCCGTGCCGACGCACCTGCGCGACGCCCACTACGCCGGCGCGAAGGCGCTCGGGCACGGCGAGGGCTACCGGTACGCGCACGACGAGCCGCACGCGGTCGCACCGCAGCAGTACCTGCCCGACGAGCTGGTGGGCACGCGGTACTACGAGCCGAGCGACCGCGGGTTCGAGCGCTCGGTGCAGGAGCGGCTGGGGCGCATCCGGCAGATCCTCGACCAGGGCGACG
>JAPSIR010000311.1 GCA_031178625.1 Cellulomonas sp.
CGCTGACGGCCGGGCTCATCGCAGCCCCGGCCGTGACCGCACCCGCCGCGGCGGCCACCGCGGTGACCGTCACCCCCAACCCCTGGTACGCCGGGGAGGAGTTCCAGGGCTGGGGCACGAGCCTGGTCTGGTTCGCGAACGCGACCGGGGACTACCCGGCCGACGTCCGCCAGGACCTGTACGACAAGCTGTTCACGGCCGACGGCCTCGACCTCAACATCGCCCGCTACAACATCGGCGGCGGGCACGCGTCCGACGTCGAGGACTACCTGCGCCCGGGCGGCGCCGTCGAGGGCTGGTGGCAGCCGGACGCGACGGGCGAGCTGTACGGCGCCCCGACGACGCACGCGAACGCCGCGACGGTGCGCGCGGCGTTCGACCCCGCGGACGACCGGTTCTACGACCTCGACGCCGACGCGACGCAGCGGTGGTGGGTCGAGCAGCTCACGGCCGACGACCAGATCACGCACTGGGAGACGTTCGCGAACTCGGCGCCGTGGTTCATGACCGAGAACGGGTACGTCTCGGGCGGGTTCGACGCGAGCGCGGAGCAGCTGCGGCCGGACCAGGTCGACGCGTTCGCGCAGTACCTGGTGCGGGTCAGCGAGGAGCTCGAGGACGCGCACGGCATCACGGTCGACACCATCGACCCGCTGAACGAGCCGAACACGAACTACTGGGGCACGACGCTGCGCGACGGCGTCCCCGTCGGCGGCCGGCAGGAGGGCATGCACGTCGGGCCCGCGCGGCAGGCGGACCTCATCGACGCGCTGGCCGGGCACCTGCGTGCGCCGGGGACGACGACCGACGCCGTCGTCTCCGCGATGGACGAGACCAACCCCGGCACGTTCGTGCGGAACTGGGAGGCGTACGACGCGCAGACGCGCGCGAACGTCGACCAGCTCAACGTGCACACGTACGGCACGGGCGGCCGCCAGACGGTCCGCGACCTCGCGAAGGTGGCCGACAAGCCGCTGTGGATGAGCGAGGTCGAGGGCAGCTGGGTCAACGGCTGGAACCCGGCGAGCATCGTCAACGGGCTCGGCCTGGCCGGGCGCATCCACGACGACCTGCGCGAGCTGGAGTCGGACGCGTGGGTGTTCTGGCAGCCGGTCGAGGACCTGTGGAACATGGAGCCGCAGGGCGAGAACCTCAACTGGGGTGGCGTCTTCATCGACCTCGACTGCCGCTGGTACGGCGAGGGCGACGACCGCGTCTTCGCGTCCGAGCGGCGCGTCGAGGCGGCCGGCGGCGACTGGTCCGAGGTCGAGGCGTGTCACGTCGAGACGAACACGAAGTACGACACGACGCGGAACTTCACGCACTTCATCCGCCCCGGCGACCGCGTCATCGCGACCGACTCGGTCGTCACGACGGCCGCGCTGTCGGCGGACGGCACGTCGACGTCGCTCGTGCACACGAACGCCTCGACGCAGCCGGTGACCCTCACGGTCGACCTGGCGAAGTTCGGCACGGTCGCGCCGGGTGCGACGGCGACGCCGTACGTGACGACGCAGTCCCCCGCGGACGAGCCGAGCGCGAACGCGCTGGTCGAGGGCGACGCGGTCGCCGTCGACGCGGCCGCGCGCACCGTCACGCTCACGCTGCCGGCGCAGTCGGTCAGCTCGATCGTCCTCGACGGCGTGCACGGCGTGGCCGAGGACGCCGCGGCGATCGCCGACGGCCACACCTACCAGCTCACCGGCGTGCAGAGCGGCAAGGCGCTGACGGCGGCGGACGCGACGACCGCGACCACCATCACGACGCCGGGCACGACGGCCGAGGCCGTGCGCCCGCAGCTGTGGACGGCGCACGCGGTGGCGCCGGGCCGCCTCGACGGCACCAAGCGGTTCGTCCTGGAGGCCACCGACGGGCGCGTGCTCGGCGCGACGACGGCGGGCACGGACCTGCGGTCGACGTCGGTGGAGGCCGCCGCGGCCGAGCCGGCGACGCGCTGGATCGTCTCCTCCACCGAGGGGCGCTCGTTCGCGTTCGTCAACGAGGGCATCGGGCAGGCGCTCGAGGTCGGCGGCCAGTCGACCGCCGAGAACGCGGGCGTCGGGGTCTACGGCTCCAACGGCGGCGCGAACCAGCGCTGGTACCCGCGCGACGTCGCGGCGACCGGGGTCTCCCCCGTGGCCGTGAGCACCACGGTGGGCGTCGCGCCGGTGCTCCCGGCGACGGTCGTCCCGACGTACCGCTGGGGCACCGGGCCGGCCGCGACGGTCGTGTGGGACGAGGTCCCCGCGTCCGCGTGGGCGCAGGCCGGCCAGGTGACGGTGACCGGCACGGCGACCGACGTGTACGGCGCGTCGCTGCCCGTGACCGGGACCGTCGACGTCGGCGGGTTCACCGTGACCGACCCCGTCTCGGTGACGGCCTACGAGGGCTCGACGCTCGCGCAGGTGCAGGCCGCGGCGCCGGCGGTCGTGCCGGCCCGCGTCGGGGCGTCCACCGCGACGTTCGACACCCCCGTCACGTGGGACTGGTCGGGCGTCACGGACGCGTCGTTCGCGGCGCAGGGCGTCGTCGCCGTGCCGGGCACGGCGGAGTCGAACGAGACCGGCGCCGAGCCGGTCACGGCGACCCTCAACGTCGTCGTCACCGCGCGGGCCTCGGCGAACATCGTGCCGCTGCCCACGACGACCGCGAGCGCCACGTTCACCGAGCCGGGCTACTCGATCGAGAACACCCGCAACGGCAACCGCAC
>JAPSIR010000093.1 GCA_031178625.1 Cellulomonas sp.
CGCCGGGAGGGAGCACCATGGCGAGCGAGTCGTCGTTCGACGTCGTCAGCAAGGTCGACCGGCAGGAGGTCGACAACGCCCTGAACCAGGCCGCGAAGGAGATCGCCCAGCGGTACGACTTCAAGGGCGTGGGGGCGTCCATCGCGTGGAGCGGCGAGAGCGTCCTCATGGTCGCCAACTCGTCGGAGCGGGTCCTGGCCGTCCTCGACGTGTTCCAGTCCAAGCTCATCAAGCGTGGCATCTCGCTCAAGTCGCTGGACACGGGCGACGGCGAGCCGAAGCCGTCGGGCAAGGAGTACCGCCTCGCGGCGAGCATCAAGGAGGGCCTCAGCACGGAGGTCGCCAAGCAGCTCGCCAAGCTGGTGCGCGACGAGGGCCCGAAGGGCGTCAAGACGCAGATCCAGGGTGACGAGCTGCGCGTGTCGGCGAAGAGCCGGGACGACCTGCAGGCGGTCATCGCGCTCATGAAGGGCGCCGACGTGGACGCCGCCCTGCAGTTCACCAACTACCGCTGACGCACCGGTGCCGCGGGCCTCGCCAGGCCCGCGGCACCGGCCCGCGGCACGTATCGCCGCGCCGGGGACGCACCCCTACCCGGTGGGGCCCGCGACGGACGCGGGCCGCCCGAGGGGGCGTCATGGACCGGCAGCGCTTCAGCGTCGCGACCGTCAACCTGTACAACCTCCAGCTGCCCGGACGGCGCATGAACCCGGGCCAGGACCCGTGGACGCCGGTCGAGTACCGCCGCAAGGTGCGGTGGCTCGCTGACCGCCTGCGCGAGCTCGACGCCGACGTCGTCGGGCTGCAGGAGCTCTGGCACCGCGACGCGCTCGCCGACGTGCTCCGTGAGGCGCACCTCGACGACGACTACACCGTGCTGGCGACCCCGGCGGACGGCGACCGCATCACCTGCGGGGCGCTCGTGCGGGACGGGCTGCTCACCGGCGACCCGGAGTGGGTCGAGGAGTTCCCGCCGGGCTTCCGGCTCCGCGTCGCCGACGGGCACGACCCGCAGGCGCCGGACGTGGACGTGCGCATCGACCGGTTCTCGCGGCCGGTGCTGCGGTTCGCGGTGGCACTGCGCGACGACGGGCCGCCGGCGCAGGTGTTCGTGACGCACCTGAAGTCGAAGCTCCCGACGCGCGTCGACCGCGAGAACTGGTTCACCGCCGACCCGGACACGTTCCGGCCGCACGCCGAGGCGCTCGGCGCCGCCCTGTCGACGATCCGCCGGACCGCCGAGGCGACCGCCCTGCGCGTGCTGCTCACGGCGGCGCTGCGCGGCACGTCGACACCGGTGCTCGTCCTGGGCGACGTCAACGACGGCCAGCACAGCAACACGCTGGACATCCTCACCGGGCAGCCACGCTACCTCGTCGGCGACGCGCTCGGCGGGGCCGACACGGGGCTGTACACGGCGCAGACGCTGCAGGAGTACCGCGACACCCGCGACGTCTACTACACGCACGTGCACGAGGACCTGCGCGAGTCCCTCGACCACGTGCTCGTCAGCGAGCAGCTGTACGACAACAGCCGCCGGCGGCGCTGGCTGTTCGACGGGCTGCGGATCGCGAACGACCACCTCGACACGGGCGACCACCGCGCCGACGGGTCCGGCGACCACGGCCTGGTCCGCGTCGCCTTCGGGTGGGCGCCGGCGTCCTGAGGGACGGGCGTCAGCGGCGCGGGTACCCACCGCCCGCCATGGCCTCGAGCCGCGCCACGCGGTCCGCCATCGGCGGGTGCGTCGCGAACATGCGGCCGACGCCGCCGCCGCGGAACGGGTTCGCGATCATCAGGTGCGACACGTCCACGAGCTCGCGCTCCTGCGGCAGCGGGCGCGCGTGCGTGCCGGCGTCGAGCTTGCGCAGCGCCGACGCCAGGGCCAGCGGGTCACCGGTGAGGGCGGCGCCGTCCTCGTCGGCGTCGTACTCGCGCGTGCGGCTGATCGCGAGCTGGATGAGGCTGGCGGCCACGGGCGCGAGCAGCGCGAGCAGCAGCCCCGCGAGCGGGTTGCCGCCCTGCCGTCGGTCGCCGCCGCCGAAGAACAGCGCGAACTGGGCGAGCGACGTGATGACGCCGGCGATCGCCGCGGCCACCGACGACGTGAGGATGTCGCGGTTGTACACGTGCATCAGCTCGTGCCCGAGGACGCCGCGCAGCTCGCGCTCGTCGAGGATCTGCAGGATGCCCTCGGTGCAGCACACCGCGGCGTTCTGCGGGTTGCGCCCCGTCGCGAACGCGTTGGGCGCCATGGTCGGCGAGACGTACAGCCGCGGCATCGGCTGGCGGGCGGCCGTCGACAGCTCGCGCACGATCCGGTACATGGCCGGCTGCTCGAGCTCGCTGACCGGTCGCGCGCGCATCGCACGGATCGCGATCTTGTCGGAGTTCCAGTAGCTGTAGGCCGTCGTGGCCAGGCCGATGCCCGCGAACAGCAGGAGGAAGCCCGGCCGGCCGCCACCCAGCAGGTAGCCGATGCCGAGCAGCACGGCCCACATCGCGCCGAACAGCGCCGCCGTCTTCAGGCCGTTGAAGTGCTGGTGACCCATGTCCGTCCTCTCCCGCCCACGCTCGGGCGGTTCGTGCCTCTGCCCGGTGAACGCCGCGCGTGGTCGCCGCGTTCCCCGGCACGCGTGCGCAGGGCCCCGCACGCGGTGCGTGCGGGGCCCTGCGGGTGCTGCCGTCGGGGCGGTGCGTCAGGCGGTCGGCTGCTGCCGTCCGAGCGCCACCGCGACCATGTCCTCACGGGGCACGACCTTGACCCGCTCGCGCCCGTGCGGCTGCCCCAGCGACTTCTCGTACGCGTCGAGCAGCTCCCAGCCGGACCAGTCGATCGGCTCGGCGCCGCGGGCCGTCAGCAGCTCGAGCACGGCCTGCGGGTCGCGCTCGGTCGCGGTGTAGAACGCCTCGCCCGCAGCCGCCACGTCCTCGCCGAGGTGGCGGATCGTCTCGGACGCGTCGGACTTGGTGTGGCCGATCAGCCCGACGGGGCCGCGCTTGATCCAGCCGGTGGCGTAGATGCCCGGCAGGTGGGAGCCGTCGACGTCGATGACGCGGCCCTCGTGGTTGGGGACGACGCCCGCGACGTCGTCGAACGGGATGTCCGCGAGCGGGGAGCCGAAGTAGCCGACGGCGCGGTAGACCGCCTGGACCGGCCAGTCGAACGTCTGCCCCGTGCCCACGACGTTGCCGTCGCCACGCAGCTTGGTGCGCTCCGTGCGCAGGCCGACGACCTTGCCGTCCGCACCGAGCACCTCGACCGGCTTGTGCAGGAAGTGCAGGTGGATGCGGCGCGAGGCCGTCATCTCGGCCGGGTCCTTGAGCGTCCAGTCCGTCAGCGTCTTGACGACCTGCTTGGTCTGGTTGCTCGAGCGGATGGCGGCCTCGGAGCCCTCGTCGAAGTCGAAGTCCTCGTCGTACACGACGACGTCGACGTCCGGCACGTGCCCGAGCTCGCGCAGCTCGAGCGGCGAGAACTTGGCCTGCGCCGGCCCGCGGCGGGCGAACACGTGCACGTCGGTGACGGGGCTCGCCTTGAGGATGTCGTAGACGTTGGCCGGCACCTCGGTGGGCAGCAGGTCGTCCGCGTGCTTGGCGAGGATGCGGGCCACGTCGAGCGCCACGTTGCCCGCGCCCAGCACGGCGACCTGCTGCGCCTCGAGCGGCCACGTCCGCGGCACGTCGGGGTGCCCGTCGTACCAGGAGACGAAGTCGGCGGCGCCGTACGAGCCCTCCAGGTCGATGCCGGGGACGGGCAGGGCGGCGTCGCGGATCGAGCCGGTGGAGAAGATGACCGCGTCGTAGAACTGGCGCAGGTCGTCGAGCTTGAGGTCCGTGCCGTAGTCGACGTTCGCGATCAGCCGGATGTCGCCACGCTCGAGCACCTTGTGCAGCGCGACGATGATCTGCTTGATCCGCGGGTGGTCGGGCGCGACGCCGTAGCGGACGAGGCCGAACGGCGCGGGGAGACGCTCGAACAGGTCGATGCTGACGTCGAGGTCGGTCTTCGACAGGATGTCGGCCGCGTAGATGCCGGCCGGTCCCGCGCCGACGATCGCGACGCGCAGGGTCGGGGTGCTCACGGGTCGAGGCTGCCTTCCGGTCGGGGAGCCCTCGTCGGCCGGGCCGCCGCGACGGGGCCGTGGAGCGGGCGTGGGCCCGTCCCGAGGCGGCGTGCGAGCAGCTGGCGCGAAGGGCGCTGCTCGTCCGATTCTAGGGCCTCGGGTGAGGTCACCCTCATGTCCACTCCACGATACGGACAGCCCACGATGTGGACGCGTCGCGTCGTCGCAGGTCAGCGCGCCGCCCGCGCGCTCACGACACCCGGCGGACGTCCCGTTCGACGTCCGTGACCAGGGTGGCGCCGGTCACCTCCACGCGCCCGACGCCACCCCGCCGCTCGCTGTCCGGCCCGCGACGCGCACGCCGCGGGCCGGGCGGCGGTCAGGGGGCGCCCGCCGGGTGGGCGCGCGGCGGCGTCGGCCGGGTCACGGGCGCCACGTGTCGCTCAGCGCGAGCGTGCCGCCCGCCGGGACGCGGACCGTGCGGTTCGCGCCGGACTCCCAGGTCACGGACGCGCCCTGGCGGCGGACGTACTTGTACTCGACCGTGGTCCCCGCCGGCAGCGCGACGGTGCCGCGCCACACGGGGTACGTCGCGGAGGACAGCGCCACCGCCCGCGCCGGGTCCCAGCCGCCCAGGGCCGGGTGGTCGCCGACGACGTGCAGGTCCTGGCCCCACGTGGTCGTGGCGTGCACGCCGAACGCCACCTGCGCCGGTGCCGCCGTGGGTGACGCGGTCGGGCTCGCCGTGGGCGACGGCGCCGGGGTCGCGCCGCCCGCCGGGCGCTGGCCGACGTGCACGGCCACGGCACCCTCCGCGGGAACGGTGAACGTCGCGCTGCCGGAGGCGTCGACGGTCACGGTCGTCCCGGTGCACGCGGCGGCGGAACGGGCGCCGCTGACGACGTCGCAGTACGCGCCCGCGGGCAGCGACGTCCGGAAGGTGCGCCGCAGCGGGGACGAGCCGGCGTTGATCGCGACGTAGCCGGCGCTCCCCCGCCCGAACGCGATCCGGCTGCCGCCGTCGTCCCACCAGTCCGTGACGGGCGCGCCGGCGACCGCGTTGCGGAAGCCCACCATGTGCGCGGTCTCGTTCCAGCGGTGCGCGCACGTCCACGTGCCCCGCCCGCACACGGCGTCGTCCACCGCGCCGTCCGCCTGCGACGGCGGGCCCGCGTCGTGGTCGGTGAACGCGTAGCCGGAGTACACCGTCGGCCAGCCGTAGGGGTACGCGAGCAGGAACACGTTCGCCAGGCGGTGGTCGGAGCCGTTCCGGTACGACAGCGTCTCGCCGTTGCGCTCGGTGTCGTGGTTGTCGACGAAGACGCCGGCCCGGTCGGACGGCAGCAGCCACGACTGGCCCGACAGCGTGCGCAGGCTCGCGAGCTCGTCCGCCTGGAAGCGCCCCTTGAGGTGGCGGGCGTAGCCGAACTCGTGCGAGTCGCCCGAGCCGAGGTACTCGCGCGGCTGGATCGGCTCGCCGCCGGCGCCGATGACCTCGTGGACGACGAAGACGCTGCGGTCCGACAGCCCCGCGCGGATCGCCTCGAGGTCGGCCGCCGCGATGTGCTTCGCGGCGTCGACGCGGAAGCCGCGCACGCCGAGCGAGATGAGGTCGTCCAGGTAGTCCGCGATCTCCTGCCGCACGTACTCCGACTCCGTGCGCAGGTCCTGCAGGCCGACGAGCCGGCAGTTCTGCACCTGGTAGCGGTCCTGGTAGCTCGCGATGTTCGTGCGGCAGTCGTGGAAGTCCTGCGGCCCGTACCCACCTGCGGGCCCGGGGTACCGCTCGGTCGAGAACGGGGTGCCCGCCCAGCCGGTGCCGCCCGTCTGGCCGCTCATGTGGTTGATCACCACGTCGGCGATCACCTGGACGCCCGCCGAGCGGCAGGTGCGGACCATCGCCGCGTACTCGGCACGCGTGCCGAGCTTCGACTCGATCCGGTAGCTGACCGGCTGGTACGACGTCCACCACTGCCCGCCGACGACGGCGTGCTCGTTCGGCGGCGACGTCTGCACCCAGCCGTAGCCGGCCGGGCCGAGGACGTCGGTGCACTCGCGGGCGATCGCGTCCCACGTCCACTGGAAGAGGTTCACGCCGGGCCGGTCGCCGGGCGGGCCCGCCTGCGCGGGAGGTGCGGACGCGACGGAGCCGACGGCGCCGACGAGCGTCAGCGCGATCGCGGCCAGCGCGGTGAGCGTCGCGGCGCACCAGCCACGGCGGGCCGGGGTCGGGTGTGGTGCGGGCACGGGGTCTCCTCGGGTCGTGCCCGACGACGTCGTCGGGCGGCTCACCCGGCGCGGCGCTGCACCGGGCAGGCGACGCGCCCGTGCGGGGCTGCGTCGCGTGGAGGAGGTGACCCGGCCGTCGTGACGCCCGGGGCGCACGCGCGTCACCGCAACTGCTTGCGTGACGTGCGCAACTTGCTGAAACCCGACACTAGGCGTGACCCGCGGCACCGTCAACCGTCCGCGCGCCCCGCGGCCGCGGTCCCGCGACGGCGCGCCTACAGTGACGTGTGCCCGACGCCCCTGCCCCCGACCGACGGGCCGGCCTCGCCGCCGGGGTCGGCGCCTACGTGCTGTGGGGCGGCCTGCCGCTCTACTTCCCGCTGCTCGCGCCCGCCGGTCCGGTCGAGATCATCGCCCACCGCGTCGTGTGGTCCCTGCTGTTCTGCCTCGTGCTGCTGCTCGCCACCCGCACCTGGGGCGTGTTCGTCGGGCTCCTGCGCGACGGCCGCCTGCTCGCACGCCTCACGCTGGCGGCGGTGCTGCTCGCCGTCAACTGGCTCGTGTTCGTGCACGGCGTCACGACGGGGCACGTCGTCGACGCCGCGCTCGGGTACTTCATCAACCCGCTCGTCACCGTCGGCCTGGCGGTCCTCGTGCTCGGCGAGCGCCTGCGCACCGTGCAGTGGGTCGCGCTCGGGCTCGGCGCCGCCGCCGTCGTCGTCATCACCGCCGGGCTGGGCAGGCTGCCGTGGATCGCACTCACCCTCGCCGCCAGCTTCGGCGTGTACGGGCTGATCAAGAGCACCGTCGGGGCGCGCGTCCCCGCCCTGCCCGGGCTCGCCGCCGAGACCGCCGTCCTCGTCCCCGTCGCGGTCGGCTACCTCGCGTGGCTGCACGCGGCCGGCGCGGGGACGTGGGGCGCGCACGGCGGCTGGCACGCCGCCGGGCTGGCCGCGTCGGGCGTGCTCACGGCCGTCCCCCTGCTGCTGTTCAACTCCGCGGCGCGGCGGCTGCCGCTGTCGGTCGTCGGGATGCTGCAGTACCTCGCACCCGTGCTGCAGCTCGCCATCGGCGTGCTCGTGGCGCACGAGGAGATGCCGCCCGCCCGGTGGTGGGGCTTCGGCCTGGTGTGGCTCGCGCTCGTGGTGCTCAGCGTCGACGGGCTGCGCTCGGCGCGGGCGACCCGCCTCGCCGCGCGGGCGCGGGACGCGGCGCCGCCCGGGACCACGCCTCCCGGGACGGTGCCGCCCGGCGCGGCCGACGCGGGGGCCGCGACCGCACGCTGACCCGGCCCGGGGCCGTCAGCACGTCGTCCGCACGCGCGCCGTCAGTCGTCCTCGACGCGGACGACGCGCTCCCCCAGCCGGACCGTCCAGCCCGCGCGCACGACCGCGCGGGTGCCGGGCGGGAGCACGCGCGCGTCGCCGTCCGGCGCGACGACGACCGTGCCGTTGGTCGAGCCGCGGTCGAGCACCCACACGCCCGCGACGCCGTCCGCGGACGCCGGCGCCTCCGGCCCGAACTCCAGGTGCACGCGCGACACCGACCGGGACGGGTCGTCCACCGCCACCACGTGCAGGATGTCCGACCCGTCCTCCGCGCGCGGGCCGCGCCCGGCCAGGCCGCGGCCGACGACCCGCACGCGCGGGCCCGTGTCGAAGAGCAGCGCGAGCGTGACCGCCCGGCGCCGCAGCTGCGCGGGGTCCCGGACGCGGGTGTGCTCGAGCTCCACGAGCTCGTCGTGGAGGCCGGCCGAGGACGCCTCGGGCACGACCGCGGGCGGCGGCGTCAGGAACCCCACCGGGGCGACGGGAGCGTGCGGCGCGACGGACGCCGGCCGCGGGTCGGTGCCGTCGGCCTCGCCGCCGGGCGCGGGCGCCGGGTCGCCGACCGCCACGTCCGGGGCACCGGGCGGCGACCACGCCGGCGGCGCGGCGGGGCCGGGCTCGAACGGGCCGACCGGCGGGGTGTCGGGCGCAGGCTCGGGCGGGCGGGCCGGCGGGGCGTCGGGCGCACGCTCGAGCGGGAGCGCCGTCGGCGGCGCCACCCCCGTCCCGGACGGCGTGCGATCGGTCGGTGCGGGCGGGATCGGCGCGGGGTCGACGGGGGCGGGGCCGACGGGCGCGTCGCCGACGGGTGCGACGTCGACGGGCGCGACATCGGCGGGCGCACGGTAGGACGGCGCCGAGGCGGCGCCCCCGGGGTGCCCGGCGTACGTGGCCGGTGCGGGCCCCACGGACACGGACCCGGCGTCGGACGGCGCGGCCGGGCCGTCGGCAGCCTCCGGCGCGGGTCGGCGCGCCGCCGCGGGCGCCGCGGCGTCGACCACCCGGGTGCCCGAGGCCTTGTCGTGCCACCCGCGCCGGTGCGGTCCCCGGTCGAACACCGCGGACGCGGCGACCAGCCAGGTGCCGACGAGCAGCAGCACCGCGCCGAGTCCGACCACGAGCTGGCGCACCAGTGCCCGTCCGACGCCCGGCGCACCGCCGGTGGCGTGCGTCACGGTCCGCACGTTGAGGGCCGCGGCACCGGCCGTGGTGCCGGTCACGCCCTCGGCGACCACCTGCACGACGGCGACGAGGACGGCGGCCGTGGCCGCGGCGGAGAGGGGCGATGCCCCCGCGGCCGTCGCCGCCACGGCGGCGGCACCACCACCGATGCCGAGCACCGCCGCGTCGACCACCTGTGCGAGCACGCGACGACCGACGGACGGGGGCGGCGGGACGGGCGGCGGCTCGACGGCTCGCCGGCGCACCGCCGGACCGAACGGCGCGGGCGGCGCGCCGGCGTCGCCGGTGCGGCGCGCGACCGGTGCGGGCAGGTCGTCGCGGCGGCCCCGGTCGTCCGGTCCCTCGTGCCGCAGGGGCGGTGACGGCACGGCGGTGCGACGCCCGGTGACGGTGCCGTCCGACGCGCGCCGGGCCAGGTCCGCCCGGGCGATGAGGGGCACGCGGGCCCCGCACACGGAGCACGACGCGGCCTCGGGCGGCAGCGGCATGCCGCACGTGGCGCACCGGGGGGCGGCTGCGCGCGTGCTCACGGACGAGCCCCGGCGGGACGCGCGGTCATCGTCCGGCGGCGTCCGCGGCGCCGGTGCGCGTGACCGTGAGCGCGTCGACGACCACGACCGTCACGTTGTCCTGGGCGCCGGCGGCGAGCGCCTCGCGCACGAGCCGCTCGGCGGCGTCACGGGCGTCCGGCCGCACGCGCAGCACCGCCTGGATGCGGGCGTCGGGCAGCACGTCGGTCAGCCCGTCGGAGCAGACGACCATGCGGTCGCCCTGGCTCACCGGGAAGAGCCACAGATCGGGCTCCACCGACGCGGACCCGCCCCCGAGCACGCGTGTGACGACGTGCCGGCGGGGGTGGTACGCCGCGTCCTCGACCGCGAGCAGCCCTTCCGCGACGAGCTCGGCGACCTCGGAGTGGTCGCGCGTCAGCTGCTCGAGGATCCCGCCGACCATGCGGTACGTGCGCGAGTCGCCGACGTTGAGGACGAGCCAGCAGGGCTCCCCGTCCCGGCTCGTCACGACCACGCCCGTGAGCGTCGTGCCGGGACGGCGGTCCCCGGCCGCCGGCAGGTCGCGCACCCGCCGGTGCGCCTCGCGCAGCACCTCCACGGCGTCGTCGAGCGTCGGCTCGGCACCCGCGAGGACGCTCACCACCTCGATCGCGACGCGCGACGCGACCTCACCGGCCTCGTGACCGCCCATGCCGTCGGCGACGACGTACAGGCCGTCCGCCGCCCACGCGCTGTCCTCGTTCGTGTCGCGTGCCGCGCGGTCCGTGGCGACCGCGGACCGCAGCTCGACGCCCGCTCCCATCACGCCGCCCGGCTCACGAGGCGCGGTCGACGAGCGCCTCGGCGAAGGCCACGAGCGCGTCCTTGACGGGCCCGGCCGGCAGCGGGCCGAGCTCGGCCACGGCCTGGTGGGCGAGCTCCACCGCCTTCGCGCGCGTGCGGGCGACGACGTCGTGCTCGCGCAGCGCGGCGACGGCCTCGGCCAGCGCGGCGTCGTCGGAGAGGTCGCCGTCGAGCAGCGTGAGGGCCGCGCGGTCCGCGTCCGTGGCGTCGGGGGCCCCGGCCCGGGCCCGCAGCAGCAGCGCCGGCAGGGTCGGCACGCCCTCGCGCAGGTCCGTGCCGGGCGTCTTGCCGGTGACCGTGCCGTCCGACGTGAGGTCGATGACGTCGTCGGCGAGCTGGAACGCGACGCCGACGCACTCGCCGAAGCGGGTGACGGTGCGCACGACGTCGGCGGAGCAGCCGGCGAACATCGCGCCGAACCGTGCGGACGTCGCGATGAGGGACGCCGTCTTGTCGGCGAGCACCTGCAGGTAGTGCTCCACCGGGTCCTCGTCGGCGCGCGGGCCGACCGTCTCGTGCAGCTGCCCGAGGCAGAGGCGCTCGAAGGTCGCCGCCTGGATGCGCACCGCCTCCGGGCCGAGCCCGGACACGAGCGACGACGCGCGCGCGAACAGCAGGTCACCCGTGAGGATGGCGACGGAGTTGCCCCAGACCTCGTGCGCCGACGGCGCCCCGCGGCGCACCGGCGCGGAGTCCATGACGTCGTCGTGGTAGAGCGTCGCGAGGTGGGTGAGCTCCACGACGGCGGCCGCGTCGACGACCTCGCGCCGGTCGGCGTGGCCCAGCTCGGCGGTCAGCAGGGTGAGCAGCGGGCGCAGCCGCTTGCCGCCCGCGTTGACCAGGTGCCGCGAGGCGAGGTCGGCGATCGGGTCGGTCGACGTGACGGAGTCGCGCAGCAGCTCCTCGACCAGGGACATGCGCCCGGTGAGGCGCTCCGCCAGCTCGGCGTCGTGCAGCGGGAGGGCGAGGGCGGTCGTCACGGGACGAACCTATCCGTCCGCGCGTCGTCGCACGGAACGGGACGTCGAGGACGCCCGGTTACGCCACATTCGTCCGGGCCGGCGCGGACCGGTCACGGCAGCAGCACCGCCACGTCCGCGATCGCGTCGAGCACGGGCTGGGGCACGACCCCGAGCGCGACCGTCAGCACGGCGCACACCGCCACCGCGACGACCGTGAGGCCCTCGCCGCCGACCACCGTGGTGCTCCCCCGCACGGGCTCCGGCGTGGCCTGCGGCGCGGACGCCG
>JAPSIR010000094.1 GCA_031178625.1 Cellulomonas sp.
GCGAGCCGCCGGGTCGCGACGGTGGTCTCGGCGCGCGCGGCCGCGTCGTCCAGCTCGCCGCGCAGCTGCGCGGCGGCCTGCGCGTACCCGACCGCGCGCGCCGCGGTACGGCCGAGGCCGTGCGCCAGCAGGCGCTCGACCTCCGCGAGCATGCCACCGTCCCACATCCGGTCGACGCGCCCCGCGACGCGGGCGTCGAGCGTCGCGCGGTCGCAGTCGAGCCCGATCTGGAGGGCCGGCACGGCGTACTCGTGCCGCGGCAGCGACGCCGAGTACGGGCGCCCCGTGAGCGCGATCACCTCCAGGGCGCGGACCACCCGGCGCGCGTTCCGCGGGCCGATCCCCTCGGCGGCGACGGGGTCCGCGGCGGCGAGCTCCTCGTGCAGCGCCCGGGCGCCCTCCGCCTCGACGCGTGCCTCGAGCGCCGCGCGCACGTCCGGGTCGGTGCCGGGGAACTCGAGGTGGTCGAGCAGGGCACGCACGTACAGCCCGGACCCGCCGACGACGACGGGCCGGACGCGGCGTGCGCGCAGGTCGGCGACGACCGCGCGCGCCTGCTGCTGGTAGTCCGCGACGGAGGCCTCCTCGCGGGGGTCGAGCACGTCGAGCAGGTGGTGCGGGACGCCGCGGCGCTCGGCGACGGGCACCTTGGCCGTGCCGACGTCCATGCCGCGGTACAGCTGCAGCGCGTCGGCGTTCACGACCTCGCCGCCCAGCGCCTGGGCCAGCGCCAGGCCGAGGTCGGACTTGCCGGTGGCGGTCGGGCCGACGACCGCGACGACGAGGCTCATGCGCCCGCCCCCGGTGCGACACGCCAGCACGCCGCACCGTGCGCCGCACCGCGCCACACGTCGGCGTGGGCGGCGCCCTCGGCCCGCGGCACGCCGCCGGACGCGTCGAGCGCGCCGACGAGGACCTGCCACGGCCCCCACCCGCTCACCGCCAGCGCCTGCGCCCGGGCCCCGTCGAGGTCGGCGAGGAGGTCGCGCGCGTCCCGGCCCGCGCCGGTGAGCGCGGCGGCGAGCGCCGCGTCGACCGGGCGGGCCGCCGGGTCGTCGGCGAGCGGGGCGTCCGGGCCGTGCCGCGCCGAGCCCGAGCCGACGACCACGAGCGCCGTCGGCCCGTCCGCGCACAGGCGCGCGCCGGCCTCGCGCAGTGCGGCCGCGTCACGCGACGCCACCTCGACGACGTGCCGCACGTCGGCGCCGACCCGCAGCGCGAGCCGCGCGCCGACCGACGCCGGTACGCCGAGCGGCCCCGGCACCGGTGGTGGGCCGCCGGGGGCCGCGGCGAGCCGCAGCGTCGGGACGGGCCACGCCAGCAGCCGGTCCGGCACACCGGCGGCGGCGGCGCCGAGCGGGACGTCCCCCGTCGCCGAGCGGTCGGCGCGGCCCGGTGCGACGACGACGACGCGGGGACGGGCGTCCGTGCCGGGTGCTCCCGCCGGCGCGACGGCCGCGCGGACCGCGGCGAGCGCCGCGTCGCGGAGCCGGACCAGGCCGGGGTCGTCGGACGCCCCGCCGGCCGCCCCGGGCAGGAGCAGCACGGTGTCGGGGACGAGCGCGGCGGCGACGAGCACGCGACGACGGTAGCCGGACCACGACCCCGCGCGACGCACGCGGTCGTCGACGGCACCGGTCACCGGCGACCCGGGACCCGTGCGCGGGTGCGGTCGCCGACCGCGTCGACGGCACCGGTCGCCCGGCCGGGCGACGCCGGTCGCACCGTCGGTGCCGCCGGGTAGGGTCGTGCGCATGGTGTCGTTCGGGGATCGCGCACGCCGCTGGTGGGGGCGCGGACGGCCGAGGACGCGTGCCGAGGTGTCCGTCGCCCCGGTCGACGACGACGGCGAGCTCCACGCACGCGTCGCGGCGCTGCTGGCCCGCGAGCTGGGCACCGCCGAGGCCGGTGTCGCGACGCCGGCGCCCGTCTCGCCCGCCCGCATCGCGGCGTGGATGACCGAGAACCACTTCAGCTACTTCGTCGACAACGACGGCGACCTGGGCGGCCTGTGGCGCGGGCGGCTCTTCTACTTCTTCCTGTTCGGCGAGCAGGCGGAGATCCTCCAGGTGCGCGGGCAGTGGCACCGCGAGCTGGCGATCGAACGGCTCGAGGAGGTGCTCGACCTGTGCAACGAGTGGAACGCCGAGCGCATCTGGCCGAAGGCGTACGTCCGCGTGCGTGACAACGGGCGCGTGCACGTGGTGGCCGAGGTCGCCACGGACCTCGAGCACGGGGCGACGGACGCACAGCTGAGCCAGATCCTGTTCTGCGGGCTGTCCACCGGCAGCATGCTCTTCGACGCGCTCGACGAGCGGTACCCCGACCCGGCGGGGGTCGCCCCGTGACCGGGCCCGGGTGGCTGCTGCGGGTGCTCGGCGGGCTGCCGAAGCCGACGAAGCGCGAGCCGTCGGACGGCGAGCTGCCCCGCCTGCTGACCCGTGACCGCGTCGCCGACTACCTGCTGGCGCGCGGGTACCGGTTCGTCGTCGACGAGGACGGCGACCTCACGGGCACGTGGGACGGCAGCCGGTTCTGGTTCCTGCTGCTCGGGGAGCAGCAGGAGATCCTCCAGGTGCGGGGCCGCTGGCACCGCACGCTGCCGCTCGAGCAGCGGCGTGCGCTGTCGCTCGCGATCAACGACTGGAACCGCGAGCGCATCTGGCCGAAGGCGTACGTGCGGGAGGAGGACGGCGCGCTCGCCGTCTACGCCGAGGTGTCCGCCGACCTGGAGCCGGGAGTCACGGACCTGCAGCTGGCGCAGCTGCTCGCGTGCGGGCTCGGCACGGGCGTGCAGCTGTTCGCGGCGCTCGAGCCGGTCGTGCCCGGCGAGGGCGGCGCGCCCCCGGACGTCCCCGACAACTGACCGGCTCCCCCACGGCGCGCCGGGGCGACGGGTTCGGCGCGGGTCAGCGCACCGCCGGGGCGGCCCCGGTCAGCGGGCGGGTGAACCGACCGTCGGCAGGCCGAGGACGACCGGACCGGCGGGCGCCGCACCGGTGCCGCAGCCGCCGCCCGTCCCGCCGTGCGTGTGCTCCTGCGCGCCGGACGCGCGGCGCTCCCACGCGTCGCCGGCCCGCGTGCGCCGCACGGCGAACGAGCCGCCGCTCAGCGCCGAGTCCGCGACGAGGTGGTGCGGTGCCGCGTGCGTGACGTCCACGGTGACGAGGTCGCCGGGGCGCGGCGCGGCGTCGGCGGGCAGGTCGACGGGGAGCGAGAGGTGCACGAGCCGGTTGTCGGCGGCGCGACCCGACAGGCGTGCGGTCGCGCCGTCCTTGCGGCCCTCCCCCTCGGCGACGAGCACGTCGACGGTGCGCCCGACCTGCGCCTGGTTCTCCTCCCAGGAGATGCGCTCCTGCAGCGCCACGAGCCGCTCGTACCGCTCCTGGACGACCGCCTTCGGCAGCTGGTCGGGCAGGTCGGCCGCGGGCGTGCCGGGGCGGGGCGAGTACTGGAAGGTGAACGCCGAGGAGAACCGCGACGCCTCGACGACGCGCAGCGTCTCCGCGAAGTCCTCCTCGGTCTCGCCGGGGAAGCCCACGATGATGTCCGTCGTGATCGCGGCGTCCGGGATCAGGGCGCGCACCCGGTCGAGGATGCCCAGGAACCGCTCCGACCGGTACGAGCGGCGCATCGCGCGCAGCACACGGTCGGAGCCGGACTGCAGGGGCATGTGCAGCTGCGGCATGACCGTCGGCGTCTCCGCCATCGCGTGGATCACGTCGTCCGTGAACGCCGCGGGGTGCGGGGACGTGAACCGCAGCCGCTCCAGCCCCGGTACGGCGCCGACCGCGCGCAGCAGCTTCGCGAAGGCCTGCCGGTCGCCGAACTCCACGCCGTAGGAGTTCACGTTCTGCCCGAGCAGCGTCACCTCGATGGCGCCCTGCCCGACGAGCGCGTCCACCTCGGCGAGGACCTCGCCGGGCCGGCGGTCGCGCTCCTTGCCGCGCAGGTGCGGCACGATGCAGAAGGTGCAGGTGTTGTTGCAGCCCACGCTGATCGACACCCAGCCGGCGTAGACCGACTCGCGGCGCGTGGGGAGCGTGGAGGGGAAGACCTGGAGCGACTCGGCGATCTCGACCTCGGCGCGCGCGTTGTGCCGCGCACGCTCCAGCAGCGTGGGCAGCACGTCGAGGTTGTGGGTGCCGAACACGACGTCCACCCACGGCGCGCGCTCGACGATGCCGGCCCGGTCCTTCTGCGCGAGGCAGCCGCCGACGGCGATCTGCATGCCCGGGCGCGCGCGCTTCTGCCCCGCCAGGCGGCCGAGGTTGCCGTACAGCTTGTCGGCGGCGTTCTCACGCACCGCGCACGTGTTGATGACGATGACGTCGACGTCCTCCGCGGCGGCGTCGGCCGCGGGCGCCGGCACGTAGCCGGCCTCCTCGAGCATGCCGGCCATGTGCTCGGAGTCGTGCACGTTCATCTGGCAGCCGAGGGTCTTCACCAGGTAGGTGCGCGCCGGCTGCGGCGGGGTCGCGGCCGCGAGGTCGGCACCGGCGGTGGCCGGGGCGACGGCGGGGGCGGGCAGGGTCGTGGACATCGCGCACCAGGGTACGTCGGCACGTCGCCGGCCCGGTGCCGCCCCGCCACGGCCGTCGCGGCGCCGTCGGACACATGACCAGGGCGTTACCGGTTCGTGACGTACCACCGTGGCGGACGCAACACAGCACCCGTAGGTTCGGGGGATGGCCGACAGCACGACCGCCGAGCCCACCGCCCCGACGACCCGCCCGACCGGTGACCCGCTCATCGTCCTGTCCGGCGTGAACAAGCACTTCGGCAGCCTCCACGTCCTGCGTGACATCGACCTGACCGTGCACCGCGGCGAGGTCGTCGTCGTCATCGGCCCGTCGGGGAGCGGCAAGTCCACGCTGTGCCGGACGATCAACCGCCTCGAGACCATCGACGCGGGGACGATCACCATCGACGGCGAGCCGATCCCCGCGGAGGGACGCGCCCTGGCGCGGCTGCGGGCCGACGTCGGGATGGTCTTCCAGTCGTTCAACCTCTTCGCGCACAAGACGGTGCTGGAGAACGTCACGCTGGGCCAGGTCAAGGCCAAGCGCGTCAAGCCCGCCGAGGCGCGCACGACCGCGATGGAGCTGCTCGAGCGCGTCGGCGTCGCCAACCAGGCCGACAAGTACCCGGCGCAGCTGTCCGGCGGCCAGCAGCAGCGCGTCGCCATCGCCCGCGCGCTCGCCATGCGCCCCAAGGCGCTCCTGTTCGACGAGCCGACCTCCGCGCTCGACCCCGAGATGATCAACGAGGTCCTCGACGTGATGGTCGGGCTCGCCCGCGACGGCATGACGATGGTCGTCGTCACCCACGAGATGGGCTTCGCACGACGTGCGGCGCAGCGCGTCGTCTTCATGGACGCCGGCCAGGTCGTCGAGGAGGCGGACCCGGAGACGTTCTTCACCGCGCCACGCAGCGAGCGGGCGCGCGACTTCCTGTCGAAGATCCTCACCCACTGACGTCGGGCCGACGTGGCCGACCGGCCCCGACGCCCGCACCACGGCACGACACGCCGGACCGTCCCTCCGGCGGCGCCACCCGCGCCGCCGCGACCGAAGGAGATGCACATGCGATCCGCTCGCACCGGGCTCGTCGCCCTGCTGTCCGTGTCCACGCTCGCCCTCGCCGCCTGCTCCGGCGGCGGCGACGACGCCGGCGAGGCGGAGGAGACCGCCGGCGGCGGCACCGCCAGCGAGGCGCCTGCCGACTTCCCCGAGGGCTCGACGATGGCCGCCCTCGCCGAGGAGGGCACCATCACCATCGGCACCAAGTTCGACCAGCCGCTGTTCGGCCTGCGCGGCCCCGACGGCACGCCGACCGGTTTCGACGTCGAGATCGGCAAGATCATCGCCGGCAAGCTCGGCATCGCCGAGGACGACATCGAGTGGGTCGAGACGGTCTCGGCCAACCGTGAGCCGTTCATCCAGTCCGGCCAGGTCGACATCGTCATCGCGACGTACACCATCAACGACACCCGCAAGGAGGTCGTGTCGTTCGCGGGCCCGTACTACGAGGCCGGCCAGTCGATCCTCACGCTCACGGAGAACGAGGACATCCAGGGTCCCGACGACCTCGCGGGCAAGCGCGTCTGCACGGTCTCCGGCTCCACGCCCGAGGCGAACCTCATCGAGAACTACCCCGAGGCCGAGGTGCAGGCCCTGCAGGCGTACTCCGACTGCATCGAGCCGCTGCGCAACGGCCAGGTCGACGCCATCAGCACCGACAACGTCATCCTCGCCGGCTTCGCGGCGCAGAACCCGGACCTCGAGGTCCGCGGCGAGCCCTTCACCGAGGAGCCCTACGGCATCGGGCTCGCGCTCGACGACACCGACTTCCGCATGTGGATCAACGACGTCCTCGAGGAGAGCTTCGAGGACGGCAGCTGGGAGCAGGCCTGGGAGGACACGGCGGGCACCGTGCTGCCGACGCCGGAGCCCCCGGCCGTCGACCGCTACTGACACCCGCGGCCGGGGCGCCCGCCGTGGCGCCCCGGCCGTGACGTGCCCCACCGACCCACCTCCCGGAGGACGTGCGTGGACCCCTCGGTCATCGCCGACAACATGCCGGCGTACCTCGCCGGTTTCCGCCTCAGCCTGCAGCTGACGCTCGTCGCGGGCGCCGGTGCGCTCGTCGTCGGCGCACTCGTCGCGATGCTCCGCGTCTCGCCGCTCGGCTCGCTGCGCGCGTTCGGCGCCGTCTACACGGAGCTGCTGCGCAACACGCCGCTGACGCTCGTCTTCTTCTTCACCGTGTACGTGCTGCCGCAGTTCACGCCGTTCCGCCTGTTCGGCTACGCCGCGGCCGTGCTGGCGCTGACCCTGTACACGTCGGCGTTCGTGGCCGAGGCCGTCCGGTCCGGCATCAACTCCGTCGGCATCGGCCAGTCCGAGGCGGCGCGCGCGATCGGCCTCACGTTCGGGCAGACCCTCACGTCGGTCGTGCTGCCGCAGGCCGTGCGGTCGGTGATCCCGCCGCTCATCAACGTCATCATCGCGCTGGCGAAGAACACGTCGGTCGCAGCGGGCTTCGCCGTGGTGGAGCTGATGGCCACCGGTCGCCGGCTGGCGCAGGGCAACCCCGCCGACTCGATCATGGTGCTCGTCGGCGTCGCGCTGTTCTACCTGGTCATCACCATCCCCGCCGGCCAGCTGGCCGGCGCCCTCGAGCGGAGGGTGGCGTTCGCACGATGAGCTCCGTCCTGTACGACGTCCCCGGTCCGGCCGCGCGCCGGCGTGAGCGCATCGGCTCGGTGGTCGCCGGCGTCCTGGTCCTGGTCGTGCTGGGGCTCGGCGCCTGGTACGCCGCCGGTCGCGGGGTGTTCGCCCCCGAGCGCTGGGCCGTGCTGCACGACCCGCCCATGGGTCAGTCGGCCGCCGACGTGTGGCGCAGCCTCCTCGTCACGGGCCTCGGCGCCACGCTCCGCGCCGCCGCGCTCGCCGCGCCCCTCGCCCTGCTCCTCGGGCTGGTGCTCGCCGTGTGGCGCACCACCCGGATCGCGTGGCTGCGCTGGACCGCCACCGCCGTCATCGAGCTGTTCCGCGGCCTGCCCGTACTGCTCGTCATGCTCTTCGCGCTGCTCGCCTTCGGCTGGGACGCCTTCAGCGCGGTGGTGTTCGGCCTGGTCGTCTACAACATGGCGATCATCGCGGAGATCGTCCGCGCCGGGCTCGCCGCCCTGCCGAAGGGGCAGACGGAGGCGGGCCTCGCCGTCGGGCTCAGCCGGGCGCAGACGCTGCGCCTGGTGCTGCTCCCCCAGGCGCTGCGCACCATGCTTCCCAGCCTCGTCGCGCAGCTCGTGGTGCTGCTCAAGGACTCGTCGCTCGGCTTCATCGTCGGCTACGAGGAGCTGCTCAAGACGATCCAGAACAACACCTACTTCTTCGGCAACGCCTCGCTCGTCGCGCTGTTCACGGTGGGCGCCGGCGTCTACCTGCTCGTGAACATCACGCTGTCGCGCCTCGCCATGCGCCTGCAGGGGCGGTCGCGCCGCACGGCGGCGCCACCGGAGATCGCCGCGACCGTGGGTGACGGCGCCACCGGGGCGACGACCGGACGCATCACCCCCTGACGCCGTGCCCGCGCGTGCGCGGCGGCGTCAGCCGGCCGTCGCGCTGGCGCGGAGCTCACGGACGACGGTCACCTTGATCTCGCCCGGGTAGGTGAGGTCGGACTCGATGTGCCGGGCGATGGCCGCGGCGAGCTGCGGCAGGTCGCGGTCCTGCACCCGCTCGGGCTCGACGACGACGCGCACCTCGCGGCCGGCGGCCATGGCGAGCGCCCGACGGACGCCGTCGTGCTCGGCGACGAGCGCCTCGAGGCTGCCCATGCGCTCGACGTACTGGTCGACGTCCTGGCGGCGGGCCGCCGGCCGCGACGCGGAGATCGCGTCGGCCGCCTGCACGAGCACCGCCTCGACGGTCGCGGGCGGCACCTCGTCGTGGTGCGCGGCGATGGCGTTGACGACCGCGTCGGACTCGCCGCACCGCCGCGCGAGGTCGGCACCGACGGCGGCGTGCGTGCCGGGGACCTCCGCGGTGAGCGCCTTGCCCAGGTCGTGCAGGAACGCGCCGCGGCGGGCGACGTCGACGTCCGCCCCGATCTCCGCGGCCATGGCGGCCGCGGCCTGCGCGCTCTCCACGAGGTGCTCGAGGACGTTCTGCCCGTAGGACGTCCGCAGCCGGAGCCGGCCCATGGTGCGCACGACGTCGGGGTGCAGGCCGTCCACGCCGGCGCGCTCCGCCGCGTCGTGCCCCGCGGCGTCGTGCCGCTCGTCCGCGCCGGCGAGCGCCTCCGCGTACGCGGCCTCGATGCGCTGCGGGTGGATGCGCCCGTCCGCCATGAGGGTCTCGAGCGCCAGCTGCGCGACCTCGCGCCGCTCGGCGTCGAACGACGAGAGGACCACGGAGTCGGGCGTCTCGTCGACGAGCACGTTCACACCCGTGAGGGCCTCGAAGTGACGGATGTTGCGCCCCTCCTTGCCGATGATGCGGCCCTTCATCTCGTCCGAGGGCAGCGGGAGGATCGTCACGACGTGCTGCGCGCTGGTCGGCACGGCGAGGCGGTGCACAGCCGCGGTGACGATGCGCCGGGCACGGGCGTCGGCGGTGCGCCGCGCGGTGGCCTCGGCACGTCGCACCTGGGCGGCGGCGTCGTTGGCCGCCTGCTCGGCGATGCGGCGCGTCAGCTCGGCACGTGCCTCCTCCTGCGTGAGCCCGCTGGCGGCCTCGAGCTCCTGGCGCGCCTCCTCGCGCGCGGCGACGAGCCGCGCGTTCGCGGCGCGCTCCGCGTCCGCGAGCGTGCGCGCGGCCGTCCGCTCGGCCTTGTCCACGGCACGCGCGCCGGCGCGCTGCGCCTCGGCGAGGGCGTCGGCCTGCGCGCGCGTGCGGCGCTCGAGCTCGACGAGCTCGGACCGCTCACCCGCCAGCTCGCGCTCCCGGTCGGCGATGCGCTGCTGGCGCCGCTCGGCGTCGGCGAGCAGCGCGCGGGCCTCGTCCTTGATGCGGGCCACGTCCTCCGCGGCCTGCCGCCGCTGGGCGTCGGCCTCCCGGCGCGCCAGCATGACGAGCACGAGGGCGACGAGGCACGCACCGAGCAGCCCCACGACGATGACGATCGCTGCTTCCACGTGCCCTCCCGGACCGGCCGGCCGAGCGCCGACGGGGCCCCATTGTCGCGCAGGCCGGCCCGTGCACCGACGCGCCGTGCCGTGGGCGCGGCGCGTCCACCCTCGCGCGTGCCGGCGGCGCGCACGCGCGCGACCTGCGGCGTCGCCGCGTCAGCCGTCCGTGTCGGACCAGCCGGGCGCGTCGTCGGTGGCCCCCTCGGCGGCGAGCGCCTCACGGACGAGCCCGGCGACGAGCCCGGGCGGGTAGCCCTTGCGCGCGAGCGCCGCGTACGTGCGGCGGACACGCACCTCCGCCGGGAGCGACGCGGTCGCGCGCATCTTCTTGGCGACCAGCTCCCGCGCGGCCTGCTCCTCGTCGTCGCCGTCGACCTCCTCGAGCGCCGCGGCCGCCGTCTCGTCGTCGATGCCCTTGCGGCGCAGCTCCGTGCCGAGCGCGCGCCGGGAGAGGCCTCGCTCGCGGTGGCGGGAGCGCACGAGCATCCGCGCGTACTCCTCGTCGTCGATCAGCCCGACCTCGGTGAAGCGGTCGAGCACGCGCGCCGCGACCTCCTCGGGCACGTCCCGCCGGGCGAGCGTGTCCTCGAGCTGCGCGCGGCTGCGGGGCGCAGCGGTCAGCTGGCGCAGGACGATCGCGCGGGCGACCGACTCAGGGTCCGGCTCGGCGTCGACGGCCGCCGCGCCCGTCTCCGGCGGCTCAGGAGCGGGCCGGCCGCGGCGTCGTGCCGCCGCGGTCCGGCCCACCCCGTCGCCCGTCCGCGGGCTCAGAAGTCGACCTCGGCCGGCGCGTCGACGCGCGCCCCGATGCCGAGCTTCTCCTTGATCTTCTTGTCGATCTCCTCCGCCAGGTCGGGGTTGTCGCGCAGGAACCGACGCGCGTTCTCCTTGCCCTGGCCGAGCTGGTCACCCTCGTACGTGAACCACGCACCCGACTTGCGGATGAACCCGTGCTCCACGCCCAGGTCGATCAGCGACCCCTCGCGGGAGATCCCGACGCCGTAGAGGATGTCGAACTCCGCCTGCTTGAACGGCGGCGCCATCTTGTTCTTCACGACCTTGACGCGGGTGCGGTTGCCCACCGCGTCGGTCCCCTCCTTGAGGGTCTCGATGCGGCGGATGTCCATGCGCACCGAGGCGTAGAACTTCAGCGCCTTGCCACCGGTGGTGGTCTCCGGGCTGCCGAAGAACACGCCGATCTTCTCGCGCAGCTGGTTGATGAAGATCGCCGTGGTGCCCGACGCGTTGAGGGCACCGGTGATCTTGCGCAGCGCCTGCGACATCAGGCGGGCCTGCAGACCGACGTGCGAGTCACCCATCTCGCCCTCGATCTCCGCCTTCGGCACGAGCGCCGCGACCGAGTCGATGACGATGATGTCGATCGCGCCGGAGCGGATCAGCGTGTCCATGATCTCGAGCGCCTGCTCGCCGTTGTCCGGCTGGGCGACGAGGAGCGCGTCGGTGTCGACGCCGAGCTTCTTGGCGTACTCCGGGTCGAGCGCGTGCTCGGCGTCGATGAACGCCGCGATGCCACCCGCCTTCTGCGCGTTGGCGACCGCGTGCAGCGCGACCGTCGTCTTGCCGGAGGACTCCGGTCCGTACACCTCGATGATGCGGCCCCGCGGGAGGCCGCCTATGCCGAGGGCCACGTCGAGGGCGACGGAGCCGGTGGGGATGACCTCGACCGGTGCGCGGCCGTCGTCACCGAGGCGCATCACCGATCCCTTGCCGAACTGGCGGTCGATCTGGCCGAGAGCGGCCTCGAGGG
>JAPSIR010000095.1 GCA_031178625.1 Cellulomonas sp.
ACCGACCGTCCCGCACCCGAGCGGCGGGCCCGCCGGACGCGGGCCAAGGTGCCGAGCTGGGACGAGATCGTCTTCGGCGCGAAGCCGGAGTAGCGGGGCGCCGGGCGGCGCCCCGCCCGGTAGCCGTCGGGCCTCCGTCAGCCCGGGGTGCGCCGCGGCGCCGCCTCCTCGAACAGGGCCTGCTCGCCGGGGCCCGCGACGGCCCGTGCGGTGGCGGCGGTCATCCGCCGCACGTGGTGCCGGCGGCAGAGCACCTCGTAGGCGACCTCCGCGGCGTGCTCGCGGTCGTCCGCCTCGACGTCCCCCACGACGACCTGCGCGCCCTCGACGACCATGACGCCGCCGACCGTGCGCGCGTTGTGGGTGGCCCGCGCACCGCACCAGCAGAGCGCACGGACCTGCAGCACCTCGACACGGTCCGCCAGCTCCACGAGCCGCGCCGACCCGGGGAAGAGCCGCGCGCGGAAGTCCGTGGTGATGCCGAAGGCGAAGACGTCGGCGGACAGCTCGTCGACCACGCGCGCGAGCTGCTCGACCTGCGCGGCGGTGTAGAACTGCGCCTCGTCGGCGATGAGGTAGTCCACCGGGCGGCCGCGCGTGCGGCGCGTGACGACCTCGGCCCAGAAGTCGGTGCGGTCGTCGACCTCCTCGGCCGCGCGGCGCAGGCCGAGGCGTGAGGAGATCGTCGCGGTGCCGGCACGGTCCTGCCGCGTGAAGAGCACGCCGTCGCGGCCGCGGGCCGCGTGGTTGTGGTGCATCTGGAGGGCGAGCGTCGACTTGCCGCAGTCCATCGTGCCGGAGAAGAAGACCAGCTCGGCCACGCGTCAGACCCTTCCCGTCGTCCGTGCGTCCCCGCTCACGCGTGCACCAGCAGCGGCACGAGCATCTCGCGAGCGGTCAGCGAGCCGTGCACTCCGACGAGCGCGATCGAGGCGGGTGTCTGCGTGCGGGAGTCGACGACCGTCGCGGCACCCGTCATCGCGACGACGACGTCGCCGACGACGGGCCGCACGTGGTCGGCGACGGGCCCGAACCAGCCGTCGGCGACCGCGGCGTCGCGCGTCGTGACGACCGCGTCGGCACCGAGCACCGTCCGCCACCGGTCGGCCACGCGGTCCGCGTCTGCCCCGGCATCGAGGTGCAGGTGCAGGGCCCGGGGCTCCCCCGCGGTCAGCGCGACGTCGGCAGCCAGCGCGGGGTCGGTCGCGACGTCGCGGCGGCGCGCGGGGTCGACGTCGACCATGCCGTGGTCGGCGGTCACGACGAGGAGGGTGCCCTGCGGCAGCGACCTCGCCAGCCGGGCGAGCGCGGCGTCGAGCTCGGACAGCGCGTCGCCCCACTGCCACGAGCCCCAGCCGTGGTGGTGGCCCGCCTTGTCGACCTCGCCCCAGTACAGGTACGTCAGGCCGGGGGCGCGCAGCGACCGCACGGTCGCGTCGACGCGGTCGTCGAGCCGCTCCGCCGCGACGTACGCGGGGCCGCGCAGCGCGGCGTTCGTCAGGCCCGATCCGGCGAACCGCGCGGGGCCGACGCTCACGACGGGCAGGCCGGCGGCGACGGCGTCCTCGAGCACCGTGGGCTCGCGCTGCCACGTGCGCGCGTCGGGCAGGTCCGTCCACGAGACGAGGTTGCCGAGGTCACCGGTCCCCGGGACCCGGACGGTGTACCCGAGCATCCCGGTGGCGCCGGGCGACGCGGCCGTGCCGAACGTGCCGAGGGCCGTCGCCGTGGTCGACGGGAACGTCGTGACGAGCGGCTCCGCGCCCGGCAGCAGCGACCGCAGGAACGGCGCGTGCCCGCCGCGGTCGACGAGGTTGAGGTGCCCGAGGCCGTCGACGAGTACGACGCACGCCCGGTCGACCGCCGGCAGGGCCAGCGCGTCGCGCGCCGCCGCTCCCCCGGCGACCTCGGTACCGAGGGCCGCCACGACGGCGGGCAGCACCTGCGCGAGCGACCGCGTGCCCGACCCCGGGAGCACGAGCTCCTCGGCGTCGCGCGTGACGGGTCCCGCGCTCACCGGCGCGCCGACGCGGCCGACAGCGTGCGCCCGAAGGCGAGCGCGGCGCGCACGGCGTCGCGCCCCTCGGCCGCCGCGCTGACCCGGACGACGACGTCGTCGGGCGTCAGCGTGCCGGTCAGCCCGTGGTCGGCGTCGCACGACGGGTCCGGGCAGCTCGCGGGCTCGAGGTCGACCCGCTGGACGGCGCCCCAGCCGACGGCGAGGGTCAGCTCGGTCGGGCCGTCGCCACGCCGGTGCTCCTGCGGGTTCGGCACGACGTGCGTGACGGCGACCGACCGCAGCTCCGACAGCGGCACCGCCTCCGTCGTCGCGGACGCGCTCGCGGACGGGTGCTCCGAGTCGGCCGGGTGGTCGTCCACGTGCGCGACCACGAGCCGGGTCGGGGTCAGCGCCAGCACGGTGACGTGCCGCCGGACCTCCGAGGCGTCGAACGTGGTCTCGGGGTGCACGAGGTGCGCCACGACCTCCTCGCCGGCGAGCGCGAGGTCGAGGACGTCGCTCACGAGCTCGGGGTAGTAGCCGGCGCGGTGCAGGTCGTGCTGGAGGGTCGTCGACGGTGCGGGCACGGTGCCATCCTCCCACCCCCGGCGGCGCCGGCTCACGTCCGGGCCAGCCGGCGCAGCGCGTCCGCGCGGTCGGCGGGCGCGACCGACGCCGACGCCCCCAGCACGGCGACGCCCGACGTGGACACGACGACGGGCGCGAGCTCGAGCGCGCGCAGGTCGGGCAGCGCGTCCGCGAGGACGGACACGCGCGCGACGAGGTCCTCCACGGCGGCGACGTCGAGGCGCGGCAGCCCGCGGTAGCCGAACAGGCGCGGGGCCGCGCGCGGCGTGCGCACGATCTCCGTCACGTCGACGTCCGTCAGCGGCGGGACGCCGTAGGCCACGTCGCCGAGCAGGTCGGTCGCGTCGCCCGACAGCCCGAAGCTGATGACGGGCCCGAACAGCGGGTCCTCGGCGGACCGCACGACGCACGGCACGCCGTGCGGTGCCATCGCCTGCACCTCGAGCGGAGGCACACCCGGGCCGGGGTCGTGGTCGGCCGCGAGCGCCAGGATGCCCGCGACGTCGGCCCGCATCTCCGCGGCGTCGGCGACGTCGAGGCGCACGCCACCGAGGTCGGCGCGGTGGCGCAGCGCGGGCACGGTGGTCTTCACGGCCACGGGCCAGCCCAGCCGGTCCGCGGCGGCGACCGCCTCGTCCGCGTCGTGCACGCGCACCGACGGCAGGACGTGCACGCCCACCGTGCGCAGCAGCTCTGCGACGTCCGCGGGCGACAGCGGCACGGGCGTCCCGTCGGTCGCGTGCCCGGCCGCGAGCCGCGCCGCGACGAGCCGCTCGGCCGCGCGCGTGTCGACGCCCTCGGGCCGCACCGGGCGTCCCCGGTCGGTGCCCCGCCACGCGGCGTACCGGGTGGCGTGCCCGAGCGCGAGCACCGCGTCCTCGGGCGCGCTGTACGCGGGCACGGTCCGCAGGCGCCCGGTCGGGTCCTCGGCCGTGAGCTCGGCGGTGATGCCGTGCAGGTCCACCATGCAGGCGACGGTCGTGCGGCCCGTGGCGGCCGCCGCGCGGGCGACCTCGCGCGGCACGACGGGGTCGGGCGTGCCGAGCGTCGGCAGCCGCACGGCGACCACCACGTCGGTCTGCGCGTCCGCGTACAGACGGTCGACCGTCTCGCGCACCTCGTCGGCGGCGGCGTCCTCGGCGAGCAGCTCGACGCGGCCGGTGACGACGAGCCCGGCCGCCGCGGCCGCCTCGGCGACGAGGGCCGCGACGCTCGCGGAGCTCGCGAGGATGGACGTGCGCCGGCCGGCCGGCAGCGGCTGGTGCGCGAGCACCTGCACGACGTCGAGCAGCTGGTGCTGGTTCTCGACGCGGATGACGCCCGACTGGCGCATGACCTCCTCGAGCGTGCGCCGCGGCGCCCGGGTGGGTCGTACGGCGTGCCCGGGCGGCACGACCTGCCCGGAGCGTCCCGCGGTCACGACGACCACGGGCTTGTGCGTCGCGAGCCGGCGGGCCACGCGCGAGAACTTGCGGGGGTTCCCGATCGACTCGAGGTACAGGCCGACGACGTCCGTGCTGTCGTCCTCGCCCCAGAACTGCATGAGGTCGTTGCCGGACACGTCGGCGCGGTGGCCCGCGGAGACGAACTGGGCGAGGCCGAGCCCCCGGCGCTCCACGGCCGCGAGCAGCGGGACGGCCATCGGCGCGGACTGGCAGAACAGCCCGATGCGTCCCGCCCGCGGCGGCCGCTCCGCGAGGGAGACGTCGAGCGTCGTGCCGTCGAGCCGGCTGACGATGCCGAACGAGGCGGGCCCGACCAACCGCATCCCGGCGCCGTGCACCACGCCGAGCAGCAGCCGCAGGCGGGCCAGCCCCTCCGATCCCGCCTCGGCGAACCCCGACGACAGCAGGACCAGGCCGCGGACGCCGAGCGCGCCGAGCCGCCGCGCCACGTCGAGCACCTGCTCCGGCGGGAGCACGACGACCGCGAGCTCGACGGGCCCGGGCACGTCGTCGACGCGCCGGTGCAGGTGCACGCCCTCCTGCTCGTCGCGGCCCTCCCCCACGCCGACGGCGTGCACGACGACGCCGCCGTCGCGCGCTGCCGGGAGCAGACCGGCCAGCACCCGTCGGGCGTGCGCGCCGTGCAGGCCGCGCGCCGGCTCGGGCCCCGGTCCGACGACGAGCACCGACCGCGCCGACAGCAGCGCACGCATGGAGCGGGCCTCCGCCCGGTGCTCCCGGTCGGCCATGACGGCGAGCGAGCGCTCGGTCGGGTCGATGTCGAACGTGACCTGCACGACGCCGTCCTCGGTGCGCTGCCGCACCTCGTACCCGGCGTCGCGGAACACGTGCAGCATCCGGCCGTTCTGCGGGAGCACCTCGGCGACGAAGCGGCGCACGCCGCGCTCGCGCGCCGCGGCGGCCAGGTGCTCCAGGAGCACGGACGCCAGCCCCTTGCCCTGGTGCGCGTCGGCGATGTTGAACGCCACCTCGGCGGTCTCGCCGTCGACGCGGTCGTACCGGGCGACGCCGATGATCCGCTCGGGTGCGTCGTCCGCCGGTGGCTCCTCCCCGGGCGCGGCGTCCTGCGGTCCGACCGCACCGGGCGCCGCGGTGACCGCGACGAGCGCGACCCGGTCGACGTGGTCGACGCGCACGAGCCGCTGCAGGTCGCGCTCGGGGAGCCGCTCCAGCGCGGCGAAGAAGCGCAGGAACGTCGAGCGCTCGGACTGCGCGACGTGGAAGGCCTGGAGCGCGTCGGCGTCCGTGGGCCGGATCGGTCGCAGCCGGGTCGTCGACCCGTCGTGCAGCACGACGTCCGCCTCCCACGCGGCGGGGTACGGGCCGGTGCCCGGCTCCGCCGGCGCGGCGTGGGGCGGACGGGGGACGACGTCGGCCATGCCCGCCAGGCTAGCGGGGCACCGGCCCCGCGTGCGGTCCGGGCGTGCCGTGGCCCCGACGACCCCGCGTGCGCGCGAGAATGGGGCGCCGCGGCGCCCGCCGCGTCCCCGCACCCCGAGGAGCAGACCACCCCATGGCGCGTCGTCCCGCGACCCCCGACCTGCCGCCCGAGGACCTCGTCGAGAAGATCGTCGACATCGACGTCTCCACCGAGATGGAGGGGTCGTTCCTCGAGTACGCGTACTCGGTCATCTACTCGCGGGCGCTGCCGGACGCGCGGGACGGGCTCAAGCCGGTGCAGCGGCGGATCGTCTACCAGATGGCGGACATGGGCCTGCGGCCCGACCGCCCGTACGTGAAGTCGGCGCGGGTCGTCGGCGAGGTCATGGGCAAGCTCCACCCGCACGGCGACGCCCCCATCTACGACGCGATGGTCCGCCTCGCGCAGTCGTTCTCGCTGCGGCTGCCGCTGGTCGACGGGCACGGCAACTTCGGCTCGCTCGACGACGGCCCGGCGGCGTCCCGGTACACCGAGGCGCGCATGGCGCCGTCGGCGATGGCGATGACGCAGGGGCTCGACGAGGACGTCGTCGACCTCGTGCCGAACTACGACAGCAAGCTGACGCAGCCGGCCGTGCTGCCGGCCGCGATCCCGAACCTGCTGGTCAACGGCGCGACGGGCATCGCGGTCGGCATGGCCACCAACATGGCGCCGCACAATCTCGTCGAGGTCGTCGCTGCCGCGCGGCACCTCGTCCTGCACCCGGACGCGACGCTCGAGGACCTCATGCGGTTCGTCCCCGGGCCGGACCTGCCGACGGGCGGAAAGATCGTCGGCCTCGACGGCGTGCGCGACGCCTACCGCACGGGCCGCGGCGCGTTCCGCACGCGGGCGACGGCGCGCATCGAGAACGTGACGCCCAAGCGCAAGGGCATCGTCGTCACCGAGCTGCCCTACCTCGTCGGCCCGGAGAAGGTCATCGAGAAGATCAAGGAGGGCGTGCAGTCCAAGAAGCTCTCCGGCATCTCGGACGCCGTCGACCTCACGGACCGCCAGCACGGCCTGCGCCTCGTCATCGAGGTCAAGACGGGCTTCCTGCCCGAGGCCGTGCTCGAGCAGCTCTACCGCTACACGCCCATGGAGGACTCGTTCTCCATCAACAACGTCGCGCTGGTCGACGGCCAGCCGCGCACGCTGGGTCTGCGCGAGCTGCTGCAGGTCTGGGTCGGCCACCGCATCGACGTGGTGCGCCGCCGCTCCCGCTACCGGCTGCGCAAGCGGCAGGAGCGCCTGCACCTCGTGGAGGGCCTCCTCGTCGCGATCGTCGACATCGACGAGGTCATCCAGGTCATCCGCTCCTCGGACGACTCCGACGAGGCGCGCACGCGCCTGCGCTCGGTCTTCGACCTCTCGGAGCCGCAGGCCGAGTACATCCTCGAGCTGCGCCTGCGCCGCCTGACGCGGTTCTCGCGCATCGAGCTCGAGCGCGAGCAGCAGGAGCTGAAGGACGAGATCGCCCGCCTCGAGGCGCTGCTCGCGGACGACGCGCTGCTGCGCGGGCTCGTCTCCGACGAGATGGCCGAGGTCGCGGCGACGTACGGCACGCCGCGCCGCACGATCCTGCTCGAGCACGCGGGCGGCGCGAGCGTCGCCGGCGCGGCGGCCGCCGCCCCCACGGGACGCGGCAAGGGCGCGGCAACGCTCGAGATCCCCGACTCGCCGTGCTGGGCGCTGCTGTCGGCGACGGGGCTGCTGGCCCGCACCGCCGACGACGGCGAGCCCGGCCGCGGGGACGGCACCCAGCGCAGCCGGCACGACGTCGTCGCGTCGGCGGTCCCCACGACGGCCCGCGCGGAGGTCGGCGCCCTCACGTCGCGCGGCCGCGTGCTGCGCGTCCCCGTGCTCGACCTGCCCGCCCTGCCGCCCACGGACGGCCCGCCGACGCTCTCGGGCGGCCTGCCGGTCGGCGAGGCCGTGACGCTCGAGAAGGACGAGCGCGTCGTCGCCCTCGTCCCGCTGACGGCCGACGTGGCCCCGCTCGCGCTCGCGACCGCGCGGGGCGTCGTCAAGCGCGTCACGCCCGGCGACGTGCCCGGCAACCGGGACGCGTGGGAGGTCGTCGCCCTCAAGGACGGCGACGAGGTCGTCGGCGGCGCGGTCGCGCGCGACGAGGACGAGCTCGTGCTCGTCTCCACGGACACCTCGCTCCTGCACTTCCCGGCGTCGCACGTGCGGCCGCAGGGCCGCGCCGCCGGTGGCATGGCCGGCATCAAGCTCGGCGCGGGCGCGCGCGTCGTCGCCTTCTCGGTGGTGCGTCCCGAGGACGCCGACCCCGTGGTGGTCACCGTCGCCGGTGCGTCCTCGGCGCTGCCCGGCACGCAGACCGGCTCCGTCAAGGTGACCCCGTTCGCGCTGTACCCGGCCAAGGGCCGCGCGACGGGCGGCGTGCGCTCGCACCGCTTCCTCAAGGGCGAGGACGCCCTGATCCTCGCCCACGTGGGCGCTGCGCCCGCGCGCGCCACCGGCGCCGGCGGGCAGCCCGTGCCGCTGCCCGAGCCCGACCCCCGCCGCGACGGCTCCGGCGTCCCGCTGTCGGCGCCGGTGCACGCCATCGGCTGACGCACGTCGGCGCCGCCCGGGGCCAGCGGGCGGCGCCGCGTGGCGCAGCGACGGGGTATCGGGGCGACGCCGGACCCGGTGGCCGGGCACCCTGGTGCCATGACCACGCTCGACCGGCTCGACGCCGACCTCACCGCCGCCATGAAGGCGCGCGACACCACCCGCACCGGCACGCTGCGCCAGGCGATCGGCGCGGTGCGCGCCGAGGCGAAGGCCGGTCCGACCCCGCGGGAGCTCACCGAGGACGACGTGCTCGCCGTGCTGGCGCGCGAGGTGAGGAAGCGGCGTGAGTCCGCCCAGATCTACACCGACGCGGGCGCGGCCGACCGCGCCGCGACCGAGACGGCCGAGGCCGACCTCATCGCCACCTACCTGCCCACCGCCCCGACCGGCGAGGAGCTCGCCGCGCTCGTGCGCACCGTCGTCGACGAGCTCGGTGCGGCGTCGCCGAAGGACATGGGCCGCGTGATGAAGGAGGTCGGGGCGCGCGCCGGCCGCGGCGCCGACGGCCGCACGCTGTCGACGCTCGTCCGCGAGGAGCTGGCGGCGCGCGCGTCCTGACACCCACGGGCGCTCCCGCCACCGGTGACGCAGGGCACGGCGCGGTCGTGCGTCGACCGCGCCGTGCCCGTCCTACCGTGGTCGCGTGGCACCCGCGCTCCAGCTCCCCCGCTCCGTCCTGCTCGCCCTGTGGCTGACCGCACCGGCCGACGCACGCCGCGCGACGCGCGCCGTGCAGGGCGAGGACGAGCCGCACGCCGTGCACCGCGGCGACGACGACGTCGTCCCGCTGGTGCAGTGGCTCACCGACTCGGCGAGCGCGACCGAGGTCGGGGTCGCGCTGCCCGTCCCGGGCGAGCCGGTCGCCGTCCCGCCGCCCGCGTCGGGCGCCGCCATCGACGTCGGCGAGTCGGTGCTCGTCGCGCGGGGCGACGCGACGAGCGTGGCGGTGCCGCACGTCCAGCGGTTCGGCTCGGAGCTCGAGCCGGGGCACCTCGTGCGGTGGCACGTGACCCCCGTGCCGGACTGGCGCCCCGCGGCGCACGCCCAGGTGGGCTCGCTCGAGGAGGCCGAGCGTGCGCTGCGGGACGGCCTGCGCACGGCGACCGAGGCACTGGTCGACCTCGGCGTGGCGCGCTGGAGCGCGGACGCGGCGGAGGAGATCACGGTGGTCCGCGACGGCGCGCTGACGCCGTCCCGGATCCCGCCGGGCGTGGAGCCGCAGCGGCTGCGCGTGCTCACCAGCGCCGCCCGCCTGCGCGCGATCGTGCGGCTCGCGACGCGCGACGACGGCGGCGCCGTGAACACGTGGCAGGCCGACCAGCGGTCGACCGCCCTGCGCGAGGTCGACCGCGTGGCCCGGCGAGCCATGGCCGCCGCGGCGACGCGGCTCGCGCGGGACTGACCCCGCCCTCCGGCGGCCGCGCCCGCGCGTCAGCCCCCGAGCACCGACCGGTAGACGGCGAGCGTGCGCTCGCCGATCGCGCGCCACGAGAAGTGCTCCTCGACGCGCCGGCGCGACGCGACGCCGAACGCCGCGGCGCGCTCGGGGTCGGCGACGGCGCCCGCGAGCGCGGTGCCGAGGTCGGCGACGAACCGGTCCGGGTCGACGGGCGTCCCGGTGCCGTCCTGCACCTGCTCGATCGGCACGAGCCAGCCCGTCACGCCGTCGTCGACGACCTCGGGGATGCCGCCCGTGGCGGTGCCGACGACCGGCAGGCCGACCGCCATGGCCTCGAGGTTGACGATGCCCAGCGGCTCGTAGACCGAGGGGCAGACGAACACGGTGCCGTGCGCGAGGACGGCGCACAGCTCGTCCCGCGGCAGCATCCGCTCGATCCACACGACGCCCCCGCGCCGCGTCTGGAGCCCTTCGACCAGACCCGTCACCTCGGCCATGATCTCGGGCGTGTCGGGGGCACCGGCGCACAGGACCAGCTGGACGTCCGCAGGCAGCGCCTCGGCCGCCCGCAGCAGGTACGGCAGACCCTTCTGCCGGGTGATCCGGCCGACGAACACGACCGCCGGGCGGTCGGGGTCGATGCCGAGGCCCTCGACGACCGCGCGCGCCCGGGCGGTGGCCTCGTCGCCCTCCGGCCGCCGCCAGCCGTCCAGGTCGATGCCGTTGTGCACCACGTGGACGCGGTCGGGGTCGACCGCCGGGTACGCGCGCAGGATGTCGGCGCGCATCCCGGCGCTGACGGCGATGACACCGGCGGCCGCCTCGTACGCGGTGCGCTCGACCCACGACGACAGCGCGTACCCGCCGCCGAGCTGCTCGGCCTTCCAGGGGCGCAGCGGCTCGAGGCTGTGCGCCGTCACGACGTGCGGCACTCCGTACAGCAGCGACGCGAGGTGCCCGGCGAGGTTCGCGTACCAGGTGTGCGAGTGCACCAGGTCGGTCGGGGCCCCGCCGTCGCGCCCGATGCCGTCGACGATCGACAGGTCGACGCCCATGGTCGCGAGCGCGGGGTTCGCGCCCGCGAGCGCCTCCGGGACGGCGTAGCCGTGCGTCTTGGGCTCGTCCACGGGGACGTCGAACGCGTGCACGCGCACGTCGACCAGGTCCCGGAGCACGGCGGTCAGGCCGGCGACGTGGACGCCGGCCCCGCCGTACACGTGCGGCGGGTACTCGCGGGTCAGCAGGTCGACGCGCACGGGGGCCTCCAGGTCGTGACCGGCCTGGTCAGCCGGTCCTGGACGACACGCTAGCGCCCGCGCCGCGTCGCCTCGCTGCGAGCGCCGGACAGCCCTAGGTTGGGTCCATGCCAGCGCCGCGTGTCCTCGCCATCGTCCTCGCCGGAGGGGAGGGGAAGCGGCTCATGCCCCTGACCGCGCACCGCGCCAAGCCCGCTGTCCCCTTCGGAGGCATCTACCGCCTGATCGACTTCGCGCTGTCGAACGTCATCAACTCGCACTACCTGCACGTCATCGTGCTGACGCAGTACAAGTCCCACAGCCTGGACCGGCACGTGTCCCGCACGTGGCGCATGTCCCCGCTGCTGGGCAACTACGTCGCCGCGGTGCCGGCGCAGCAGCGCGTGGGCAAGCACTGGTACCTCGGCAGCGCCGACGCGATCTACCAGTGCCTCAACATCATCGACGACGCGCGCCCCGACATCGTGGTCGGGGTCGGCGCCGACCACGTCTACCGCATGGACTTCTCGCAGATGGTGGACTCGCACATCGAGTCGGGCGCGGAGCTGACGGTGGCAGGCATCCGCCAGCCGATCGGCATGGCCGACCAGTTCGGCGTCATCGAGACCGAGCCGTCCGACCCCACGCGCATCGCGGCGTTCCGCGAGAAGCCGTCCGACCCCACGCCGGTGCCGGGCTCCCCCA
>JAPSIR010000312.1 GCA_031178625.1 Cellulomonas sp.
GTCGCCTGGGTGTTCTACATCTGCGACGAGTGCATCGAGCTGTGCAACGAGATCATCGAGGAGGAGCTCGCCGAGGCCACCGAGGTGGGCATGGTCGAGCTGCCGAAGCCGAAGGAGATCTTCGAGTTCCTCGAGCAGTACATCGTCGGGCAGGAGCCCGCCAAGCGGTCGCTCGCCGTCGCGGTGTACAACCACTACAAGCGCATCCAGGCCGGTGAGGGCGCCCGCGCCGCCGGCGAGGAGCACGTCGAGATCGCCAAGTCGAACATCCTGCTCATCGGGCCCACGGGCTGCGGGAAGACGTACCTGGCGCAGACGCTCGCGAAGATGCTGAACGTCCCGTTCGCCATCGCCGACGCCACGGCCCTCACCGAGGCGGGCTACGTCGGCGAGGACGTCGAGAACATCCTCCTCAAGCTCATCCAGGCCGCCGACTACGACGTCAAGAAGGCCGAGTCGGGGATCATCTACATCGACGAGATCGACAAGATCGCCCGCAAGAGCGAGAACCCGTCGATCACGCGCGACGTGTCGGGCGAGGGCGTGCAGCAGGCGCTGCTGAAGATCCTCGAGGGCACGACCGCCTCGGTGCCGCCGCAGGGCGGGCGCAAGCACCCGCACCAGGAGTTCATCCAGATCGACACGACGAACGTGCTGTTCATCGTCGCGGGCGCGTTCGCGGGCCTCGACGAGATCATCACGTCGCGCGCCGGCCGCCGCGGCATCGGGTTCGGCGCCCCGCTGCACACGGCGGACGACAAGGACGTCTACGGCGACGTCATGCCGGAGGACCTGCTGAAGTTCGGGCTCATCCCCGAGTTCATCGGTCGCGTCCCGGTCATCACGACCGTCTCGCCGCTCGACCGCAGCGCCCTCGTGCGCATCCTCACCGAGCCGCGCAACGCGCTGATCAAGCAGTACCAGCGCATGTTCGCGATCGACGGCGTCGAGCTCGCGTTCGAGGACGAGGCCGTCGCGGCGATCGCGGACCAGGCGCTGCTGCGCGGCACGGGCGCCCGCGGCCTGCGGGCGATCATGGAGGAGGTCCTCCAGCAGGTGATGTTCGAGGTGCCGTCGCGCGACGACGTCGCCCGCGTCGTCATCTCGCGCGACGTCGTGCTGGACAACGTCAACCCGACGCTCGTCCCGCGCGAGGTCGGCCGCGACAAGCGCACGCCGCGCGAGAAGAGCGCGTGAGCGACCTGCCCGGGCCCGTCCCGCCGGACCTCGCCCGGCTGCGCCGGAGCATCGACAACATCGACGCGGCGCTCGTGCACCTGCTGGCCGAGCGCTTCAAGGCCACCCAGCAGGTCGGCGTGCTCAAGGCGCGCCTCGACCTCCCGCCGTCCGACCCGGGCCGCGAGGCGGCGCAGGTCGCGCGGCTGCGCGCGCTCGCGCAGGAGGCCGACCTCGACCCCGTGTTCGCGGAGAAGTTCCTCGCGTTCATCGTCGACGAGGTCATCCGCCACCACGAGGCCATCGCGCAGGACCACGCGCAGGCCGGCACGCAGGCGACCGCGCAGGACGCGAGCGTCGGGCACGCCTGACGCGCCGGCGCACGCCGGTCCGTGCCGGGCGGCGTCCGCGCGGTGGCGGGCCCGTCGCGCGTGACGGATGGTGGAGGGGTCAGACCCGTTCGGGCGAACCGGGGCACCGACGCCCGGACGGAACCCCCGCCGACGCGAGGAGACCTGCCTGATGGACCTGCACTGGCTCAAGCCGCTGCTCGGGCGCCCGGCGCCCTTTACGACCGTGTACCTCGACGCCACGCGGGACGACGCGACCGGGGCGGCGGACGTGCAGACGCGCTGGAAGGCGCTGCGTCGTCAGCTCGAGCACGACGGGTCGCCGTCGGCGGTGCTCGAGGCGCTCGACGAGCTGGTGGCCCGTCCCACGCACGTGCCGGGGCCGCACGGGCGCGTCCTTGTCGCCGACGCGCAGGCCGTGCTCGTGGACCGGGTGCTCACCGAGCCGCCGGCGCAGTCGACGGCGGCGTGCGGGCCCGTCCCGCTCCTGCTGCCCGCCGCCCGGGCGGCGGACGAGTCGACCCGGTTCCTGCTCGTCGAGGTCAACCGGCAGGGTGCGGACTACACCTGGACCGACGGCTCCGGGCTGCTCGCCGACGTCACGGAGACGGTCGAGGGCGACCACGACGAGATGCACAAGGTCGGGGGCGGCGGTTGGGCGCACCGCCGCTGGCAGCAGCGGGTCCAGGACTCCTGGGAGCGCAACGTCGACGTCGTCGCCGCGGACCTCGACCGCCAGGTGACCGAGCGCAAGCCGGAGCTGGTGGTCCTCACCGGCGACGTCCGCGCGGTGGCGCTGCTCAAGGACGCCGTGGGCCAGGAGGTGCGGGAGGTGCTCGTCGAGGTCCCCGGTGGTTCCCGGGCCGAGGGCGTCAACGAGGAGGCGTTCCAGGAGCGCATCGACGGGGTGCTCGCGGAGCACCGCGTGCGACGGCGCGAGGCGGTCCTCGACCTGTTCCGCCAGGAGCAGGGGCGCGGCGAGGACGCCGTGACGTCGCTCGCGGACGTCGTGGCCGTGCTGCAGCGTGGTCAGGTCGCCGAGCTCGTGCTGGGGGAGCCGCCCGCCGGCAGCCCCGGCCCGCTCGCCGAGCGTCGGCTCTGGGTCGGTGACGGGCCGCTGGAGCTCGCGCTGAGCAAGGACGACCTCGCGGC
>JAPSIR010000313.1 GCA_031178625.1 Cellulomonas sp.
GCGGCCGACGCGCGCCGCACCGCCGCGAGCTACGGCCTCGCGTCGGCGACCGAGCAGCGCACGGCCCGCGCACTGGCACCGCTGGCGGCCGCCGGCTACCACCTCCTCGCGGACCGGCAGTGGCCGGGCAGCCGCCGGGCGCAGGTCGACATGGTCGTCATCGGGCCGGGCGGCGTGTTCGTCGTCGACACCAAGGCGTGGGCCGACGTGTCGATCGTCGGCGACCGCATCCACCGCGGGGACGCCGACGTCACCGACGACCTCATGGCCCTCGCCGACCTCGCGTACCGCACCGAGGGCGAGCTGGCCGAGGTCGGGCTCGCGCCCGGCGAGGTGCACGCCGTCGCCGTGCTCGCCGGTCGCACGGGCGTCGACGAGCGCGTCGGTCCGGTCCGCGTCGTGGGCGAGCGGGACGCGCTGCAGCTGATCGCCCGGCACGGGCACCGCCTGACGCCGGCGCAGGTCGACGCGGTGCTGACCCGCGCGCTCGCCTGGTTCCGCCAGGTCGGCGCGCCGGCGCCGGTGAGCACGACGCTCCCCGAGCCGGTCCTCCCCGCGACGGCGCTCGACGCGCCGCTCACCGCCCTCGACGCGCCGCTCGGCCCCGACGGGCGCTTCCTCGAGGTGCCGGCACCGGCCGCGGTCGTCCCGTCCCCGCGGCCCGCACCCGACGCCGCTCCCGCCGGACCGCCCGTCCCCGACGACCCGTCGACGTTCACCGTCGAGCCGCTGCTCGACGAGGCGACCGTCCAGGCCGCCCTGCTCGACGGCCTCATGGCGGCGCCGGTCGAGGAGTGGATGGCGTTCCTGCACCCCGCGCAGGCGCGCATCGTGCGGCGGTCCTTCAACGGGCCGTCGCGCATCCGCGGCGCGGCGGGCACCGGCAAGACGGTCGTCGGCCTGCACCGCGCCGCCTACCTCGCGCGCACGCGCGCCGGCCGGGTCCTCGTCACGACCTACATCCGCACGCTGCCGGACGTGCTGCGCCAGTCGCTGACGCGGCTCGCGCCGGACGTCGTCGACCGCGTCGAGTTCGCGGGCGTGCACGAGACCGCCAAGCGGATCCTCGACGAGCGCGGCGTCGCGTGCCGCATCGACGGCAAGCAGATCGCCTCGGCCTGGACGACGGCCTGGGGACGCGTCGCCGGCGGCAGCATCATCGACACCGACCGCCACGAGCAGGACTACTGGCACGACGAGGTCATCCACGTCATCAAGGGCCGCGGCCTGACCCGGTGGGAGCAGTACGCCGACCTGCCGCGGCTCGGCCGCCGGCACCGGCTCGGGCCGCAGCAGCGGCGCGTCGTGTGGGACCTGTACCAGGCGTACGACGCGGAGCTGCGGGTGCGGGGCGTGCACGACTTCGCCGACCAGATCGCGCTCGCCGAGGCGGAGGTGCACCGGCAGCCGCCCGCCGAGCCGTACACGGCCGTCGTCGTCGACGAGGCCCAGGACCTGTCGTGCGTGATGATCCGCATGCTGCACGCCCTCGTCGGCGACGCCCCCGACGGGCTGACGCTCGTCGGCGACGGCCAGCAGACGATCTACCCCGGCGGGTTCACGCTCGCCGAGGCGGGCGTGTCCGTGGCCGGCCGCGGCACCGTGCTCGACGTGAACTACCGCAACACCGCGGAGATCCTGCAGTTCGCGTCGATGCTGGTCGCGGACGACGAGTTCGCCGACATCGAGGGCGCCACCGCCCGCGGCGACCGCCCGACGCAGGTCCCGCGCCGCGGCCCGAAGCCCGTGTACGTCCGGTGCTCCAACCCCGCCGACCGGTCGCGCCGCATGGTCGCGCGCGTGCAGGAGGCCGTGCAGCAGGTCGGCACCGGGTACGGCGACGTCGGCGTGCTGTCCCTCTCGCGCCGCGGCGTCGACGAGGCCACCGAGGCGCTCACGGCCGCCGGCATCCCGGTGGTGAACCTCGAGCGCTACGACGGCGTGCCTGTCGACGCGGTCAAGGTCGGCACGATCAAGCGCGCGAAGGGCCTGGAGTTCAAGCACGTGCTGGTCGTCGACGTCCGGGCGTCGTGGTTCACGCAGAAGCCCGAGCAGCTCGACGACGTGGACCGCGAGCGCCGCGAGTACCGCCTCCGCGAGATGTACGTCGCGATGACGCGTGCCCGCGACGGGCTGTGGGTGGCGTCGGTCTGACCGGCGCTCGATCGACCCCGAGAACCGTCCACCCGGACGGACGCGGCTGACGGTGATGGCGAACGGCACCGTCTCGGGGTCGCTGACGTGGACCTGCGTGATGCCAGTCGCTGAGTCCGTCCAGGTCGTCGTCGTGTGCTGACCGGTCAGGCGCACGACGGACGTGCAACAACGCATGACACTTGGTGATCATGGAAGCTCCACCACCTTTCGCAGACGTCGAGCCGGATGACGAGGTGCGCACTCTCGGAGAAGGGCTCCCCCCGCGGGGGATCGAGCTGGACGGCGCCTGGAGAAAGCGCGGCCGCGAGATCGAGTGCGAGGACGCGCTGCGCCTCTCCGAGCGTTCGGTGCGCCGATTCCTCGTCACGCCCTCCGGCTCATCCGAGCTGACGGCGGACCAGTTTCGCGTGCTTGTCACGGAGTACTGCGGACTGTTCTCCGTCGGCCCCGGAGATCCCGTCGCCGAGGCGTTTCTCCACGTCTTCGGCCGTCGTGAAGGGAAGGAGGACCACCG
>JAPSIR010000096.1 GCA_031178625.1 Cellulomonas sp.
CGGTCGCGGCGCGCCGTCTCCTGCTCGTAGGCGGTGGCGAGCGCGGCGTACCCCGGGTCGCGCGCGAGCAGCTCCGCGTGCGTGCCGCGGTCGACCACCCGGCCGGACTCGAGGTGCAGCACCTCGTCGGCGAGCAGGACCGAGGACATGCGGTACGCGACCAGCAGCACCGTCGGCACGTGCGCGTCGCCGGCGGAGCGCAGGCCCGTGAGGATGTCCCGCTCCACGCGCGGGTCGACCGCCGAGGTGGCGTCGTCGAGGACGAGGACGCGCGGGCGGCGCACGAGCGCGCGGGCCAGCGCGAGCCGCTGCCGCTGGCCGCCGGACAGGTTCGCGCCGCGCTCACCCAGCGGCGCGTCGAGGCCGCCCGGGAGCGCACGGACCACGTCGTCGACGCGCGCGGTGCGCAGCGCGCGCCACACCTCGTCGTCCGACGGCGCGGCCGGGTCGTCGGCGTCGGCGAGGGTGACGTTGCCGCGGACGGTGTCCTCGAACACGAACGTCGACTGGCTGACGTACGCCACCTGGGCGGCGAGGTCGGCCGCCGCGAGCGTCCGCACGTCGCGCCCGTCGACCTCGACGACACCCGCCGACGGGTCCGCGAGGCGGGGCACGAGCCCGACGAGCGTCGTCTTGCCGGAGCCCGTCGGGCCGACCACCGCGAGCGTGCGGCCCGGGGCCACGTGCAGGTCGACGCCCTGCAGCAGCTCGGCCTCGCCGTCCGACGCCGGGACGCGCAGCGTGACGCCGCGCAGCCGCACGTCCGCGCCGCCGGCCGCGTGCGGCAGCCGGGCGCCGCCGTCCACCGGGACGCCGTGCGCGTCGAGCACCCGGGCGATGCGGTCGTGGCCCACGAGGCCGCGCGGCAGCTCGCCGAGCACCCACCCGAACGCGCGGACGGGCACGGCGAGCAGCGTCAGCAGGTAGGCGGCACCGACGACGTCGCCCGTGCCGATCGCGCCCGACGCGACGCGCTGCGTGCCGACCAGCAGGACGAGCAGCGTCCCGAGGTTCGGCAGGAGGTCGATGACGGGGTCGAAGACCGCGCGCACGACGCCGACGCGGACGTTCGCGTCCCGCAGCTGGCGTGCGCGTGCGCCGAAGCGCGCCTCCTCGCGGTCCTCGGTGCCGAGCGACTTCACGAGGGACGCGGCCTCGAAGCTCTCGTGCGCGATGTCCGCGACCTCGGCGCGCAGCTGCTGCGCGCGGGTGATCGCGGGCGTCATGCGCCGCTGGAAGACGAGGTTCGCGACGACGGCCAGCGGCAGCACCACGAGCGCGGCGAGCGCCAGCCAGACGTCGGTGCGCAGCAGCGCCACCGTCGCGACCCCGATCATGACCACCACGCCGAGCGCGAACGGCAGGGGGTTGAACACGCCCGTCGCCGCCTCGACGTCGGACCCGGCGTTCGACAGCAGCTGCCCTGTCGGGTGGCGCCGGTGCCAGGTCATGGGCAGGCGCAGGTACTGGCGGGTCACCGCACGCCGGTGGTCCGCCTGGATGTCGGCCACGCCGATGCCGGCGAAGACGCGGCGCAGCGCGACGGCGACCGCCAGGGTCAGCGCGACGAGCACCATCGCCACGCCCGCGACCCAGATGCGCCCCTGCGCGTCGGACTCCCCCTCGATGGCGGGGACGACCACGGCGTCGGTCGCCCACCCCAGCACGCGGCTCACGCCGACGGTCGCGACGCCGAACACGGCCGAGGTGAGCACCGCGAGGACGTAGGTGCGCGGCTGCGAGCGCATGCCGCGCCAGACCAGGGCCGCCGACCGCCGGGTCGCCGAGCCCTGCAGCGCCGCGGGGGTCGACTGGGCGCGCGTGGGCACAGCTGTCTCACTCTCCTGCTGACGGGGACCTCGTCATCCTCTCACGCGACCACCGCTGCGCCCGGTGGGCCGGCGCGTGGCACGATCCGTGCCATGACGTGGCACGAGACCGAGCGCGCATGGCTGGCCGACACGCTGCGCGCGACCGCCCACGACGCGCCCACGCTGTGCGCCGGCTGGCAGGCGCGCCACCTCGCCGCGCACCTCGTGCTGCGCGAGCGTGCGCCGCGCGCCGGCGCGGGCGCTCTGGGCACCGCCGCCACCCGGGGGCCCGGCGCGGCGACGGAGCGGCTCGCGGCGACGGTCGAGGGGCCGGACGACTACGCGAGGCTCGTCGACACGTTCGCCGCACCGCCCCCGCGCTGGAGCCCGCTCGCGTGGGCGGGCGACGCGGTCAACGCCTCCGAGTACTTCATCCACACCGAGGACCTGCGCCGCGGCGCGGGACCTGTCGCACCCCGCGAGCTCCCCGACGGGCTGCGGGACCTGCTGTGGGGCCAGCTCCTGCGCACGGCGCCGCTGCGCCTGCGCCGCCTCGGCCCGGGCGTCGTGCTGGTGCGCCCCGACGACGTGCGGTCCGCCGTGCACCGGGCACGTGGCCGGCACGGCACGGTGGTGCTGCGCGGCGACGTCGGCGAGCTGGTGCTCGCGGTGTCCGGGCGGCTGCGGGCCGCGGACGTCGCGGTCGACGGAGCACCCGACGACGTCGCCGCGGTGCGCGCGCTGCTCACCGGGCCCTGACGGCCCGTCGGGCACGTGCCCGACGGGCGCTCAGCGCACCTCGACGCCGGCGGACCGCAGCGCGTCCTTGACCTGGCCGACCGTGAGCGTGCCGAAGTGGAACACGCTCGCCGCGAGCACGGCGTCGACGCCGGTGCGCGCCACGTCGACGAAGTGCTGCACGGTGCCGGCGCCACCCGACGCGATGAGCGGCACGCGGACGACCGCGCGCACGTCGCGGATCATGTCGAGGTCGAACCCGGCCGTGGTGCCGTCCGCGTCCATCGAGTTGAGCAGGACCTCGCCGACGCCGAGCTCGACCGCCCGCTGCGCCCACGCGACCGCGTCCAGGCCCGTGCCGCGGCGACCGCCGTGCGTCGTCACCTCGTAGCCCGAGTCGGTGCGCGTCTCCCCCGTCACGCGACGCGCGTCGACGGAGAGCACGAGCACCTGCGAGCCGAACCGGTCGGCGATCTCCGTGATGAGCTCCGGCCGGGCGATGGCGGCCGTGTTGACGCCGACCTTGTCCGCCCCGGCCCGCAGCAGCCGGTCGACGTCGTCGGCCGACCGGACGCCGCCGCCCACCGTCAGGGGGACGAAGACCTCCTCGGCCGTGCGGCGCACGACGTCGTACGTCGTCTCGCGGTCCCCCGACGACGCCGACACGTCGAGGAACGTCACCTCGTCGGCGCCCTCGGCGTCGTAGCGGCGCGCGAGCTCGACCGGGTCCCCCGCATCGCGCAGGTTCGCGAAGTTCACGCCCTTGACGACGCGCCCGGCGTCGACGTCAAGGCACGGGATCACCCGCAGCGCGAGGCTCATCGGGACGCCTCCTCCGGGGTGCCGGTCGCGAGGATGTCGATCACGAAGACGACCGTCTGACCCGCGAGGTCCTCCGCGTCGGTCACGCCGAGCGGGTAGCTCGGCGGCACGACGAGCATGACCTGGCTGCCGGTCGGCTGGTCGACGAGGCCCTCCGCCCACGCCTGCACGTCGGACAGCAGGAACGACACGGGCAGGCCGCGCGACCACGACGCGTCGAAGAGCTCGCCGTCCTCCCACGCGAAGCCGCTGTACTGCACGGTGATGACGTCGCCGGGCCCGACCTGCGGCCCGGTGCCGCGCAGCAGCGGCTGCACGACGAGGTCGGCGGGCGGCGGCGTGCCGGTCGGGACCAGCGTCGGCGAGCCGTCCTCCGTGACCGTGACCGCCGGCAGCGCCGGGTCCTGCGGGCGCGGCTCGCCGACGGCACGCGTCGGCAGCACGTCGAGCACCGTGACCGTCGGGTAGTCGGCGCCCTGCCCGCCGGGCGCCACCTGCAGCAGGCGCGCCCCGACCTGCTGCCCGCGCAGCGTCTCGTACAGGTCGGTGCCGAGGTCGGCCTCGGTGAGCAGGCGCGGCGTCGGGCTGGTCGAGTAGCTCTCCTTGACGAGGCTCGCGTCGGTCGCGTTCTCGAGCCAGAAGTCGATGAGCACCGGTCCGCCGTCGACGAGGTCCGCACCCGTGCCCGGCCACACCGTCTCGCGGTGCGTCGACTCGACGGTGAGAGGGGTCAGGTAGGTGACGGTGGGCGCGTCCCCGGGTCCGCCGGTCACGGTGACCTCCGGGTCAGCCGTCGTCGGGGTGCTCCCGCACGCCGCCAGCAGCAGTGTCAGGACGGCCAGCACCGCCACCCGGCGGCGACCCGCCACTCGCGCCACGTCGTGTCCTCTCCCGTCTGCGGGCCGCGATGCGGGACGCGCGTCGCGGCGGCACGCACCCGTGCCGGGCGGTGCGGGGCCTCACTGTACGTGCCGGACCGGACGTGCCGGTCCGGCGCCCGGGGGCGCGCGCGACAACCCCCGGCGTCACGCCGCAGGCGTCACATCGACTCGATCAGCCGGTCGACGCGCTCGTCCACGCTGCGGAACGGGTCCTTGCAGAGCACCGTCCGCTGGGCCTGGTCGTTGAGCTTGAGGTGCACCCAGTCGACGGTGTAGTCGCGCCGGGCGTCCTGGGCGGCCCGCACGAAGTCGCCGCGCAGCTTCGCCCGGGTCGTCTGCGGCGGCACCGCGGTCGCCTCGAAGACGTCGAGGTCGGTCGTGACGCGCTCGACGAGCCCGCGCGCGGCGAGCAGGTTGTAGAGGCCCTCGGTGCGCGAGATGTCGTGGTACGCCAGGTCGAGGCGCTGGACGCGCACGTCGGACAGCTCCAGCCCGTGCTTGGCGCGGTACCGCTCGATCATCCGGTACTTGATCACCCAGTCGAGCTCCCGCTCGACGAGCGACAGGTCGCCCGTGCGGAGCGCCCGCAGGCCCCGCTCCCACAGGTCGAGCACCTGCTTCGTCTCCGGCGACGGGCCGACCTCCGCGTCCACGAACTCCGAGACACGGGCGAGGTACTCCTCCTGCAGGTCGATCGCCGTCACCGTGCGCCCGGACGCGAGCGTCACCTGCTGCCGCCCTGTCATGTCGTGGCTGATCTCGCGGATCGCCCGGATCGGGTTCTCCAGCGTCATGTCCCGCATCGGGACGCCGGCCTCGACGAGCCGCAGCAGCAGGTCGGTGGAGGCCACCTTCAGCATCGTCGTCGGCTCCGCCATCGACGAGTCGCCGACGATGACGTGCAGGCGCCGGTAGTGCTCGGCGTCCGCGTGCGGCTCGTCGCGGGTGTTGATGATGGGCCGCGAGCGGGTCGTGGCGCTCGAGACGGCCTCCCAGATGTGGTCGGCGCGCTGCGACAGGCAGTACACCGCACCGCGCGGCGTCGCCAGCACCTTGCCGGCGCCCGTGAGCACCTGCCGCGTGATGAGGAACGGCACCAGGACGTCCGACAGCCGTGCGAAGTCGCCCTGCCGGCGCACCAGGTAGTTCTCGTGGCAGCCGTACGAGTTCCCGGCCGAGTCGGTGTTGTTCTTGAAGAGGTGGATGCGTCCCGGCAGCCCCTCGTGCTCGAGCCGTTGCTGCGCGTCGGCGACGAGGCCCTCGAGGATGCGCTCGCCCGCCCGGTCGTGCGTGACCAGCTGCCGCCAGTCGTCGCACTCGGCGGTCGCGTACTCGGGGTGCGAGCCCACGTCGAGGTACAGCCGGGAGCCGTTGCGCAGGAACACGTTGGACGAGCGCCCCCACGCCACCACCTTGCGGAACAGGTAGCGCGCCACCTCGTCCGCGGAGAGCCCGCGTCCGTCCTGCGCCGCGCACGTCACGCCGTACTCGGTCTCCAGACCGAAGATCCGCCTGTCCACGCGTGCCTCCCGTTCCTCGCGCCACCGCGCCCCACCGGCGCGGTCGGTGCCGCTCAGGCCGTCGACGCCCCGAGCACGTCCTCCAGCAGCGCACCCGTCAGCCGGCGGAACGCCCGCCGCGGGCGCGTGCGGTCGAGCACCGCCACCTCGAGCTGACCGGCCCCGAGCGTGCGCGGCTCGGCGTCGTCCGGCGCGGAGCCGAGCACCCGCACGGCGAGCGCGAGCACCTCCGCCAGCGTCATCCCCGGGCGCCAGCCGCCCTCGAGGAGCCCCGCGAGCCGGTCGGCCTGGCCGCCCATGACGACCCAGCCGTGCTCGTCGGTGACGGACCCGTCGTACGAGAGGCGGTAGATCTGGTCGCCCGCGGGCTCGCGGCCGACCTCCACGACGACGAGCTCGACCTCGAGCGGCTTCGACTCCGTGGTGAACACGGTGCCGAGGGTCTGCGCGTACGCGTTCGCCAGCCCGCGCGCCGTCACGTCGACGCGGTCGTACGAGTAGCCGCGCAGGTCCGCGTAGCGCACGCCCGCGACCCGCAGGTTCTCGAACTCGTTGTACTTCCCCACCGCGGCGAACGCGATGCGGTCGTAGATCTCCGAGATCTTGTGCAGCGCGCGCGACGGGTTCTCCGTGGCGAACGCGATGCCGTCGTCGTACTGCAGGACCACGACCGACCGCCCGCGCGCGATGCCCTTGCGCGCGTAGTCGGCCCGGTCCTTCATCAGCTGCTCGGGCGAGACGTAGAACGGCATGCTCATCGGCCGACCTCCCCCGCACCCGCGCCACCGACGCGCCGCTCGGTCTCGATGGCCTCCGCGACGGCCTCGAGGTCGTCGTCCGGCACCCGCAGGTACCCCGACTCCGTCACCGTCGCCACGACCGGCCAGATGCGTCGCACGCGGTCGGGCCCGCCCGTCGCGGAGTCGTCGTCCGCCGCGTCGACCAGCGCCTCGACCGCGACGCGCACCGCACCGGCGGCGTCGAGGCCGGGACGCCACCGCTTCTTCAGCGAGCCGCGCGCGAAGACGGAGCCCGACCCCACCGCGTGGTGGTCCTGCTCCTCGTAGCGCCCGCCCGTGACGTCGTACGAGAACATCCGGCCGACGCCGCGGTCCAGGTCGTACCCGCCGAACAGGGGCACGACGGCCAGACCCTGCATGGCCAGCCCGAGGTTGCCCCGGATCATCGTGGCGAGCCGGTTCGCCTTGCCGTCCAGCGACAGCAGGCTGCCCTCGATCTTCTCGTAGTGCTCGAGCTCCAGCTGGAAGAGCCGGACGAGCTCGATGGCGAGGCCCGCGGTGCCGGCGATGCCGACCGCGGAGAACTCGTCCGCGGGGAAGACCTTCTCGATGTGCCGGCTCGCGATCATCGAGCCCATCGTGGCGCGACGGTCGCCCGCCATGACGACGCCGCCGTCGAAGGTCAGCGCGACGATCGTCGTGGCGTGCGGCACCGCGAGCTCACCCGCGGGCAGCGGCCGGTTGCCCGGCAGCAGCTCCGGCGCGTGACCGGAGAGGAACTCGACGAACGACGACGTACCGGGGGTGGTGAAGGCGTGCGGCAGCCGGCCGGACGCCGCGGACGAGGCGGTCGACGTCATCGGCGCTCACTGACCGCCCTTCTGCACGAACCCGCGCACGAACTGCTCGGCGTTCGACTCCAGGACGTCGTCGATCTCCTCGAGGAGCGCGTCGACCTCGGCGTCACGGTCCTGCGCGCTCGGTGCCGTGGGCGTCGGCGTGCCCGGCTCGTCGACCGGCTCGTCGTCCTCGCGGCGCCTGACGTGTTCCTGACCAGCCATGGTGACCTCCGTGCTCCGGGCCGGCGCGTCCCGCGCGCCCGCCCCACCCACCCTAGGCCCATCCCCCCGGACGTCGCAGCGACCGCGCGCGGACGGGTGGACGACGCGCGTCCCGGCTGTGGACGACGGCCCACGGGCACCCGCCGCTGGCACGATGCGCCCCATGCCCCCTCCGGTCCCCACCGACACCGTGCACGCCCGCTCCCTGCGGGCGCTGCTCGACGCGACGCGCTGCCCCGCGTGCGCCGCGACGCTCCCCGGTCCGCGGTGCGCCACCTGCGGGCTCGACGTCGCGGTACCCGAGGCGGCGCTGCTCTGGCAGGACAGCGTCGCGGCCGCCGAGGCCCTGCGGCGACGCGAGGAGCGGATCACCGCGATGCGCGCGGCGGAGGCCCGCCGGGAGCCGGTGCGCGCGGCGGCGGCGGAGGAGGCGACGGCACGTGGGCACGACGTCCACGCGGCCGGGGCCGCGTGGGCGCCGCCGGCGGCGACGACGAGCTGGTCGCCGCCCGCCGCCGGGTCCCCGGCCGACCCCGTGCCCGGCCCCGGACCCGTGCCGCCGGCCACCGGCGTCGCCGCGTCGAGGGCGCCGTCGGTGGTGCCCTCGCCCCTCCCGTCGGCGGCGGCCTCGGCCCTCCCGTCGGCGGTCGCGTCCCCGCCGTCGGCCGCCGCGCCGCCGACCGCCCCGTCGACGACCGCGCCGCCCCGTGCGCCCTGGCGCGTGCAGACGGTGCTCCAGGTGGTCGGCGCGGCGCTGCTGGTCGCGGCCAGCATCACGTTCCTCGTCTTCGCGTGGGACGTGCTCACGCTCGGCGCCCGGGCCGCGGTCGTCGGTGCCGGCACGGTGGTCGTGTTCGCCCTCGCGACGGCGCTGCGCCGCCGCGGCCTGCCGCAGGGCGCGGAGGCGGTCGGTGCCCTCGCGGCCGCCCTGCTGCTGCTCGACGCCTGGGCGCTGCGCGCGACCGGCGTGGTCGTCGTCGGCGACGGCCCCGGCCAGGCGACCGCGTCCGTGCTGACCTGCGCCGCCCTGCTCGCCGGCTGGGGCGCCACCGCGCGGCTGCGCGCCGGCACGGTGACGGCCGCGGTGCTGCTGCCCGTCGCCCCGCTCGTCTGGCTCGGGCACGCCGGGAGCCCGGAGGCCGTCGCGCTGCTGCTCCTCGTCGCTGCCACCACGACGCTGACCCGTGCGGTGCGGCCCTGGCGGTCCCACGCCGTGGACGTCGTGCTGCTGCGGGTGCTCGCGCTGCTGACCGCCGCGCCCGCGCTCGTCCTGGCCGCAGGCGCCGCCGTGGTGCGCTGCATCGCCGGCGAGGCGCCGTGGGCGGGGGCGGCCACGCTCGCCGCGGCCACTGCCGTCCTCGCCCTCCAGGCCGGTGCCGATGCACCGCGCGGCGGCCGCGGCCCCGCCGCCGCTGACGTCCGCGTGGCCGCCGCGTGGTGGGCCGGCGGCGGCGCCGCGCTCGCGGCGGCGACAGGCACGCTCGCCGCCGCCGCGGCCCGTGCCCGGGGCGCCGACCTCGCGACGAGCTGGCACGTCGCCGCGCTCGCCGTCGTGCTGCTGGCGGTGGTCCTCGTCCCCGGCCGACGACCGTCCCGGCGTGGGCTGCCGCGGGCGGCGGTGCGCGCGGTGGCTGTCGCCGCGACGGTGCTGGCGTCCGCGTCCGCCGCATGGGTGGGCGTGGCGCTGCTCGCCGGGCTCCTCACGACGGCCGCCGCGTCCGTGATGCCGTCGGCGCTGGGCGTCGCGGTGCTCGCCGGCACGGCCCTGCTCGCCACCCGTGCGGCCCGGGCCGGCGCGGGTGCCGCCGCGGCGCGAGCGGGCCGCTCGTGGGCCGCCGTGCTCGCGTCGGTGGCCACGCCGGTGCTCGTGCTCGCGCCCGCGCTGCCGCTCGTGGCACCCGACGGGCGCGTCGCGCTCGCCGTGGCCGGCGAGTCCGTCGTGGCGGCGGCGTGGGTACGGGGTGGGACTCGCGGCCCCGCCTGGCGCGGCACCGCGCGCGCCGGCACCGTCGCGGCCGCGGGTGCCGCCCTCGTCGCCGGTTCCGCGGCACCGGCGTGGCTGGCCGCCGCGTCGGCCGTCGCCGCCGCGGTGGCCGTCCACGCGCGCACCTGGGGCCGCTCCCCCGGTGCCGCGGCGGCCTCCACGGCCGTCGCGGGCGGTCTCGCCCTGCTGGCCGGCACGGCGGCCCTCACCGCCCTCGGGAGCACGCCGGCGCTCGCCGTCGGGATCGCCGTACCGGCCGTCGTGGCGGCGCTGCTCGTGCGCGCGGGCCGTGTCCGTGCCACCGCGGCCGAACGCACCGCGGCCGTGCTGACCGCCGCCGGCGCCGCGGCGTGGTCCTGGGGTGCGGCGTGGGCCGCCTCCACGGTCGTGCAGCCGGTGCCGTGGCAGAACGCCGCGGCCTGCCTCGCCGCCGCGGTGAGCACCGCCGCCGTGGTCGTCGCGCTGCTCGCCGACGTGCCCGGACGCGGCCCCGCCGCGGTACGTGCGGGCGCCGCGGCCGCCGCGCCCGTCGCGGCGCTGGTGGTCGCGACGGCGCGGACCACGCTCGACGTGCCGCCGCACGCCGGGGCCGCGCTGCTCGCCGTGGCCGTCGGGGCGGCGTCGGTGCTCGCCGCCCACCTGGTCACGCGGCGCGGCGGCACCGCAGCACGGGTCGCCGCCGAGCAGGTGGGCTGGGCGGTCGCGGCGTGCGGCACGCTCGCCGCCGTGCTCGCCGGCCCGACCGTGATCGCCGCGGCTCTGGCGACCGGTGCGGCCGCGGCAGGGGGCTGGGCCGTCCTCCGCGACCGCCGGGCCGCGTGGTGGCTGACGTGGGCGCTCGGGTCCGCGGCGTGGTGCGTGGTGCTCGCGGCCGGTGGCACGACGGCGCCCGAGCCGTACGTCGTGCCGTGCGGGCTCACGCTGGTCGCCGTCGGCGCCGCGCGGCTGCGGCGCGGTGCCGGCGGCGCGGCGCCCCTCGTGGGCGGCGGCACCGCGCTCGCGACGCTGCCGACGGCGGTGCTGCCCGCCGTGCTGACGGTCGGCGACCGCTGGCTCGATCGTGGCGTGCTGACGGGCGTGACGGCCGTCGCCGCCGGCGCCGTGGCGCTCACCCTCGCGCGTCGCGCCACCGGGACGGACGCGCGCCGCACCGGCGCGGCGCTCGCGGCACTCGTCGGCGTGCTCGCACTCCTCGGCCCGGGCCGCCGGGCGCTCACGGACGCCGGCGCCACCGCGCCGGGCACCACCACGCTCGTCGAGCCCTGGGCGCTCGCCGCGGGCGTGCTGCTCGTGGTGGCGGCCGCCGCGGGCCGGCGTTCGTGGCCCGGTCGGGGCCCGGACCTCGTCATCCTGCTGGCACCGTGGTGCGTCCTCGTCGTGGCGACGGTGCCGTCCCTCCTCGTCACGCTGGCGGGCGCGTCCGGCCGGGCGCACACGCACGCCGCGGTCGCGGCGGCGGTCCGGCTCGGGCTGCTCGGGGCCGTCGGCGTCGCGGCCGCGCTGCTGGGAGCCTCGCGCGCGCGGCGGGTGGGACCGGCACGGCACGCGTGGGGCGCCGGCGCGACGTCCGACGCCCCGCTGCTCGCCGACCTCGGCCTCGCGCTCCTCGTCGCGTCGGCGGCGGTCGCCACCGCGGTCGTGCCGCCGGGCCCGGTCGACGCCCCCGTCGCCGCGGTGGCGCTCACGGCGTTCGCGGCGGC
>JAPSIR010000314.1 GCA_031178625.1 Cellulomonas sp.
TCACCAAGAAGAACCGTCGGAACAACCCCGACCGGCTCGAGATGAAGAAGTTCTGCCCGCGGGACAACAAGCACACGGTGCACCGCGAGACCCGCTGACGCGGGCACGCACCGACGCCGACGCCTGACGTGGCCGTCGACACCACCTTCGCCGGGCGGGTCTACCCGCCCGGCGACGTGTATGTGGTCTCCCGCGAGAAGATCCGCGAGTTCGCCGAGGCGACGGGTGCGACGCACCCCGCCCACACGGACGCCGCGGCGGCCCGCGCGCTCGGGCACCCCGACGTCGTCGCGCCGCCCACGTTCGCGGTCGTGATCGCGCAGCGCACCGAGGCCGCCTACGTCGACGACCCCGCCGCGGGCGTCGACTTCAGCCGCGTCGTGCACGCCGACGAGCGCTTCACGCACCGGCGCCCCCTGCACGCGGGCGACCGCGTGGTCCCGACGCTGCACGTGGACGCCGTCACGCTCCGCGGCGGCCTGGCGATGGTCACCACGCGCGTCGAGATCGCCGACGAGGCCGGCGAGCCGGTCGCCACCGTCGTGTCGACGCTCGCCGTCCGGCCCGAGGAGGACGCGTGAGCGGCCGCCCCGCACTGGCCGACCTGGTCGTCGGCCAGGAGCTCGCGCGCCGCACGGTCGCCGTCGACCGTGCCCGCCTCGTCCGGTACGCGGGCTCGAGCGGCGACTTCAACCCCATCCACTGGAACCAGCGCGTCGCGGAGTCGGTCGGGCTGCCCGGTGTCATCGCGCACGGCATGTGGACGATGGGGGCCGCCGCGGCCGTCGTCGTCGACTGGGCGGGCGACCCCGGCGCCGTGGTGGACTACCAGACCCGCTTCACGCGTCCCGTCCCGGTGCCCGACCCCGGGCACGCCGAGGTCGAGGTCGTCGCGACCGTCGGCGCGGTCGACGCCGAGGCCGGGACCGTGCGCGTCGACCTCGCCGTCACCCTCGAGGGCGCGCGCGTGCTCGGCAAGGCGCAGGCGGTCGTCCGCCTCTCCTGAGGCGTCCTGGCCGCTGCCGGAAGGCGACGCCCCCCACTGGCGGTGCCCCGGCGGCGATGCGGCAGTGTCGCGCACCGTCAGGCGGGCGGCGGGCCCGTCGTCGTGCCGACGCGCAGGACGACGGGGAGGACCCGCTCCTCGGCGTCCCGGCCCGCCAGCAGGTCCGCCACCGCGTCGCCGATCGCGGCACCCTTCGCGGCGAGCGGCTGGCTGACGCTCGTCAGCACGTCGGGCGCGAGCCACGGCAGGTCGAGCCCGTCGAACCCCGCTACGGAGACGTCCTCCGGGACCCGCAGCCCGAGCTCGCGCGCGGCGAGCACGACGCCGGACGCCAGCAGGTCCGACTGGCAGATGACGGCGGTCGGCCGGTCCGGTCCCTGCAGCAGCGCGCGCCCCGCCGCGGCACCGTGCTCGACGAGCGAGGCCGGCGTCTCCCACACCACGGTCGGCTCGACGCCGGCGTCGGTGACGCCGGCGAGCCGGCGGCGGCTGATCTCCCACGCGATGCCGGACAGGCGTGCCGCGTCGGCGGGGCCCTCGACGCGGTCGCGGTCGAACGGCAGCGTGACGGTCGCGATGCGGCGGTGGCCGAGGTCGACCACGTGCCGGGTGACCTCGGCCATGCCGCCGCGGTCGTCGATGCCGACCACGGCGACGTCCGGCTGCGGCGTGCCCTCGACGAGCACGATGGGGACACCGCGGTTCCGCAGGGTCTCGAGCACGGGGTCGTCGGTCGTGCCGCCCCACATCTGGACGGCGACGTCCATGGCGGCGGTGCCGACGAGCGGGTCGACGGGCGGCTGCGACACGTCGTGCGGGCCCGGCACCAGCAGGACCCCCAGGCCGAGCGGGCCGAGGCGGGCGGTGAGGCCGTCGAGGACCTGGATCGTCACCGGGTCGCGGAACGCCCGGCGCAGGACGTCGCCCATGATGACGCCGACGATGCCGGACCGGCCGCGGCGCAGCTGGCGTCCGAGCGGGTTGGGGCCGGAGTAGCCGAGCGTGCGGGCGGCCTCGAGCACGCGCTCGCGCGTGCGGTCGGCGATGGGGCCCGAGCCGGAGAACGCGAGGGAGGCGGTCGACACCGAGACCCCCGCGGCGGCGGCGACGTCGGCGAGGGTCGTGCGCTGGGCGGACAGGGTCGGCACCTTTCGTGAGCCGGCCACGCACCGGCGCGGGTCGCGAGGGCGTCGTCGCGCCGGGTCGCGGCGGTGTTTGACGACGCGAGCAGCGTACCCGCAGAATGAGCGCGTCCCCTCATATCGATTCGACTCCGCGCTGCCCCCGATCGAATCGATTCGAGCACCACGTCGACCGACGTCCCGCCGCGCCGCTCTCCCGTCCCCGGAGCCCCCGTGACACCCCCCGCCCCGTCCCCGCCGGGCCTCGCCCGCGCCCGCTGGCTCCTCGTCGGCCTGTTCGCCCTCGCCGGCATCGCGTTCTCCAGCTGGCTCGCGCGGATCCCGACCGTGCGGGACCTGCTCGACCTCTCGACCGCCGACCTCGGCCTGCTCCTGCTCGTCGGCTCCATCGGCTCGCTCGTCACGGTGACCGCCTCCGGCGCGGTCCTCCAGCGGCTGGGCAGCCGCCGCGTGCTGCTCGTCTCCACCGTCGTGCTCGGCACCGCGCTCGTGCTCGAGGGCGTCGGCCCGAC
>JAPSIR010000315.1 GCA_031178625.1 Cellulomonas sp.
CCGTCGCGTGACGGGCGCTTGCTGAGGACGGTGCGGCGAACGCGCGCGGCGGGCGCGGCGGCGGTCACCGCCGGACCTCCCGCCACACGGCGGGATCCGACGTGGGCTGCCAGTCGGGGTCCGGGTAGATGCAGTCGACGGGGCACACCGCCACGCACTTCGGGCAGCCCGAGCACAGCTCGGGGACGATGACGACGTCGTGCGCCACGTTGACGATCGCGTCGAACGCCTCCGGGCACGCGCGGACGCACGAGTTGCAGTGGATGCACTCGTTCGCCGCGATCCACCGCGGCGCTGCCTTCCACCGAGGGTCGCGCGACGTCAGCTCGACGCGCACACGGCGGTCCTCGAGGTTCCCCCTGGCCATGGACGTACTCCTCAACGGGAATCGTGACTGGCGTGACACCCACCTCTACAGATGTCGGGGCACATCTTCCCGAGGTGCGGGGACGCCGCCAAGGCCGTTCGGCCCCTTCCCGGATCGTGAGACGCCTCCGCGTCAGCCCGCGTGGGACTCCGCGGCGGCGAGCAGGACGCACGTGGCGACGCCGTCGACCGCGGTGCGCACCTCGGGCAGCGGCGGCATCGACGGCGCCAGGCGCAGCAGGGCGTCGTCCGGGTCGCGGCCGTACGGGAACGGCGCGCCCGCGGGTGTGAGCACGATGCCGGCGTCCGCCGCCAGCCGCACGACGCGCGCCGCGGTGCCCGGCGGGGTCGTCAGCGCCACGAAGTACCCGCCGCGCGGACGGGTCCAGGACGCGATGCCGTACCTCTCCAGCCGGTCCGTCAGCACGTCGTCCACGGCGGCGAACTTCGGCGCGAGCACGGCCCGGTGGCGGCGCATGTGCGCACGGACCCCCTCGGCGTCGCCGAAGAAGAGCGCGTGCCGCAGGTGGTTCACCTTGTCCGGCCCGATCGAGGCGATCGACCGGTGCCGCGTGTACCAGTCGACGTTCGCCGGGGAGGACGCCCAGAACGCGACCCCGGCCCCGGCGAAGGTGATCTTCGAGGTCGACGCGACGAGGACGACCCGGTCGGGGTTGCCCGCCTGCGCCGCCAGCTGGACGGCGTTGGCGCTGGTCACCTCGTCGTCGGTGAGGTGGTGCAGCGCGTAGGCGTCGTCCCAGAGGATGCGGAAGTCCGGGGCGGCGGTCGGCATCGACACGAGCGCGCGCGCCACCGCGTCGGTCACGACCGCCCCGTCGGGGTTGGCGTAGGTCGGGACGACCCACATGCCCTTGATCGTCGGGTCCTGCGCGACGAGGGCCGCGACGGCGTCGGCGTCCGGGCCGTCGGGCGTCATCGGGACCGGGAGCATCTCGATGCCGAGCGACTCGCAGATCGCGAAGTGGCGGTCGTAGCCCGGCACGGGGCAGATCCAGCGCACGACCTCCTCGCGCGACCAGGGGCGCGGCGAGCCCGGGGCGCCGTGCAGGAACGCGTGCACGAAGGTCTCGTGCATCATCGTCAGCGAGCTGTTGCCGCCGGCGAGGAGCTGGTCCACCGGGACGCCGAGCAGCTCGGCGAAGATGCGCCGGAGAGCCGGCAGGCCCTGGAGCCCGCCGTAGTTCCGGACGTCCACCCCGGCGTCGTCGTGGGTGTCACCCGGGAGGGTGAGCAGGGCGTTCGACAGGTCCAGCTGCTCCGCGGAGGGCTTGCCGCGGGTCAGGTCGAGCCGCAGGCCGCGGGCGCACAGCTCCTCGTAGGCACGGCGCACGTCCGGGAGGGCCGCGACCAGCTCCGCAGCCTGGGGTGTCGTGGTCACGACGGCGACCCTACTCCGGCGCCCCCGACCCACACGCGTGACGACTCGGGCGGAGAGGTGCGGGTGACGTCGGCGGCGGCGCGGGTGTGCGTGGCGCCGCCGTCCCGTACCCTGTCCCGGTCGAGGGGAGTACTTCCCCGCACCGACCCGGTCAGTACGGCGCACCATGCGACCTCGGGCGGTGGCCCGCCGCACGGCGGGTGAAGGAGACCTCGGAGCCACACCACACGTGTAGGAGACTCCGTTGACCCCACTCATCGCTGCCGCCGACCCCGCGTCGGACTCGGTCATCAGCACCATCGCGACCCCCATGCTGTGGGGCATCACGATCGCCGGCGTGATCGCGCTGCTCGCGCTCGACTTCCTCGTCACGCGCAAGCCGCACGAGGTGTCGATGAAGGAGGCGGCCGGCTGGTCGGCCTTCTACATCGCGCTCCCGCTGGCGTTCGGCGGCTGGATCTGGTCGCAGTACGGCCAGCAGACCGGCGTCGAGTACCTCACCGGGTACCTCGTCGAGAAGTCGCTGTCCGTCGACAACCTCTTCGTCTTCATGCTGCTGCTCAGCGCGTTCGCGGTGCCCGCGGTGCTCCAGCAGCGCGTGCTGCTGTGGGGCATCATCGGCGCGCTCGTGCTGCGCGGCATCTTCATCGCGCTGGGCGCCGCGTTCCTCGCGAACTTCGCGATCGCGTTCCTGGTCTTCGGCCTCATCCTGCTGGCCACGGGCGCGAAGATCCTCCGCGACCAGGTCACGGGTGCCGGGCACGACGTGCACGTGGACGACATGCGCTCGGTCCGCATCATCCGCCGCTTCATGCCGGTGACCGACGACTACCGCGGCCCGCGGATGTCGGTCGTGGAGAACGGCAGGCGGATGCTCACCC
>JAPSIR010000097.1 GCA_031178625.1 Cellulomonas sp.
GGCACGACCCCGAGCGCGACCGTCAGCACGGCGCACACCGCCACCGCGACGACCGTGAGGCCCTCGCCGCCGACCACCGTGGTGCTCCCCCGCACGGGCTCCGGCGTGGCCTGCGGCGCGGACGCCGTCGCGGACGTCGCTGCGGTCGGGCGCGCGGGCGCCACCGCCGGCCCGTCCCCGTCGTCCGTGCCGGCGGCCGTGGCCCCGCCGCCGACCGTCACGGGGACGCGCACGTCGCCGTCGCCGGCGTCGCCCAGGGGCGCGTCACCGGACGCCCTGGCGTCGCGGGGCGCACCCGCGCCGGCGGGGTCCGTGAAGAACATCAGCACGATGATGCGGACGTAGAAGAACGCGGCCGCGACGGACGACAGCACGCCGACCAGCGCGAGCGGCCAGGCACCGCCCTCGACGGCGGCGGTGAACACGGCGAACTTGCCGGTGAACCCGGCGGTGAGCGGGATGCCGGCGAACGACAGCAGGAAGAGCGTGAACGTCACGGCGAGCAGCGGGTGCGTGCGACCGAGGCCGGCCCACTGGGACAGCCGCGTGGCCTCGCCCAGCACGGCCGGCTCGCCGTCCGCGCCGCCCGTGCCGCGCTCGCGCACGAGCGTCACGAGGCCGAACGCGCCGACCGTCGTCGCGCCGTACGCGAGCAGGTAGAACAGCACGGCCGTGATGCCGCTGGCCTCGAGCGCGACCACGCCGGTGAGCACGAACCCGGCGTGCGCGATCGACGAGTACGCGAGCAGGCGCTTGACGTCCGTCTGCACGAGGGCGGCGACGGTGCCGACGACCATGGTGAGCAGCGCGACGACCCAGAGGACCACCTCGAGGTCCCACGACATGCCGGGCAGCATCACGTAGACGACGCGCAGCAGGGCGCCGAACGCGGCGACCTTGGTGCACGCGGCCATGAAGGCGGTGACGGGCGTGGGCGCCCCCTGGTACACGTCCGGCGTCCACATGTGGAACGGGACCGCGCCGACCTTGAACAGCAGCCCCGCGAGCAGCAGCACGGAGCCGACGAGCAGCAGGTCGTCGAGGCCGCCGGGGACGCTCGTCGCGGCGGCGATGTCCGTGAACCGCACCGACCCGCTGTAGCCGTAGAGCAGGGCGATGCCGAACAGCATGATGGCGGACGCGAAGGCGCCGAGCAGGAAGTACTTCATCGACGCCTCCTGCGACAGCAGGCGGCGGCGGCGTGCGAGGCCGGCGAGCAGGTAGAGCGGCAGCGACAGCACCTCGAGCGCCACGAAGAGCGTCAGCAGGTCGGCCGTCGCGGGGAAGATCATCATCCCGCCGGTCGCGAACAGCAGCAGGGGGAAGACCTCGGTCTGGCGCTGGCCCGTGCGGCGCGCCACCTCCTCGTAGTCGGAGCCGGGCACGGCCGCGCCGGACGGCGCGAACGCGTCCTCGCCGCCGGTGAGGCGGTCGGCGAACAGCAGCACCGACAGCAGCGCGAGGAGCGCGATGGTGGCCTGCAGCACGAGCGTCGGTCCGTCGACGACGAGCGACCCGGTCAGGACGTCGGTGCCGCCGGTGCGGCGCACGTCGGACCACAGCGCGGCGACGGCGACGAGCGCGCCGGCGAGCGCGGCGACGCTCAGGCCGAGCTGCACGGGGCGGCGCAGCCGGTCGGGCACGAAGGCCTCGACGAGCACGCCGACGACGGCCGCCAGCAGCACGACGAGCACGGGGACGAGCGGCCCCCAGGCGATGTCGGGTGCGGTGAAGGTGTTCACCGGTCGCTCCCCTCCTCGGACGCGGGCACGGCAACGAGGACGTCGGGCTCGACGTCCTCGACGCCCACCTGCGTGAGCGTCGTCTCGGCGGGCGGCCGCACGAGGTCGAGCGCGGGCCCGGGGACGAACCCGAGCACGAGCATCGCGGCGATCAGCGGGCCGACGACCCAGCGCTCGCGCGCGGACGCCTCCGGCATCCGCGCGAGCTCGGGGCGCACGGGGCCGGTGAACAGGCGCTGGTACGTCCACAGCACGTAGACGGCGGCGAGCACGACGCCGACCGTGGCGACGGCGGCGGCGACCGGGTGCCGCGGGAAGGTGCCGACGAGCACGAGGATCTCGCTGACGAACGTCGACAGGCCGGGCAGCGACAGGGCCGACAGCCCGACGACGAGGAACATGCCCGCCATCACCGGGACGACCTTCTGCAGCCCGCCGAAGTCGGCGACCTGCTGCGACCCGCGCCGCGCGGCGAGGAAGCCGACGAGCAGGAACAGCGCGCCCGTCGAGAGCCCGTGGTTGACCATGTAGAACGACGAGCCGGCGACCGACGTCGACGTGAACGCGAAGATGCCGAGCACGATGAACCCGAAGTGCGACACCGACGTGTACGCGACGAGCCGCATGAGGTCCTTCTGCCCGATGGCGAGCAGCGCGCCGTACAGCACCGACACCGCGGCGAGCACGATGACGGCCGGCGCCGCCCAGCGCGACGCCGCGGGGAACAGCGGCAGGCAGAGCGTCAGCATGCCGAACGTGCCGACCTTGTCGAGGACGCCGACGAGCAGCGTCGACGTGCCGGCGGGCGCCTGCTCGGCCGCGTCGGGCAGCCACGTGTGCACCGGGAACATCGGCGCCTTGATCGCGAACGCGACGAAGAACGACAGGAACAGCCACCGCTCGAGCGTCGGGTCGAGCGCGAGGCCCGCGAGGTTCTCGGTGAGGAAGCCCTGCGGCCCGCGCGGGCCCTGCAGGTACAGGCCGATGACGCCGATGAGCATGACCAGCCCACCGGCGAGCGAGTAGAGCAGGAACTTCACCGCGGCGTACCGGCGCCGGGCCCCGCCGAACCCGCCGATCATGAAGTAGACGGGGATGAGCATCGCCTCGAAGACGACGTAGAAGAGGAAGACGTCCCGCGCGGCGAACACGAGCACGATGAACGCCTCGAGCAGCAGCACGAGCGCCAGGTAGTGCCGCAGCCGGTCGGTCGGCACGTCGCCGGAGCCCTGCTCGCGCCAGGCGGCGAGCACGACGAGCGGCACGAGCACCACCGACATGGCGATCAGCGCGAGGCCGACGCCGTCGACGCCGAGCGCCCACGAGACGCCGAACGCGGGGATCCACGGGACGGTCTCGAGCAGCTGGTGCTCGCCGGCGGCGCCGGTGTCGAAGGCGCCGAACGCGCCGGCCGCGAGCAGCAGCTCGGCCAGGGCGACCGCGAGCGCGAGGGTCCGGCTGTGCCGGCGCGCGCCCGCGGGCAGCGCCCACAGCGCGACCGCGCCGAGCGCGGGCAGCACCACCAGCGCGGTGAGCCAGGGGAAGTCCGTCATCTGTCCGCCTCCTCCGCCTCAGCCGCGCACGGCCAGGACGACGACCGTGAGCGCCACGAGCCCGATGAGCATCGACGCGGCGTAGGACCGGGCGTACCCGTTCTGCACGCGCCGCACCGCGTCGCCGACGCCGACCGTGGCGCGACCCAGGCCGGTCGCCGTGTTGTCGACGACGGCCTTGTCCCCGTACACGAGCGAGCGCGTCAGGTAGCGGCCCGGCTCGACGAGGACGGCGTCGTTGACGACGTCCTGGTACAGGTCCTTGCGGGCCGCCCGGGTGGCGACCGTGCCGCGCGGGGGCGCGACGGGAACCTGGCCGACCGCGTACATGCGCCACGCGAGCACGACGCCGACGAGCACGAGGCCGAGCGTGGCGCCGACGATCACCGGCACGGGCAGCACGGGCTCGTGGTGCTCGGCGTGGCCGACGGACGGCTCCAGCCACTCGACGAACCCGGCGCCCGAGAGCAGCCAGCCGAGGCCCACCGAGCCGACCGCGAGCACGATCATGGGGACCGTCATGAGCAGCGGCGACTCGTGCGGGTGCTGCGCCGATCCGTCGCGCCGGGCCGACCAGCGCTTCTGCCCCTCGAAGGTGAGGAAGAACAGGCGCGACATGTAGAACGCCGTGATGCCGGCGCCGAGCAGCGCGATCCCGCCGAACACCCAGGCCCGCCACGGCTCGCCGTCGACCGGCACGAACGCGGCCTCGATGATCTTGTCCTTGCTCCAGAAGCCGGCGAACGGGAAGACGCCGAGGATCGCGAGCCAGCCGGCCATGAACGTGACGTACGTGATCTTCATGTACCGGCCGAGGCCGCCGAAGCGGCGCATGTCGACCTGGTCGTCCATGCCGTGCATCACCGAGCCCGCGCCGAGGAACATGCCGGCCTTGAAGAAGCCGTGCGTCACGAGGTGGAAGATCGCGAACGCGTACCCGACCGGGCCGAGGCCCGCGGCGAGCACCATGTAGCCGATCTGCGACATCGTCGAGGCGGCGAGCGCCTTCTTGATGTCGTCCTTGGCGCAGCCCACGATCGCGCCGAACAGCAGCGTGATCGCGCCGACGACCGCGACGACCAGCTGGGCCGTCGGCGCCGCGGCGTAGATCACGCCCGATCGCACGATGAGGTACACGCCCGCGGTGACCATGGTCGCCGCGTGGATGAGCGCGGAGACGGGCGTCGGGCCGGCCATCGCGTCCCCGAGCCAGGACTGCAGCGGGAACTGCGCCGACTTGCCGCACGCCGCGAGCAGCAGCGCGAGGCCGATGAGCGTGAGCGTGCCCTCGCTCGCCTGCGCGACCCCCGCGTGCACCGTGCCGAAGTCGAGGCTGCCGAACGTCGCGAACATGAGGCCCATCGCGAGGACCAGCCCCACGTCGCCGACGCGGTTGGCGACGAACGCCTTCTTGGCCGCGACCGCGTACGGGGTGTTGTGGTTCCAGAACCCGATGAGCAGGTACGACGCGAGGCCGACGCCCTCCCAGCCGACGAACAGGAGCAGGTAGGAGTCGGCGAGCACGAGCAGGAGCATCGCCGCGACGAAGAGGTTGAGGTACGCGAAGAAGCGCCGCCGGGCCGCGTCGTGCTCCATGTACGCCACGGAGTAGACGTGGATGAGCGTGCCGACGAACGTCACGAGCAGCACGAAGGTCATGGCCAGCGGGTCGACCCGCAGCCCGGCGTCGACGGTCAGCGCACCGGCGTCGACCCAGGTGCCGAGCGACACGTCCTGGACGCGCTGCGCCGCGGGCAGGCCGAGCAGGCCGACGGTGACGCCGAGCGCCACGACGAAGGACGCGGCCGACGCGAGCACGCCGAGCCAGTGACCCCACCGGTCGGCGCGACGGCCGAGGAGCAGGAGCACCGCGGCGGACACGAGGGGGACGACCACCAGCCACACGGCCAGGCGGGCCCCCTCCCAGGCCACGGGCGCGACCACGTCGTCGACGGCGGCCACGACGGCAGGCGTCGTCAGGGACATCAGGGTGTGCACGTGCCGCCCCTCAGCTCTTCAGCAGGTTGACGTCGTCGACGGAGGCCGAGCGCCGGGTCCGGAAGATCGACACGATGATCGCCAGCCCGACGACCACCTCCGCGGCCGCGACGACCATCACGAAGAACGCGAGCACCTGTCCGGTGAGGTTCCCGTGGTAGCGGGCGAACGTCACGAGCAGCAGGTTCGTCGAGTTGAGCATGAGCTCGACGCCCATGAACACGATGATCGCGTTGCGCCGCAGCAGCACCGTGGTCGCACCGATCGCGAACAGGATCGCGGCCAGCACGAGGTAGTTGGTCAGGCTCACCGGGCGACCTCCTCGTCGCGCATCTCGTCCCCGTCGGCGGTGTGCGCGTCGGCGCTCGCGGCGGACGGCTCGTCCGCGCCGTCCGCACCGCCGGGCGCGTCGTCGGGCGCGTCCTCCTGGCCGGCCGCGTGCACCGCGAGGGCGCGCGCGCCGAGCGGCGGGCCGTCGCCGGTGGCCGACGTGAACGACCCGGCGCCGTTGGCCCAGCCGCCCGCGAGCACGCGGTCGATGCGGGCGGCGTACTCGCGCGCGTCCGCCTCCTGGCCGCGCACGCGCAGCACGCGCGGCACCGAGTGCTCGAGCGGTCGCCCGTCGGGTCCGAGGGCGGGGACGTCCATCGCGTTGTGGCGCGCGTACACGCCGGGCGCGGGCAGCGGCACGAGGCTGCCGCCCTCGCGCACGCGGCGCTCGGCGAGCTCCCGCTGCCCGATGCGCGGCGTGAGGCGGCGGCGGTGCGTGAGGACGAGCGCACCGAGCGCGGCGACGACGAGCAGGCAGCCGACGACCTCGAACGCGAGCACGTGGTCCCCGAAGATCAGCCGGGCCACGCCCACGGGGTTCGACGCCGCGTTGGCCTCGACCAGCCCGCGGGCCGGTGCGTACGTCGCGCGCCCCACCACGCCGGCGAGCACGACCCCGAGCCCGACTCCCGCGAGCACCCCGATCCACCGCTGGCCGCGGATGGTCTCCACGAGCGAGTCGGACCGGTCGACGCCCACGAGCATGAGCACGAACAGGAACAGCATCATGACCGCGCCGGTGTACACGACGACCTGCGCGACGCCGAGGAACACGGCGTCCTGCGCGACGTAGAGGAACGCCAGCGACACCATCACGACGACGACCGCGAGCGCGGCGTGCACGGTCTTGCGGGCGAACAGCAGACCGAGCGCGGCGAGCACCATGATCGGCGCGAGCACCCAGAACAGCACCGCCTCGCCGGTGGACGTGCGTCCGGTCTCCTCGAGCGCGGCCGGCAGCACCGCGGGCAGCGCGGCGTGCACAGTCGCGAGCGTGCCGCTCATCGGGCCCCTCCCTGGCGGCGCGCGGCGGCGGTGATGGCGGCCTGCGCGAGGCGCGTCTCGCCGAGGTCGGGCACGGTCGCGCCCTGCTCGGCGTTGACGGGCAGCGTCGGGTCGTCGGGGCGGTGCTCCGCGACCCACGCGACCTGGTCCTCGGTCACGCCGGTGACGTCGCCGCGGTAGTAGTCGGTGTCCGTGGTGCCCTCGACCATGGGGTGCGGCGTCGCGAGCTGGCCGGAGCGCAGCGGTGCGAGCAGGTCCTGCTTCTCCCAGATCATGCCCGCGCGCGTGGGGCCGGCGAGCTCGTACTCGTTCGTCATCGTGAGCGCCCGGGTCGGGCACGCCTCGATGCACAGGCCGCAGAAGATGCAGCGCAGGTAGTTGATCTGGTAGACGCGGCCGTACCGCTCCCCCGGCGAGAACTGCGCGTCGGGCGTGTTGTCGGCGCCCTCGACGTAGATCGCGTCCGCGGGGCAGGCCCACGCGCACAGCTCGCAGCCGATGCACTTCTCGAGGCCGTCGGCGTACCGGTTGAGCTGGTGACGCCCGTGGTACCGCGGCTTGGTGGGCACCTGCTCGCGCGGGTACTGCTCGGTCACGGTCGGGCGGAACATGTTCGACAGCGTCACGCCGAACCCGCCCACGGGGGCGAGCAGCTCGGACAGGCCCGAGCGCTTCTCGATGAGCGACTCGTAGCCCTCGACGGGCCGGTCGACCTCGCCGCCGCGCGGGGCGCGCTCGACGTCGCGGCCCTGCCGGCCGACGTCGCCGGTCGGCTTCTTCCTGCGCTCAGCCACCGCGCACCTCCTGCGGGGTCTCGGGTCCGGACGGGCCTGACGGGAGCGCCGCCGCCGGGTCGGCGTCGGTCGCGGTCGCCGCGAGCCGGCGCTGGGCGCGCGGCGACGGCGGCAGCACCTGACCGGGCAGCGGCGGGACGGGGTACCCGTCGCGGAACGGGTCGAACGGCTCGGGGTCCGCCGGCGGCTCCGGCGCGGGCTGCTTCTCGGGGATCAGGAAGGACACGACGATCCCGACGACGATGAGGCCCGCCAGCGCGAAGAGCATGGTGCGCAGGTCGACGTCCCACAGCTGGCGCATGGCCTGGACGAGCGCCACGGCGACGACCCAGACCAGCGCGGCCGGGATGAGCACCTTCCAGCCGATCTTCATGAACTGGTCGTAGCGGAACCGCAGGACCGACCCGCGGATCCACACGAACAGGAACATGAAGAACCAGACCTTGGCGAGGAACCACAGCACGGGCCACCAGCCCTGCTGCAGGAAGCTGTCGGCCGGCACGAACGGCGCCCGCCAGCCGCCGAGGAACAGCGTCGTCGCCACGGCGGAGACGTTGAGCATGTTGATGTACTCGGCCAGGAAGAACCACGCGAACTTCATCGACGAGTACTCGGTCATGTAGCCCGACACGAGCTCGCCCTCGGCCTCGGGGAGGTCGAACGGCAGGCGGTTCGTCTCGCCGACCATCGACACGAGGTAGATGACGAACGCCGGCAGCAGCGGCAGGAACCACCACACCTGCGTCTGGGAGTCGACGATCTGCGACGTCGACATCGACCCCGCCATGATGAAGACGCTGACCAGCGAGAGGCCCATCGCGAGCTCGTACGAGATGACCTGCGCGGTGGAGCGCACCCCGCCGAGCAGCGGGTACGTCGAGCTCGACGACCAGCCGCCGAGCACGATCCCGTACACGCCGACCGACGCGCACGCGAGGATGTAGAGCACCGCGACGGGGAAGTCGGTGAGCTGCAGGGGCGTCACGACGCCGAAGATGCTGACCTCGGGGCCGAACGGGATCACGGCGAAGACGAGCAGCGAGCAGAACACCGCGATCATCGGCGCCAGGATGTAGACCAGCTTGTCGGCCGCCTTGACGGTGACGTCCTCCTTGACGAGGAGCTTCATCGCGTCGGCGAGGGACTGCAGCAGGCCGAACGGGCCGTGCACGTTGGGGCCGGGCCGCACCTGCATGCGCGCGACGACCTTGCGCTCGAACCAGATGGCGACGAGCACGCTCGTCAGCAGGAAGACGATGATCGCCACGGCCTTGAGCAGCCACACCCAGAACACGTCCTGGCTGAAGTCGGCCGACACGCCGACCTGGGCGCCGTCGCCGACGACCGCCGGCAGCAGCAGCGGGCTCATGCGCGCTCCCCCTCGTCGATGCGGACGCCGGAGACGGCGTCCGCGGTGTCGCCCGTGACCGGACCGGTGGACGGTGCGGCGGCGGTGGCCGGCGCGACGGCCGAGCGGGCGGGCGCGAGCCGCACCACGGTCCCGGCGCCGGCGCCGAGCACGTCGCGGACCGCGCAGCCGCGCGCGTTCGTCGGCAGCCACACCACGTGGTCCGGCATGTCGGTGACGAGCACCGGCAGGCGTACGGTGCCGCGGTCGGTCGCGACCTCCACCTCCGCGCCGTCCGCGACGCCCGCGGCCGCGGCCGTGGCGGCCGAGACGCGCGCGAGCGGGCTCTTCGCGGTGCCGGCGAGGTACGGCTCGCCGTCCTGGAGGCGGCCGCCGTCGAGCAGCAGGTGCCACGTGGCGAGCACCGCGTGCCCCGGCGGGACGGCCGGCGGCTCCGCGACGTCGACGTCCGGCGCCGGCAGGCGCGCGCCGTCCCAGCCGCCGAGCTGGTCGAGCTCGGCGTGCACGGCGGCGAGCGAGCCCGTGCCGAGCTCGACGCCCATCGCGTCGGCGAGGCGGTCGAGCACGCGGTGGTCCGCCATCGACGTGCTCGTCAGCGCCTGCGCGAACGGGCGCGGGCGCCCCTCCCAGGTGACGAACGTGCCGGGCTTCTCGACCGGCGGCGCGACCGGCAGCACGACGTCCGCGCGGTCGGTCACCTCCGACGCGCGCACCTCGAGCGAGACGAGGAACGGCACGGCGTCGAGCGCCGCGCGCGCGAGCCGCGGGTCGGCGTGGTCCGCCGGGTCGACGCCGCCCACGACGAGGGCGCCGAGCCGGCGCTCCGCGGCGGCGCGCAGGATGTCGTCCGCGCTGCGGCCGGGTGTCGCGGGCAGGTCGTCCACGCCCCAGACCGCGGCCATGTCGACCCGCGCGGCCGAGTCGGCCACGGGCCGCCCGCCGGGCAGCAGGGCCGGCAGGGTGCCGGCCTCGACCGCGCCGCGCTCGCCCGCGCGCCGGGGCACCCAGGCCAGCCGGGCGCCGGTGCGCTCCGCGAGCCGGAGCACCGCGGACAGCAGGCCCGGCACCTCGGCGGCGCGCTCCCCGACGAGGATCACGGCGCCGTCGGCGGCGAGCGCACCGGCGGCGTCGGCGAGCAGCGGCTCGGACGCCCCCGCGTCGAGCGCGTCGATCACCTCGGGTTCGGTGCCGGGCGCCGCGCGCAGCAGCGTGGCGTCCAGGCGCTCGAGGCCGCGGCTCGCGAGCGCCGCGACCGACAGCACCCGCGTGCGGCCGGCGACGACGCGGTCCCGCAGGCGCAGGAAGACGATGCCGCCCTCCTCCTCCGGCTCGTACGCGACGCACAGGACGGTCGGCGCGGCCACGAGGTCGGCGAACGTGACCGTCAGCGTCCGGCCGGCGACGACGTGGCCGAGGAACGCCTCCTCCTCCGCGGAGTGCGGGCGCGACCGGTGGTCGACGTCGTTGCTGCGCAGCGCGACGCGCGCGAGCTTGGCGTACGCGTAGGCGTCCTCGAGCGTGAGGCGCCCGCCGGGCAGCACGCCCACGCCGGCACCCGCCTCGACCGCGGCCTGCAGGCCGACGGCGGCCGTCTCCAGCGCCTCCGTCCAGCTGCACGGCTCGAGGGCGCCGCGCGTGCCGTCGCCCTGCGGCCGGCGCACCATCGGCGTCGTGATCCGGTCGGCCGCGGACTGCCAGCGGAACGCGAAGCGGTCCTTGTCCGTCACCCACTCCTGGTTGACGGTCGGGTCCTCCCCGGCGAGGCGGCGCAGCACGACGCCGCGGCGGTGGTCCACGCGGATGGCCGACCCGTTGCTGTCGTGCTCCGCGATGCCCGGTGTCGAGACGAGGTCGAACGGGCGCGCGCGGAACCGGTACGCGGCCGACGTCAGCGCGCCGACCGGGCAGATCTGCACCGTGTTGCCGGAGAAGTACGACGAGAACGGCCGGCCGCTCGTGTCCAGCGTCGCCGCCCCCACGGGCGTCTCCCCCGCGAACCCGAGCACCTCGGTGTCGAACGTGCCGATCTGCTGCTGCGCGCCGCGCTTCTGCAGGTCGATCCAGACGTCGCCGGCGAGCTCCTCGGAGAACCGGGTGCACCGCTGGCACAGCACGCACCGCTCGCGGTCGAGCAGCACCTGCGTCGAGACGGCGATCGGCTTGGGGAAGGTCCGCTTGACGTCGACGAACCGCGTCGCGGTGCGCCCGTTGCTCATCGCCTGGTTCTGCAGGGGGCACTCGCCGCCCTTGTCGCAGACCGGGCAGTCGAGCGGGTGGTTGATGAGCAGCAGCTCCATGACGCCGT
>JAPSIR010000098.1 GCA_031178625.1 Cellulomonas sp.
TCGAGCCTCATGCGACCCGCTTCCGTTCTCGTCTCGTCGCCTGATCGCCCGTCGTCGCACGTCAGGCGCCTGCCGCCGGTGCCCTGCCGCCCGACCGTACACGCCGCCGGTCGTGCAGGTCCGTCGCCCGTGCCCCGCGCGTCGCGCGGGGGTGCGTCACGGGGTGTTCGGGGACTCCACGGTCAGGTCGCCCGAGATGATCTGCAGCTGCAGCTGGGCCACGCGGTCCTGGACCTCCTGGGGCACCGTGTCCTCGAAGTCGTGGAACGGCGCCAGGCCGACGCCCTCGTTCTCGAGCGTGCCGACGTACGGCTCGTTCGTGAACTCGCCGTCAGCGGCCTCCTGGATCGAGTCGAAGACGGCCTGGCCGATCTCCTTCATGACCGAGGTGAGGATGATCGAGCCGTACTCGGTGGACTCGAAGCCGTCCGAGTCGACCCAGATGATCTTGGCGCCCTCCTTGCCCTCGACGGCGGCGGCGGCACCCTGACCGACCGGGCCGGCGACGGGCATGATGATGTCCGCGCCCTGGTCGAGGAAGCCCTGGGCGATGTTCTGCCCGTTGGCCTGGGTCTCGAAGTCGCCGGAGAACTGGCCCTCCTGGGCCTCCTTGTCCCAGCCGAGCACCTGGACGTCCTCGCCCGAGTCCTCGTTCCACTGCGCGACGCCGTCGACGAAGCCGTCCATGAAGATCTGGACGGACGGGATCGGCAGGCCGCCGAACGTGCCGACGATGCCGGTCTCGGTCGTCGCACCGGCGACGTAGCCCGCGAGGAACGCGGCCTCGGCCGTGTTGAACAGCAGCGGCTTGGCGTTGTCGAGCTCGACGGGGTTGAAGTCGTCGTCCGAGAAGGCCGAGTCGATGAGGCCGAACTCGATGTCCGGGTTGGCCTCGGCGGCCTCCTGGATCGCCGGCTCGAGCAGGAAGCCGACACCGATGATGTAGGTGCAGCCGTCCTGGACAAGCGAGTCGATGTTGGGGCCGTAGTCGGCGTCCGCGGTGGACTCGACCGCGTTCACCTCGACACCGAGCTCGTCGGCCGCGCGCTGGAGGCCCTCGTAGCCGGACTGGTTGAACGACTGGTCGTCCCAGCCGCCCTGGTCCGACACCATGCACGCCTTGAAGTCGGACGCGCCGGCGGTCTCGCCGCCACCCGCCGTCGACTCCGTCTCCTCGGGGGCACTGCCACAGGCCGCAAGGGTCAGGGCGAGCGCCCCGCCGAGCGCAGCCGCTCGCATGATCGTCTTCACGAAGGTTGTCTCCAGGTTCTCGTCCGTCGCACCGCCCGGCGTCCGCCCCGGTGCACCCCGTGGGGCCGCCGACGCGAGCCGCCGTCGGCATGATCACTCCGGACCCTAGGCACCCCGAGGTGACACCGATGTTACCGAGGGGTATCCGCGCAGGTTCCGTGACCGGATCGCAACCTGGTCCCGCTGCACGGACGCCCGGTCCGGTCAGCGAGACGGACGAAAACCCCGGTCAGGACGCCACCGTGCGTGCGTCCGCCCGGTCAGTCGTGGCGGCGCTCCGCGGGGTCGGGGGCGGCCCGCCCGGCGAGCTGCGCGGCGCGCGCCAGCAGGACCGCCCCGGCCTCGACGGCGCGCTCGTCGACACGCAGGTCGCCCTGGTGGATGTCGTACGTGTGCCCGCCCGGCGTCCGCGTGCCGAGCCGGGCCATCGCGCCGGGCACCTTCTGCAGGTACCAGGCGAAGTCCTCGCCGCCGAGCGACTGCTCGGTGAGCCGCACCGACTCGGGCCCGAGCACGTCGCGCGCCGCCGCCTCGAGCACCGCCGTCGACCCCTCGCGGTTCTCCACGGGCGGGACGCCGCGCTGGTGCTTGACCTCCACCTCGACGCCGAGCGACCGCACCGCGTCGTGCACCGCGTGCTCGAACACCTGAGACGCGTGCTCCCAGGCGCGCACGTCGAGGCAGCGCAACGTGCCCATGACGGTGCCCGACCCGGGGATCGCGTTGTGCACCGTGCCGGCGCGGACCGCCCCCCACGTGAGGTTGACGCCCGAGCGCGGGTCGAGCCGCCGCCCGAGCACGGCCGGCACCTGCGTGATGACCTGGCCGAGGGCGAACACCACGTCGCCGGTCAGGTGCGGGCGCGAGGTGTGCCCGCCCCGCCCCGTCAGGGTCACGGTCACCTCGTCGGACGCCGACGTGATCGGCCCGATGCGCGTGCCGACCAGCCCGACGTCGAGCTTCGGGTCGCAGTGCACGGCGAAGATCCGGTCCACGCCGTCGAGCCCGCCGGCGGCCATGACGTCGAGCGAGCCGCCCGGCTGCACCTCCTCGGCCGGCTGGAAGATCAGGCGCACCCCCGCGTCGAGCCGGTCCGCCACCCGCGCGAGCGCGAGGCCCGCGCCGAGCACGGCCGTCGTGTGCACGTCGTGGCCGCACGCGTGCGCGACGCCGCGCACGGTCGACGCCCACGGCAGCCGGCACGCGTCCGGGACGGGCAGCCCGTCGAGGTCGGCGCGCAGCGCCACGCGCCGCGCCCCGCGCGCCCCCACGGTCGGCCCGATGTCGCACCACAGCCCCGAGCCGGGCAGCACGTGCGGCTGGAGCCCGGCGGCGCGCAGGCGCTCGGCGACCACGCGCGTCGTGCGCTCCTCGGTGCGCCCCAGCTCCGGGTGCGCGTGCAGGTCGCGGCGGATCGCCACGAGCTCGTCGCGCAGGCCCGCGACCACCACGGCGAGCTCGCGCGCATCCGCGTCAGCGGGCTCCGGCGCCAGCGACCGCAGCGGCGGCACCACGTGCGTGCCGTCGTGCTCGTGCGTACCGCCGTGCCCGTCCGCACCGCGGTGCCCTCCTGCAGCGCCGTGCCCGTCGGCGTCGTCGGGGACGGCGCGGGGCACGGGCGGCCTCAGGTCCGTCGGGGCGGGGACGTCGGGCGTGGTGGCGCGGTCGGAGGGGAGAGGGGGCACGTCCTCGACTGTATCGCCGCGCTCAGAGGAGGTCGTCGCGACCGCGCGCACGCCAGGCGTCGACGGCCTGCTTGACCTGCTGCGCGTGCGCGCGCGTGGTCACGAGCACGGCGTCGGGGGTGTCGACGACCACGGCGTCGGGCACGCCGACGACGCTGACGGTCCGCCCGTCGGCCACGACGACGCTCCCGTCGGCGTCGAGGCGCAGCACGGCGGCCTCGTCGCCGAGCGTCGGGCCCTGCGCGCCGGCGAGCAGGCCGCCGAGCGACGCGAAGTCGCCGACGTCGTCCCACCCGAACCTGCCGGGGACGACCGCGACCCCGCCCGCGGCCGCCACGGGCTCGGCGATCGCGTGGTCGATCGCGATCCGCGTGAGGCCCGGCCAGGTGTCCGCGAGCCGGGCGGCACGGTCCGGCCCGTCCCACGCGGCGGCGATCCGGCGCAGGCCGTCGTGCAGTGCGGGCAGCTGGGCGGCGAGGTGGTCGAGCAGCACGGCGGCGCGCACCACGAACATCCCGGCGTTCCAGCTGTACGCGCCGGTCGCCAGGTACTCGGCGGCGGTGCCGGCGTCCGGCTTCTCGGTGAACCCGGCGACGTGGCGCGCGCTCGGCGCGCCGGCGACGCCGAGGGGCTCGCCGGCACGGACGTAGCCGAACGCGGTGGACGGCTCGGTCGCCTCGATGCCGACGGTGACGACGTAGCCGGCGCGCGCCGCCTCCACGGCCTCGCGCACGGTCGCCTCGAAGACGTCGGTGCCCGTGATGACGTGGTCGGCCGCGAACGAGCCGAGGACGACGTCGGGCCCGTGCCGCTCGAGCAGCACGGCCGCCGCGAGGCCGATCGCCGCCATGGAGTCGCGCGGGCTGGGCTCGGCGAGCACGTCGTGGGCGCCCAGCCCCGGCAGCTGGTCGGCCACCGCGGCGGCGTGCCGCGCGCCCGTCACCACGAGCACGTGCCCCGGGCCGGTGAGCGGCAGGAGGCGGTCGACCGTCGCCTGCAGCAGCGTGCGCCCCCCGCCCGTGAGGTCGAGCAGGAACTTGGGCCGGCCGGCGCGGCTCAGCGGCCACAGGCGGGTGCCGGCGCCACCGGCCGGGACGACGGCGTGGAAGCCGGGGAGCGGCGGGAGCGCGGGGTCGGGCTGCATGGCGTCACGCTAGCGAGCCGCGGGGGCGGCGCGGGCGGCGTCCCACGGCGGGTGCGCGACGCCCCGCACGCACCCGCACGCACAGGAGCCGCCCGGTGCGTACCACCGTCTCACCGTGTGGACTTGGTCACAAAGTCCCGGTCGCGGGGGCGGGACCCCCGTGACGGCGGCGTCCTCCCCCGCACGGGTCACTACAGTGAGACCACCCCGGACATCGCCGTCCACGCCGACTCGCCCCTGGAGGCACCCACCGTGTCCACAGCGCCCACCGCGCCAGCGCGGCCGGCCGGAACGCTCTACCGCGGGCGCGAAGGCATGTGGTCGTGGGTCGCGCACCGCATCACCGGGTTCGCGATCTTCTTCTTCCTGCTCGTGCACGTGCTCGACACGTCGCTCGTGCGGGTCTCCCCCGAGGCGTACAACGACGTCATCGGCACGTACAAGAACCCGATCATGGGCCTCGGCGAGGCCGGGCTCGTGCTCGCGATCGTCTTCCACGCCTTCAACGGCCTGCGGATCATCCTCGTCGACTTCTGGTGGCAGGGGACGCGCTACCAGCGGGTCATGCTCTGGGTGGTCATGGGCCTCGTCGTCGTGACGATGGCCGGCTTCCTCCCGCGCCACCTCATGCACGTCTTCGGAGGCGAGTGACCATGACGACGATCGCGGACCCCAAGGCCCCGCGGCCCTCGCGCCCCGGCCCGACGCGTCGCACCACGCACGGCAACACCGAGCTCTACTGGTGGGTGTTCATGCGTGTGTCCGGCGTCGTGCTCGTGGCGCTGATCTTCGGCCACCTGTTCGTCAACCTCGTCGCCGGCGAGGGCATCAACGCCATCGACTTCGGCTTCGTCGCCGGCAAGTGGGCGTCGCCGTTCTGGCAGATCTGGGACCTGCTCATGCTGTGGCTGGCGATGCTGCACGGCACGAACGGCGTCCGGACGATCATCGGCGACTACGCCGAGAAGGACTCGACGCGGCTCGTGCTCACGAGCGCGCTGTACCTCGCGTCGGTGATCGTGATCGTCCTCGGCACGCTCGTCATCTTCACGTTCGACCCGTGCCCCCCGAACAGCCCGGCGGACCTGCTGCCGTCGTTCTGCACGGCCTGACCGGCCGAGCGGAACCGACGCCACCTCGACTCAGGAAGGCATCGACCTCGATGCAGACCCACCAGTACGACGTCGTCATCGTCGGCGCGGGCGGCGCCGGCATGCGCGCGGCGCTCGAGTCCTCGACCCGCGTGCGCACGGCCGTCATCTCCAAGCTCTACCCCACCCGGTCCCACACCGGCGCGGCCCAGGGCGGCATGTGCGCCGCCCTCGCCAACGTCGAGGAGGACAACTGGGAGTGGCACACGTTCGACACCGTCAAGGGCGGTGACTACCTCGTCGACCAGGACGCCGCCGAGGTCATGGCCAAGGAGGCCATCGACGCGGTCCTCGACCTCGAGAAGATGGGCCTGCCGTTCAACCGCACGCCCGAGGGCCGCATCGACCAGCGCCGGTTCGGCGGGCACACCCGCAACCACGGCGAGGCCGCCGTGCGCCGGTCCTGCTACGCGGCCGACCGCACCGGGCACATGATCCTCCAGACGCTCTACCAGCAGTGCGTGAAGAACGAGGTCGAGTTCTTCAACGAGTTCTACGTCCTGGACCTGCTCGTCGACCACGACCTCGCGACGTCCGCCGTCGCCGAGGGCGAGGAGGTGCACGTCTCGGGCGTCGTCGCGTACGAGCTCGCGACGGGCGAGATCCACGTCTTCCAGGCCAAGTCGGTCGTGCTCGCGACGGGCGGCGCCGGCAAGATCTACAAGACGACGTCGAACGCGCACACGCTGACGGGCGACGGCATGGCGCTGGCGTACCGCCGCGGCATCCCGCTCGAGGACATGGAGTTCTTCCAGTTCCACCCGACGGGCCTCGCGGGCCTCGGCATCCTGCTGTCGGAGGCCGCGCGCGGCGAGGGCGGGATCCTGCGCAACTCGGAGGGCGAGCGCTTCATGGAGCGCTACGCCCCCACCATCAAGGACCTCGCGCCGCGCGACATCGTCGCCCGCTCGATGGCCAACGAGGTGCGCGAGGGCCGCGGCGCCGGGCCGAACAAGGACTACGTCCTGCTCGACCTCACGCACCTCGAGCCCGCGCACATCGACGCCAAGCTCCCCGACATCACGGAGTTCGCGCGCACGTACCTGGGCATCGAGCCGTACACGGAGCCGGTGCCGGTCTACCCGACCGCGCACTACGCGATGGGCGGCATCCCGACGAACATCGAGGGCGAGGTGCTGCGCAACAGCACCGACGTCATCAAGGGCCTGTACGCGGCCGGCGAGGTCGCGTGCGTGTCGGTGCACGGCTCGAACCGCCTCGGCACGAACTCGCTGCTCGACATCAACGTGTTCGGCAAGCGGTCCGGCCGGTCGGCCGCCGCGTACGCCGCCACCGCGTCGTTCGTCGAGCTGCCCGAGGACCCGGCCGCCGTCGTCACCGCGGAGCTGGAGACCATCCGCACGCGGCCGAACGGCGAGCGGGTCGCGGACATCCGCCGGGCGCTGCAGGACACGATGGACGCGAACGCGCAGGTGTTCCGCACCGAGGAGTCGCTGCGGACGGCCCTCGACGACATCCGCCAGCTGCGCAAGCGGTACACGGCGGTGAGCGTCCAGGACAAGAGCCGCACGTTCAACACCGACCTGCTCGAGGCCGTCGAGCTCGGGTTCCTCCTCGACATCGCCGAGACGGTCGTCGTGGGCGCCCTCAACCGCAAGGAGTCGCGCGGCGGGCACTTCCGCGAGGACTTCCCGGACCGCGACGACGCGCAGTACATGCAGCACACGATGGCCTACCGGCGCCCGGTCGGCCTCGACGGCGCCTCCGCCGAGGGGGGCGACGCCGAGGGCACCTTCGCCCACACGGAGCCGTTCGACGGGTACCAGCTGGTACTCGGGTCGAAGCCCGTGATCATGACCCGCTACCAGCCGATGGAGCGCAAGTACTGATGACCGCCACAGCCGAAGCCCCAGCACCGGAGGTCGGTGCCGTCCCGTCGTTCGAGGTCACGCTGAAGATCCGGCGCTTCCTCCCGGCGGACGAGGACATGCCGACGTTCGGTGAGCCGTTCCAGGCCGAGCCCCGGTGGGACGAGTTCACGGTGACCGTGCACGGCACGGACCGCGTCCTCGACGCCCTGCACAAGATCAAGTGGGAGCACGACGGCTCCCTGACGTTCCGCCGCTCGTGCGCGCACGGCATCTGCGGGTCCGACGCGATGCGCATCAACGGCCGCAACCGGCTCGCGTGCAAGACGCTGCTCAAGGACCTCGACCCGAGCAAGCCGATCATCGTGGAACCCATCAAGGGCCTGCCGGTGGTCAAGGACCTCGTGGTCGACATGGAGCCGTTCTTCGCGTCCTACCGCGAGATCATGCCGTTCCTCATCACGACGGGGACCGAGCCGACGAAGGAGCGCCTGCAGTCGCCGCAGCAGCGCGAGCGCTTCGACGACACCACCAAGTGCATCCTGTGCGCGGCGTGCACGTCGTCCTGCCCGGTGTTCTGGACCGACGGGCAGTACTTCGGCCCCGCCGCCATCGTCAACGCGCACCGCTTCATCTTCGACAGCCGCGACGAGGGCGGGACGCAGCGCCTGGAGATCCTCAACGACAAGGAGGGCGTGTGGCGGTGCCGCACGACCTTCAACTGCACCGAGGCGTGCCCCCGCGGCATCGAGGTCACGAAGGCGATCCAGGAGGTCAAGCGCGCGATGATCACGCGCGCCTTCTGAGCCGCCCCGGTATCCGCTCGCACGTCGGCGGGCACGCGCGAGAGGATCGCGCGTGCCCGCCGACGCGTTCCGCCCTCCCCCGCGCTGGGTCGAGCCGGACCCGTCCGTGACCGCGACACGCCTGCCGGGCGGCAACGTCGGCGGCGCGGTGCGCATCGGCGCCACCGTCCGGCGCCCCGCCGGCCCGTGGACCCCGGCCGTGCACGCGCTCCTGCGGCACCTGCGGGCACGTGGCCTCGACGGCGTCCCCGAGCCGCTCGGGCTCGACGACGCGGGCCGCGAGGTCCTGACGTACCTCCCGGGCGTACCGGTCGACCTGGCGGAGGTCACGGACGCGCGCCTCGCCTCGGCCGCACGCTGGCTCGCCCGGTACCACGCGACGGTCGCGGACTGGCGTCCCGGACGGCAGCGGTGGCGCTTCGAGGAGCGCGACCTGCGCCCCGGCGAGATCGTCTGCCACCACGACGCCACCCTGTACAACGTGCTCGTCGCGGAGCCGGGCGCCGACGAGGTCGTCGGCGTCGTCGACTGGGACGTCGCCGGGCCGGGCGTGCCGCTCGACGAGCTCGCGATGCTCGCGTGGAGCGGCGTCCCCCTCCACCTCGACCCGGGCGCGTCCGAGGGGGCGCGCCGGCTGCGGCTGCTCGTCGACGCGTACGCGTCGCAGGGTGAGCGCGTCGGTGTCACGGTGCCGGCGGCGGCCGACGTCGCCCGGCACGTGCCGGTGCGGATGACGTCGGCGACGGACCGCATCGCCGCCGGGCAGGCCGCCGGCGACCCCGGGATGCGCAACCTCGCGCTGGTCGGCGAGCCCGCGCGCACGCGCGCCGCGGTCACCGCCTACGTGGAGCGGCTGCCCGCCCTGCTCGCCGCACTGACCTCCGCCTCGCCCCCGGGCCGGGCCTCCGCGGGGTCGACGTAGGGCGGGTCGGCCGTCCAGGCGGCCGCCAGCAGGACGATGCGCGCGATGAGGTTCACCCACAGCAGCAGCACCACCACCACGGCGAACGGCGCGAGCGCCCGGTTGTCCTGCACCGACCCCGACACCACGGAGGTGCCGAGCACCCGCACGACGCCGAAGCCCGCCGCGGCGATGACGGCGCCGCCGAGCAGCGCGCGGCGCGGGGGGTGCTGGCCGGCCAGCGCACGCACGAGCATGACGAAGAGCCCGGCGTCCACCACGAACGCCACGGCGATGCCGAGCACCCGCACCACGAGCCCGGAGCGGTCGTCCCAGCCGACCAGGCCCATGAGCCAGTCGGCGGCGGTGGTCACGCCGAGCGTCACCAGCGCCGACACCAGCACGGCCAGCCCGATCCCGACGAACCCGCCGAGCTCGCGCAGCTTGCCCAGCACGGCGTTGCCGGTGGGCAGCACGCCGAACATCGCCTGCACGGCGGTGCGCAGCGCCGCGATCGCGCGGATGCCCGTGAACACCAGGACGACGAGCGCCGCGAGACCCGCCACGGACAGGCCCGTGGACAGCTGCAGCTGGTCCGGCTCCAGCAGCCCGCCGGACCCCGTGTCGACCAGTCCCGGCAGGGACGCGTTCACGGTGGAGAGCAGCGTCTCCCGCAGCTCCGCGTTGCGGCCCAGCACGGCCATGAACACGGTCCAGCCGATCGTGAGACCCGCCACCACGGAGAACAGCGCCGCGTAGGCGATGCCGCCCGTCAGCACACCCCCGCCCGCGCGGCCGAAGTGCGCGAGCGCACGACCCGGCCGCGTGTGCTGCCACCACGCCAGCACCGCCTTCCCGCGTGCCACGAGGCCCGCGACGCCGGGCGCCCAGCGCCGCGGCATCACCGGGTCGGGTGCAGCCGCGGCGGCGTGCACGTGCGCCTCCCCCGCCCCCGCTGCGGGCCGCACGACCGTGCGCTCGGGCCGGGTGCGGGTGCGTGCCATGGGCCGAATCTAGGTCGGCCGCACCGCCGCGGCATCCGGACGGCCGTCGGCCGGCGCACCGGCGTGCGGCACGCCGCGCAGCGGGTACGCGCGCTCCTCCTGCCACGTGCGCCCGTCGTGCACGAAGCGGTGCAGGTGCGTCACCAGGAAGGTCGCCTCGTACCCGTCCATCGCCGCCTGCGCGGCGTCGAGGGCGGGCGTCGCCAGCTCGTGCGCGACCGTGACGTGCGGGTGGTACGCGTACCGCGGCTCGTGCGCGAGCGGCCCCGCCCGCAGCGCCCGCTCGAGCGCGGCGCACTCGCCGGCGCCGCGCACGAGCGGCACGAACACGACGGGCGTGACCGGCCGGAACGTGCCCGCGCCGCGCAGGTGCACCTCGAACGGGCCGTGCGCGTCGGCGACCGCGCGCAGGTGGTCGTCGAGGGCGGCGGCCGCCGCGCGCGGGACGGGCGTCGGGCCGACCAGCGTCACGTGCGGGTGCACGTGCGCGGCGTCCGGGTCCCCCGAGCGCGCCCGCGCCTCGAGCAGCTCGGTGCGGTACGGCTCCGGGACGGCCACCGCGACGCCGACGAGGCGCTCGTCGGGGCCGCACTCCGGGAGCCTCACGGACGCGTCCGCCGCCGCGGGAGCAGGCCCGACCGGTCGTAGACGCGTTCCAGCGTCGGCACGGCGAGCGCACGCGCCCGCTCCGCGCCGTCGGCGAGGACGTCGTCCAGCGCCGTCGGGTCGGACAGGTAGTGCCGCACGCGCTCCTGGAACGGGGTCAGGAAGTCCACGACGACCTCCGCCAGGTCCTTCTTGAGGTCCCCGTACCCCTTGCCCGCGTAGTCGGCCTCGAGCGACGGGACCGTCCGCCCGGACAGGGCGGAGAAGATCGTCAGCAGGTTGGACACGCCCGGCTTGGCGACCGGGTCGTAGCGGATCTCCCGCTCCGCGTCGGTCACCGCGGAGCGGATGCGCTTGGCGATGACCTTCGGGTCGTCGAGCAGCTCGATGAGCCCGTTCGGGCTCTCGGCCGACTTGCTCATCTTGGCCGTCGGGTCCTGCAGGTCGTAGATCTTCGCGGTCGACTTCGGGATGTACGCGTCCGGCACGACGACCGTGCCGGCGCCGAAGCGCGAGTTCAGCCGCTGCGCGAGGTCGCGGGTGAGCTCGAGGTGCTGGCGCTGGTCCTCGCCGACCGGCACGAGCGCCGTGTCGTACAGCAGGATGTCCGCCGCCATGAGCACCGGGTACGTGAACAGGCCGACCGTGGTGCCCTCGGCCCCCTGCTTCG
>JAPSIR010000099.1:0-6034 GCA_031178625.1 Cellulomonas sp.
GTCATCGCGTAGGCCGCCCGCCCGAGCCGGCGCTTGAGCAGGTGCGGCGTGCGGCCGGCGACCTCCGACGACAGCCCGACGCTCACGAGGTTGGCGAACCAGTCGTCGTTCGCCCGGCCCAGGTCGACGCTGACGGTCCGGCCGCGCGCGACGACGTCCAGGGCGGCGCCGAGCCGCAGCGGCAGGCCGAGGCTGCGGCCCGTGTTGTTCGTCGTGCCCAGCGGCAGGTAGCCGAGCACGGTCCGCCGGCCCGCGAGGTGGTCGACGACCGCGGCGAGCGTCCCGTCGCCCGAGCCGACGACCAGCATCCCCGGCTCGGCGGCCAGCACGCGCGGGAGCAGGTCGGGCAGCTCGGCGCCGGGGTCGTGCACCACGTGCACGTCGAGCACCCGCACGCCGCGCGCGATGAGCGCTGGGGCGATGCGGTCGTGCAGCACGGCACCGCGCCGCGAGCGCGCGTTGACGACGACGACGGCCTCGGGGGCGCGGTCGGCGCCAGGAGCGGCGGGTGCCGGTGTGCGGCGGTCGGCGGTGGGCACGAGGACCTTCCGGCTGTGCAGGTGGACGTGCGTCAAGGATGCCCGAGACGCCCGTGCCCGCGCTGTGCCGTCCGTGCGTGGACGCGGTCGGGCCGACCCCCGTGCGGACGCCGCCCGGTAGCCTCGGCCCGTGCCCGCCAACGACACCTTCGTCCTGCGTCCCTTCGAGGGCCTGCCCGGTGAGCCCGACTGGGTCGCGCTCCGCGAGCTGGTCCCCGCCGCCACCGCGACCGCCCGCACGACCGCCGAGCACGGCGCCCGCGACGTCGTCGTCACGACCGTCCTGCCGAACTCGTGGCCCGCGCTGCACCGCGCCGACGGCACCGTGCTCCTCGCGCTGCAGACCGGCACGAGCTCCGGCGACGCGAGCCGCGACCTCGCCACCGCCCTGCTGATGGCGCTCGACGCCGAGCCCGGCACGGCGATCGAGACGATCGGCCTGCCCACGCCCGGCTCGCGCCTGCAGGACGTGCTCGACCCGTCCGTGCCGTTCGAGGTCACGGTCGAGGAGAGCTTCGCCTACTGGCTCGACCCCACCACCGAGAAGACGTCGGAGATCGAGGCCGCGATCGAGGAGGCCGACGCCGGCATCATCGACACCCGCCGGCTCGCCGCCGTCGGGTCCGCCTACTGGTGCCGCATGGGCGCCAAGGAGTTCGTGCGCTGGGCGCAGGCCGAGGACGAGCAGGTCGTGCTCGACGGCCTCGCGCGGCTGCACGGCCGGCGCGAGTCCGGGTTCGACGGCGGCCGGTTCCTCGGCTACTTCCGCACCTCCGGCATCGTCGTCCCCGTGTGGGAGCTCGCGCGCGGGTCCGAGGCCGACGACGTCGAGGCGCCCCTCGCCGAGTTCGCGCCGCGCCTCGCCGAGGCGATGGCCGACACGACCCCGCTCGACGCCGACGCGCGCCGGGCCCGCGCCGGTCTGGTCGCGCGACAGGTGACCCTGCGCTGATGACTGCGCGCTGACGCGCCCGTGACCTGCGCCTCCGTCCGGGTGGCGGCGTGGTCACCGGCGCGGACGGGGTGCGGTCGTGAGGCGACCGCACCCCGTTCGTCGCTAGGGTGGGACCCGTGACACCCACGGGGAGCGAGGCCGGCCGCAGCCCGGAGCAGGCCGTCCGGAACCGCCCCCGCGGGCCCCGTCAGCGCCAGCGCGTGGCCGTGATCATCCCGGCCAAGGACGAGTCCCGGCGCATCGCCGCGACGGTCCGCTCCGCGCGTGCCATCCCGCACGTCGACCTCGTGCTCGTCGTCGACGACGGGTCGGAGGACAACACGCAGCACGTCGCGCGGGAGGCCGGCGCCGTCGTCGTGCGGCACTCGCACAACCGCGGCAAGGCCGCCGCGATGGAGACGGGGGCCGCGGTCGTCGCGATGCGGGACGCGCCCGACCGGCCGCCGCGCACGCTCCTGTTCATCGACGGCGACCTCGCCGAGACCGCCGTCAACACCGCACCGCTCGTCGCCCCCGTGCTCGAGGGCGTCACCGACCTCGCGATCGCGCTGCTGCCGCCCCAGCCGGGCGCGGGCGGCCGCGGGATCGTCGTGGGCGCCGCGCGCCGCGCGATCGTGTCGCTGACGGGCTGGACGCCCACGCAGCCGCTGTCCGGCATGCGCTGCCTGACGCGCGAGGCGTTCGAGGCCGCGACGCCGCTGGCCCGCGGCTGGGGCGTCGAGGTCGGCATGACCATCGACCTGCTGCGGCAGGGCTACCGCGTGCTCGAGGTGCCGTGCGAGCTGCGGCACCGCCCGTCGGGCACCGACCTCAAGGGGCAGCTGCACCGCGCGGCGCAGTACCGCGACGTGCAGATCGCGGTCAACGCCCGCCGCGCGCGCTCGGCGGCGTCGTCGGTGCGTCGGACGCTGGGGCCGGGGGAGCGTCCGACCGCTCGCTGACCGCCGCGTTCCCGACCGCCGCGTCGCCGACCGCCGCGTCGCCGACCGCTGTGCCGTCCACCGCCGTGCCGTCGACCGCCGGGTGGTCGAGGCGCCACTGCGCGGCCGCCGCCACCAGGCAGGGCACCGCGACGGCGATGCCCGTCGCGAGGATGACGATGCCGGAGTCGTTCATGAGGAAGCCGATGGTCAGCGCGACGCCGGCGGCCGCCACGGCGGGACGCAGGAGCGGCACGGCGCGGGACAGCGCCGCCATGGGCGACCCCTCCCCGAGGAGCGCGCCGCGGCGCGGACGCGGTCCGGCGAGCACGAGCCACGTGAGGGCGATGCCCCCGATGGCCGGCACGAAGTAGCGCCACGACGTGAGGACGCGCAGGTTGACCGACACCTTGCGCCAGACCACGTCCCAGAGGCCGCCCTCCAGGACGGTCGCGAAGAAGCGGCCGAGGTGGGTGCGGTCGGAGACGGGACGCAGCCAGTCGAGGAACGCGAAGCCGAGGACCAGCACCGTGCCGACCACGCCGACGAGCAGCACGATCCGCCACGACACGCGCCGCCCCGCGACGGCGACGGCGAGCATGGCGAACGCCACGAAGATGGCGGGCGGTCCGCCGAAGTCGGCGCCCCACTGCGGTGCGCCGTCGACGACCGCGAGGACGAGGCCGATGGCCACCACCGTGCCGACCGCGAGGCGCCGTCGACCGGCACGCAGCAGGGCCTCCGCGGCGACCACCGCGACGAGCACACCGGCGGCCGTGATCAGGGCGAACGCCTGGTTGCTGAAGCCGTAGAACCGGGCGGCCATGATGCGGTGCGCGCCCATGGGCGCGTCCACCACGAGCGGGGAGCCGACGAGTGCGTCGACCACGAGGCTGACGACCGTGACACCGGCCACCACGCCCGCCGGACCGAGCACGTGCCGGCGCCAGGGGCCAGCGAGGCTCACGGCCGTGATCAGCGCGACGATGCCGAGCAGCGCCCACCAGAACGCGGTGACGGGCCGGTCGGAGCGCCACCACGGCACCAGGCCGACGAGGAACGACGCGACCGGGGCGGCGGCGAGAGCCAGCGCGGCGACCTGCAGCACGCGCAGGGCAGGACGCAGGCGGGGCCCGTCGGACCGGCCGCGGCGCGTCAGCACGATCGCCGCGGCCACGAACAGCACCGCCTGCGCGAGCACGAGGCGCGTCGAGAACGTCCCGGACACGCGGGAGACGGCCGACGCCTCCTGCTGCGTGTCGAGGAGGCCCGCCACGCGCTCGCCGCCCGTCGGCGCACCCTCCACGGGCCGGATCTGGGCACCCGGCAGCGCGGGCGCCTCGTCGAGCAGCCCGAGCATCGCGAGCAGGGTTGGCGTGACGTCGGTGGTCTGCACGAGGCCGGCCTGCCGTGTCGAGCCCGACGTGAGCAGGGTCCCCTCGTAAGGGGTGCCCTCGTCCGGGCGCGGCCCGGTCGCCGCGGCGAGCTGCAGCATGATGCGGCCCGAGTCGGCGAGCGAGACGACGAGCACGGTCGCGTCGCGACCCGCGAGCGCGTCGAGCACCGCACCGACGTTGGCGTCCACCGTCACGGCCTGCTGCGCGCGCGACGGCTCGACGATCGACTCCGACCCCGGCAGGTCGGACGGCTCGGGCCCGCCCAGCGGTGCCTCCTGCTCCGGCTCCTCGACGGCCGGCTCCGCGCTGGGGTCGGCCGACGGCAGCCGCGGGGCGGTGCCGTAGCCGGGGTCGCGGATCTGCCCCGCGTCGACGACGAGCAGGTCGGCGCCCGCGGCCTCGCGCACGAGCCGGCCGAGGGCACGCGGGTTCGCGGGTGCCCGCACGTGCTCCCCGACGGGCGCACCGTCGGGGTCGGCGAGGGCGATCGCGGCGCCCGGCCCGATGCCCACGGCGGTCGCACCGGCTTCCGCGACGACCCGGCCCAGCGTGCCGGGGCGCGCGCCGTACGACTCGGCGTCGGCCGCGGCGAGGTAGTCCGCCCAGCCGGGCACGGTGCCGGACTCGCCGGGGTCGCGCAGGCTGCGGCAGGTGCGGTCCGGGGCGGGCAGGTCGGCCGCGCGGTTGCCGGCGGACACGGCGAGCCACCCGTCTGCGGGGCAGGACCGGCCCGAGACGGAGCGGGCCGCGACCGTCCCGACGGACCCGTCGCGGGACAGCCCCCACAGCGCGGGCGTGGTCAGGGAGCCGATGTCGTCCCAGCGCAGGCCCGTGACGCCGACGAGCACGACGGGGCCGGGCACGGGCGTCGCGACCCCGGACGCGGGCGGCTCCGTCGCGGTCCTCGCCACCGCCGCGGCGGGTGCGGCGACACCCACGCCGAGCACCGCCACCACGGCGGCGAGCAGGGCGGGGACGAGGGCGCGCAGGGACCGGGACACCGCCTCAGGGTACGTGCGCGCACTACGCTCGGCGGGGCCGCACGGGCGGCCACGGGCGCACGGCGCGGCCCGTCGGGGCGCCGTCCGGTGCGCGCGGCGGGGCGGTGCGCGGGCCCGGGCGAGCAGCAGGAGGGGCCATGGGCGTGCCGCGCTACGCGTACCTCGGACCGGCCGGGACGTTCACCGAGGAGGCGCTGCGGCGCGTCGCGTCGCCGGACGAGGCGGAGTACCTGCCGCAGACGGACGTCGGCTCGGCGATCGCGGCGGTGCGGTCCGGCGCGGCCGACTACGCCGTCGTCGCGATCGAGTCGACCGTCGAGGGCGGGGTCACGGCGACGCTCGACGCGCTGGCGACGGGCGATCCGCTCGTCGTCCTGCGCGAGGTGCTGGTGCCGGTGCAGTTCACGCTCGTCGCGGCGCCGGGCACGCGGCTCGCGGACGTGGCGCGCGTCTCGGCGCACCCGCACGCGTGGGTGCAGTGCCGGCGCTGGCTCGCGGTGCACCTGCCCGGTGCCGTGCACGTGCCCGCGACCAGCAACACCGCGCCCGCGGCGCTGCTCGTCGAGGCGCTCGCGGCCGGCGACGCCGCCGCACTGCCGTTCGACGCGGCGCTCGTCCCGCCCGCCGCCGTCGCGACGTACGGGCTCACCCCGCTCGCCGAGGAGGTCGCCGACAACGCGTCGGCGCTGACCCGGTTCGTCGTCGTCGGCCCGCCCGGCGAGGTGCCGCCGCGCACGGGCGCCGACAAGACCAGCCTCGTCGTGCACCTGCCCGACAACGAGGCGGGCGCCCTGCTCGCGATGCTCGAGCAGTTCGCCGTCCGCGGCGTGAACCTGTCGCGCATCGAGTCCCGGCCCATCGGCGACGCGCTCGGCCGGTACTCCTTCTCCATCGACGCGGAGGGGCACATCACCGACGAGCGCATGGGCGAGGCCATCATGGGCCTGCACCGGCGCTGCCCGTACGTGCGCTTCCTGGGCTCGTACCCGCGGGCCGACGACGTCGCGCCGACCGTGCACGTCGGCACCGCGGACGAGGACTTCGTCGAGGCCCGCGCCTGGCTGTCCCGCCTCCGCAGGGGCGACACGGCCTGACCGACCTCACGCCCGACCCGCCCGGCACGCCCCACCCGCCCGGCCCGACCTGTCCGCGAACCGGCCGACGACTCGTGTCCACCGCGAAAGGGGTCTGACGTCCGCTCCGGACGCGTCGAGCGCACGCC
>JAPSIR010000099.1:6134-11033 GCA_031178625.1 Cellulomonas sp.
CGGCGTGGACGGGCGGTGGGTCGGTGGCCGGCGTGGACACGTCCGTGGTGCGGTGCGCGGGCGTCGCTAGCATCGCCGCGACCACACGGGAGCCCGCACCAGCGGGCTGAGAGGACGGCTGTCGGGCCGTCGACCGTTCGAACCTGTCCGGATCATGCCGGCGTAGGGAGTGCCATGCCTGACGTGCGTCCCGTCCTGCCCACCGAGCCCACCGGGCCCACCGGGCCCACCGGGCCCACCGAGCCCACCGAGCCCACCGAGCCCGCGGCGCCGCCCGCCCCGCCGGCCGCCGACCCCGCCCGCGCCGCCGTGCGCGGCGGCGTCCTCGGCAACTACGTCGACCAGTTCGACATCTTCCTGCCGGTGCTCGCGCTCGCGCCCGTCGCGGCCGAGCTCTACGGCACCCGGGCCGTCGTCACGTACGCGGGGCTGGTGTTCGTCGCGACCCTCGTCGGCCGTCCGCTCGGCGCCGCGCTGCTCGGCTCGCTCGCCGACCGGGTCGGGCGGGCCGCGGTCGCGCGGGCCAGCATGCTCGGCCTCGGCGTGACGACGCTGCTCATCGCGGCGCTGCCGGTCGCCGCGATGAGCCACGAGGCCGTGCTGCTCGCGGTGGTGGCGCTGCGGTTCGTCAGCGGCGTGCTCATCGGCGGCGGGTACACCTCGGCGGTGCCGCTCGCGATCGAGTGGTCGGCGCCGCGGCGGCGCGGGTTCGTCAGCGGGCTGGTCATGGCGATGTCGCCGACGGCCAACGCGACGATCGCGGCGCTCGTCCTGGTCCTGCTCGGCGTGCTGGGCACCGACGGGTACGCCGCGTGGGGGTGGCGCGTGCCGTTCGTCGTGGGCGCGGTGCTCGCGTTCGCGGCGGTCGTGCACTTCCGCCGGCACGTGCGCGACACCCCGGAGCGCGCGGCCGCCGCCCCGGCCGCGCGGCCGCTGACGACGGTGCTGGTCGGCGCCGAGCGGCACCGGCTGTGGCGGCTCATGGTGCTGATGACGGGTCTGTGGCTCTTCACCAACATGGGCGTCGCCGTGGTCACGTCGCAGCTGGGCGTCGTCGCGGAGCTCGACGGCGCGGCGGTGACGCGCACGATGCTCGTCGCGACGGCCGTCTCGGCGGTCGCGATGGTCGCGAGCGGGCACGCGTCGACGCGCGCCGGCCGGCGCCGGTTCCTCGCGGGCTTCGGCGTGGCGGCCGCGGTGCTCGCGCCGGCGACGTACCTCGCAGCGTTCACCGGCCCGGCCTCCCCCGCGGCGCTGGTCCTGCTCGTCACCGTGCTGCAGGTCGTGACCGTGTCCGCGTACGGGCCGATCGGCGCGTACCTCGCCGAGCGGTTCCCGCCGGCCGTCCGGTCCAGCGGCTACGGGACCGCGTACAGCCTGTCGATCGTGCTGCCGGCGCTGTACCCGTTCTGGCTGCCGCCGCTGCAGGCGTCCTTCGGCGACGTCGCACCGGTCGCGGCGCTGCTCGCGGTCGGGGGCGTCCTCGTCGCGGTGGGCGCGGCCACGTCGCCGCAGGAGGCGATGACCGACGCGTCGCCGCAGGAGGCGATCACCGACGCGGCCTGAGCCCGCCGCGCCCTCGCCGCGGTGTCCGCCGCGGCGGACGGGTCAGGCCGCCGGCACCCGCACGACGAGGGCCTGGCGGTCCACACGAGCCTCGACCTCGGTCGCGCGGCCGACGACGTCGCCGTCGACCTGCACGGCCTCGGGCGCGCCCGCCGCGAGGCGCACGCGGCGCGCGCGCGTGTGGTCGATGCGGCCGATCTTGGCCGGCAGGTCGTTGCGCACCCCGACGCCCTGCAGGGCGACCTCGCCGAACAGCTGCGCCCAGCCGGCGATGCCGCCGCGGGTGTCGATCATGGCGACGTCGAGCTCGCCGTCGTCGATGACCGCGTCGGGCAGCAGCGTGATGCCGCCCGGGAGCTTGCCGCAGTTGCCGATGAGCATGCTCCGCACGCGGACGGTCTCCGTCGGCTTGTCGTCCAGGCGCACGCGCAGGCGCAGCCGCCGGCCGTTGAGGTGGCGCGCGCCCGCGACGAAGTAGGCCATCCACCCCATCTTCGCCTTCAGGTCGTCGTCGGCGTCGGCGACCATCTGCGCGTCGAAACCGAGGCCGGCGATGACGAGGAAGACGTGGTCGCGCGGGTGGTCCGTGTCGTCCGGCATGTCGTCCGCGGCCTCGGCGATGTCGTCGTCCATCTGCGACTCCCACTTCACGACCTTGAGCCAGCCGACGTCGATCGGCTTGTCCTCGCCGTCGATCGCGACGCCCATGGCGGCGATCGGGTCGTTGAGCGGGATGTCGAGGTTGCGGGCGAGGAGGTTGCCCGTGCCGAGCGGCATGAGGCCCATGGGCACGCCCGTGCCGGCCAGCGCCTCGGCGACCGCGCGGACCGTGCCGTCGCCGCCGACGGCGATCACGAGGTCCGCGCCGGCGGCCACCGCCTCGCGGGTCTGGCCGACGCCCGGGTCCTCGACCGTGGTCTCGAGCCACAGCGGCTCGGGCAGGTAGCGCTCGGACGCCGCCTTGTAGACGGCCGCGCGCAGGGCGGGCACGTCCGGCTTCGACGGGTTGGCCACGAACGCGACGACGCGGCCCTCGCGCGGCGCCGCCGCGACCTCCTGCACCGGCTCGGCGTGCGCGAGGTCGTCGTCGTCGCGCAGGCGCCTCTGCTGCACGAACACGGTGGCGGCCAGCGCGAGCGCGACCACAGCCAGCACCGCCGCGACGACGGAGACCCACTCGACCCAGGACATGGCGCGAACGTACCGGCGCGGCACAGGTCCGGCGATCCGGGAGGCGCACGGCGTGCGTCGACCGCGTCACGCACCGGGCGCGGCGGTCGGCGCGCGGCCGCGGTCGGTAGGGTCGAGGCGTGATCGATCTGCGGCTCCTGCGGGAGGACCCCGATGTCGTGCGCGCCAGCCAGGTGGCGCGCGGTGAGGACCCGCACCTCGTCGACGAGGTGCTCGACGCCGACGCGCGCCGGCGCTCCGCGCTGACGGAGTTCGAGACGCTGCGCGCCGAGCAGAAGGCGCAGGGCAAGAAGGTCGCGCAGGCGTCCGGCGACGAGAAGCAGGCGCTGCTCGCGCACACCAGGCAGCTCGCGGAGCGCGTCAAGACGCTGCAGGCCGACGCCGCCGCGGCGGAGGAGCGCGCCACCGAGCTCGCGCGGCGCATCGGCAACGTCGTCGAGGACGGCGTGCCGGCGGGCGGCGAGGACGACTACGTCGTGCTGGAGCACGTGGGCACGCCGCGCGACCTCGCGGCCGAGTACGGCCCCGACTTCGTCGTGCGGGACCACCTCGACCTCGGCGAGGCGCTCGGCGCGATCGACACCGAGCGCGGCGCGAAGGTGTCGGGTGCCCGGTTCTACTTCCTCACCGGCATCGGCGCGCGCCTCGAGCTGGCCCTGCTGACGGCGGCCACCGACCTCGCGCTGCGCAACGGGTTCACGCCGATGATCACGCCGACGCTCGTGAAGCCGGAGATCATGGCGGGCACCGGCTTCCTCGGCGCCCACGCCGACGAGATCTACCACCTGCCCGCCGACGACCTGTACCTGGTCGGCACGAGCGAGGTCGCGCTCGCCGGCTACCACAAGGACGAGATCCTCGACCTCGGCGACGGGCCGCTGCGCTACGCCGGCTGGAGCGCCTGCTACCGCCGCGAGGCCGGCTCGTACGGCAAGGACACCCGCGGCATCATCCGCGTCCACCAGTTCCACAAGGTCGAGGCGTTCGTCTGGACGCGCCCGGAGGACGCGGCCGCCGAGCACCGCCGGATCCTCGCGTGGGAGAAGGAGATGCTCGCGCTCGCCGACCTGCCGTACCGCGTCATCGACACCGCCGCGGGCGACCTCGGCTCGAGCGCCGCCCGCAAGTTCGACTGCGAGGCCTGGCTGCCCAGCCAGCAGCGGTACATGGAGGTCACCTCGACCTCGAACTGCACGACGTACCAGGCGCGCCGCCTCGGCGTGCGCGAGCGCACGGAGGACGGCACGCGCACGGTCGCGACGCTCAACGGCACGCTCGCCACGACGCGGTGGATCGTCGCGATCCTCGAGAACCACCAGCAGGCCGACGGGTCGGTGCGGGTCCCCGAGGGGCTGCGCCCGTACCTCGGCGGGCTCGAGGTGCTCGCGCCGGTCGCCGCGCGGGGGACGGCCCGGTGAGCCGCACGCGCCTCGTCGCGCTCGACGTCGACGGCACGCTGATGAGCTACGACGGCGTGATCTCGGCGGACGTGCGGACGGCGGTCGCGGACCTCGTCGCCGCCGGCGTGCACGTGGTGCTCGCGACGGGCCGGTCGATGCACTCCGCGGTCGAGGTCGCGCTGGACCTCGGCCTGACGCAGGGGTGGGTCGTCGGCTCGAACGGCGCCGTGACGGCACGGCTGGACCCGTCGGCCGACGGCGGGTACGTCGTGGTGCACGCCGTGACGTTCGACCCCGCCCCGGCGCTGCGGACCATCGCGCTCGAGATCCCCGACGTCCTGTTCGCGGTCGAGGACCTCGGCGTCGGCTTCCGGGTGTCCCGCCCGTTCCCGGACGGCGAGCTGACCGGCGAGCAGCGCGTCGAGCCGTTCGAGGAGCTGCTGTCGACGCCCGCGACCCGCGTCGTCATCCGCAACCCCGGCGGCACGCCCGAGGAGTTCCACGAGCTGGTGGAACGCGTCGGCCTGCACCAGGTGTCGTACGCCGTCGGGTGGAGCGCGTGGCTCGACCTGACGCCGGCGGGGGTGTCGAAGGCGAGCGCGCTCGAGGAGGTCCGGCGGGAGCTGGGCGTGGAGCCGTACGAGACCCTCGCGATCGGCGACGGCGAGAACGACGTGGAGATGCTGCGCTGGGCGGCGTGCGGCGTCGCGATGGGGCACGCGCTCGAGCGCGTGCGGCTGGC
>JAPSIR010000316.1 GCA_031178625.1 Cellulomonas sp.
GCGAGCTGCCCCGTCTCGACGACCACGGTCACCGCCACGCACGCGAGCAGCAGGGCCTCGTACCGCCACCGGACGACGAGCGGCAGCAGCAGCCCGAACGGGACCGTCATCAGCACGTTGCGCTGCGTCTCCCAGCCGCCGAGCAGGTCCGGGCGGTGCAGCGTGAGCTCGTACGCGACGCCCGACCCGCGCGCCGGCATCCCGAGGGGCAGCGGCAGGAACGCGGCGCCGGCCAGCACGACGAGGTAGAGGCCGAACGCCACGCGTGCCGCGCGGTGCAGCGGGGCGGCGGCGCGGCGCGCGAGCCGGGGGTCGCCGGGCCCGTGGTGCCCCCGGAGGGGCTGCTGGAGATCGGTCACGTCGGCATCGTCGCGCGGGCGGCGGCGCACCCGCGTCCGCCCGGGGTCGCCCGCGCCGTCCCCCCGTCGTCGGACGTCGACGCCACCTCTCGGCGCCCGCCGGGTGGCGTCAGTCGCGGGCCGTGAGGACGACCGGGCCGTCCTTCGTCACCGCGACCGTGTGCTCGGCGTGCGCCGCCAGCGAGCCGTCGGCCGTGCGGATGGTCCAGCCGTCGTCGTCGACCTCGTACCCGTCGCCGCCGGCCATGAACCACGGCTCGATGGCGATGACGAGGCCCGGCTTGAGCTTGTCGCCCGTGCCGCGGCGGCCGAGGTTCGGCACGTGCGGGTCCTCGTGCATGGTGCGCCCGACGCCGTGCCCGCCGAAGTCGCCGTTGATGCCGTACCCGGCGTCCCGCCCGATCCGTCCGATCGCCGCGGACACGTCGCCCATGCGCCCGCCCGCGACGGCCGCGGCGATGCCGGCGTCGAGCGCCTGCTCGGTCGTCGCGATGAGGCGCTGCGCCTCGGGCGTCTGCGTGCCCAGCTGGAACGTGAGGGCCGAGTCGCACACCCAGCCGTTCAGCTCGGCCGCGAAGTCGATGCTGAGGACGTCGCCGTCCTCGAGCACGCGGCCGGACGGCAGCCCGTGCAGCGCGTGGTCGTTGACGGACGTGCACAGCACGCCCGGGTACGGCATCGCGCCGAAGCTGGGGTGGTAGCCGAGGTACACCGAGCGGGCGCCGGCCTCGTCGATGAGGCGGTGCGCGTGCGCGTCGAGGTCCTGCGTCGTCATGCCGACGCGTGCGTGCTCGCGCAGCGACGTCAGGACGTGGGCGACGAAGCGGCCGGCGGGCCGCATCTCCTCGATCTCGGCGGGCTTCTTGAGGGGCACGTCACCACCCTCTCATCCGGCCGCGGGGGCCGGGAGCCGGGCGGAGCAGCCCGTGCCCGGGCAGGCAACAGCCCGTGGGGTGGACCCTCCTGAGGAGGGCCCCGCCGCGATGGACGATGTCGCGGCACCCACGGGCTGCGGTGACTGCCGGGGATTCGCTCGCCGCCCGGTCAGGGGGTCCTGACGGGGTGCGGGCGGACCTCGGAGTCCGTCCGATGCCTCGGGCGACTAGCGGGCAGTCACCTCACGCGTCCAAGAAGACTTCATGTCTCGGACCACCTCCTTCCCGTGTGCCTCGACCGTACGTCGCGCCGACGCGGGTGCCAAGGTTTTTCGCCGACGGCGAGCACACGCGGTCCCGGGTCGGGCCGGCACGGTGCGGCGGGGTCATGCGGCGAGGCGCTCGGCGACGTGGATCGCGCGCCGCACCATGTGGTCGAGCGCGTCGAGCTGCGGGTCGCCCAGCGGCGCGTCGTTGTCCGCGCCGGTCGCGTGCGAGACGCCGTACGGGTTGCCGTCGACGAACTTGACCGGGTCCGTGTACCCGGGCGCCACGACGACCCCGCCCCAGTGCATCACGGTCGTGTACAGCGACAGGAGCGTGGCCTCCTGGCCGCCGTGCGCCGTCTGCGAGGCCGTGAACGCCGCGTACACCTTGTCCGCGAGGCGCCCCTGCGACCACAGCGGCCCGGTCGTGTCGAGCAGCTGCTGGAGCTGGCTCGCGACGTTGCCGTACCGCGTCGGCGAGCCGAGCAGGACGACGTCGGCCCAGTCGAGGTCGTCCGGCGCGGCGACCGGCTCCCCGGCGACGGCGTCGACGTGCGCCCGCCACTCGGGCCGCGAGTCGATCGCGGACTGCGGTGCGATCTCCCGCACGTGCCGGCGGCGGACCTCCGCACCGGCGTCGGCCGCCGTCCGCTCGAGCCGCTCGGCCATCGCCTGCAGGGTGCCCGTCGCCGAGTAGTAGACGATCGCGACCTTGACGCTCATCGGTGCCCTCCCCACCTCGGGTGCCGTGCCCCCGCACGCCGCGCGAGCACCGCGTCGATGGTCACCCGGGCTGTCCCCGCGCGCACCCGCGCGACTCAGCCGGCGGCCGCGCGCTCCGTCGCCGCCGCGCGCCACATGCCCACCGGGGCGGCGCCGGGCAGCCCCCGCACGGGCGCGGTCTCGACGAACCCGTGCCGCCGGTACAGGCGCCGGTTCCGGGGCGTCGACGACTCCAGGTAGGCCGGCGCGTCGGCCTCGTCCACGGCGGCCAGCCGCGCGGTCAGCAGCGCGGCGCCGACGCCCAGCCCGCGTGCGGCGACGGGCACGCCGATCTCCTGGAGGTACCAGTGCGGGCGGTCCGGGCGCTG
>JAPSIR010000317.1 GCA_031178625.1 Cellulomonas sp.
CGGTCGCGATGCCGACGCCGCTGCCGAGGAACAGGCCGGCGCCGATCGCGGAGCCGAGGCCCATCATCGTCAGGTGCCGCGTGCGCAGGCCGTGCCGCAGGACGGCGTCCGGTGACGTCGGCGTCGGCTCACCGCCCGTCGGTGCGGCGGGGGCGGCGGGGTCGGTCGACGTCATGGGAGTGCCTCGGTGGTGCGGGGGTGCGCGGCCGGACGGCCGACGGCCAACGGTAGCCGCCGCGCGGCGGGCATCCGGGGGACGCCGGGCCTGCCCCGCCCGGCTACCCCTCGCGCTCGACCAGCACCGCGAGCTGCGCGAGCGACGACGCGAGGCCGTCGGCGTGGTCCTGCGCCGAGATGCCCGGCGGGACGTCGTCCGCGCGGAACGTCACGCGCGTGCCGCCGTCAGCCGGTGCGAGCGACCACGTCATCCGCATCGTCCCCGCGTAGGCCGGGTCGTCGGACGCGAAGACGACGTCGTGCACGACCCGCTCCGCCGGCACGACGTCGACGTACGTGCCCTCGACGACGTCGGCGTCGGGCGTGGTCTTGCCGTGCCCACCGCCGTCGACGTACGTGAGGACGATCCGGTACCGGCCGCCGGGTCGCGCGTGAGCTCCTCGACGACGCCCGTCATGCCGTCGGGCGGCAGCCAGGCCGCGAGCGCGTCCGGCTCGACGAACGCGCGGAACACCCGCTCGGCCGGTGCCGCCACCACCCGCTGCTGCTCGTCGGTCCTGCCCACGACACCACCTCCGTCACGTCTCACACGCCGCCACCCGTACCGACCGCCGCCGCCCGCGTGATTCGTCGGCCGGCCCGGCGTGCACCCTCCGTCACCCGTCCGGGTGGTCGCACGCCGTGCGCGGTGATTCGGTGGGGATCGCCTGGTCGAGCCACCCGACAGGTCCACGACGACGGACGGAGACGCTCGTGCCCCAGTACTTCCTGACCGTGCCGCACGACAGCGCGGAGGAGCCGACGATGGAGTCGATGCAGGAGATGGACCCCGCGGCGGTGGAGGCCCTGGTCGCCGCTGTCGACGCGTTCAACGCCGACCTGCAGGCGGCCGGTGCGCTCGTGCTCGCCGGCGGGCTGATGCCGCCGTCGACCGCCGTCACCGTCGACGCCTCCGGCGAGGTCCCCGTGCGGACCCGCGCGCCGTTCGTCGCGGCCCCCGCCTACGTCGGCGGCTTCTGGGTGCTCGAGGTGGCGGACGAGGACGCCGCCGTCTCGTGGGCGGAGCGGGCGTCGGGCGTGCTCCGCTCGCGCATCGAGGTGCGCGCGGTGCAGTGACGGCAGCGACGCCCCGGTCGAGGCCGTGGCGGCGCAGGTCCCCGGCCTCACGCCTCCGCGGTGGGCGGCGCGGCCGGGACGGTCAGGCGCAGGACGTCGCCGTCGACGGTGACGCCCACCTGACCCGGCGCGTCGACGAGCGCGTCGGCGCCCGCCTCCCGCAGCTCCGCCGCCGGGTGCGTGCCCAGCACCCCGACGACGCGCAGGCCCGCGGCGCGTGCCGACCGCACGCCCTCCGGCGTGTCCTCGAGCGCGACCGCGTCCGCCGGGTCGACGCCGATCAGCTGCGCGCCGCGCAGGTACGGCAGCGGGTCGGGCTTGCCCCGCTCGACGTCCTCGGACGTCACCACGACCTCCGGCACCGGCAGGCCGGCGCCGCGCAGGCGGGCGACGAGGATCTCGCGCCTGCCGGACGTGACGCACCCCCATGCGCCGTCGGGCAGGCTCGCCAGCAGGTCGGCGGCGCCCGGCAGCGCCTGCACGAGGTGCGCGGTGTCGACGGACGTCCGCAGCGACGCGTCGAGGGCGTGCCGGCGGTCGTCGGACGCGAAGAACTCGTCGACGACCTCGGGCGCGCGCCGGGCGACAGCGGCCGCGGCGACGGCGTCCGGGTCGGCGCCGAGCTCGCGCGCCACCTCGGCCCAGGCGCTGCGCACGGCCTCGGCCGAGTCGACGAGAGTGCCGTCGACGTCGAGCAGCAGCGCGCGGCAGGTCAGCGTCGTGGCGGCGGCGTCCATCCCCCGATCCCAGCACACCGGCGCACCGCACGCCGCGCCCGGGGTGGCCGTCGGACGCCACCGACCTCGTCACCCGCGCGACCTCGTCACCCCCGCACCCATCTCGTCAGCCAGGAGTGACGGGGTCGGCGCCGGAGTGACGATCTCGGCGGCACGGAGGGACGCGCTCAGCCGGCGGCGTCGGCGACCGGCTGTCCGGCGGCTGCGTCGGCGACCGGTGCCGCCGCAGGGCGCAGCTGCACCGCTGCCGTCACCACGACGAGCGCGACCAGCGCAGCCGCCAGGCCGGGGAAGCCCACCCACGCCAGGACCGGCCCGGCCAGCGCGCCGCCCACCGCCCCCGCCAGGCTCATGAGCGCGTCCGACACGCCCTGCAGCGCGGGCCGGCGGGCGGGCTCGACCGCGGTCACGACGAGCGCGGACCCCGCGACGGTCGACGCCGACCAGCCGAGCCCCAGCAGCACGAGCGCCACGACCACCGCCACGTGCGACTCCGACCCCACGAGCACGAGCAGCAGGGAGGCGAGCAGCATCGCCTGCCCGACCAGCACCACCTGCCG
>JAPSIR010000100.1 GCA_031178625.1 Cellulomonas sp.
CGTGCGTCGGCGTCGAACGCTCAGGCGTTGGGACGCTTGCCGTGGTTCGCGCCGTTGCCCTTGCGCGAACGGCGCTTGCGGCCACGCTTGCTCATCGGTGTCTCCTCGCGTCTTGCGGGCGCGCGCACGCGTGCACGCACCATGGGTCGGACCATGCTCCCACACCGGGCGCCCCGCGCGTGCCGTCGGCCACGTCGGTCGCGGCTCAAGTGCACGCCCGCACGGGCCGATCTACCCGTCGTGGCAGAGACCCAGTCCGTGATCCCGTTCCTGCACGCGCTGGCGAGCACCAACGGCTCCGACCTGCACTGCAAGGTCGGCTCCGCGCCGCGCGTGCGCGTCGACGGCCGCCTGCGCCGGCTGCAGGCCCCCGACCTGCGCCCGGCCGACACCGAGCGGATGCTCGACGAGGTGCTCCCGGACGACCTCGTGGAGACGTTCCGCCAGACCAAGGAGGCGGACTTCGCGTACTCCCTGCCGGGCGTCGGCCGCTTCCGCGTCAACGCCTACCAGGCGCGCGGCACCTTCGGCCTCGTCTTCCGGCGCGTGGCGATCGGCGCGCAGTCGATGGGCGAGCTGGGCCTGCCCGAGGTCGTCGGCGAGCTCGCGCTCGAGCCGCGCGGCCTCGTGCTGGTCACCGGGCCCACGGGATCCGGCAAGACCACGACGCTCGCGTCGATGGTCGACCTCATCAACACGCTGCGCGAGGTGAACATCGTCACGATCGAGGACCCGATCGAGATCCTGCACGCCGACAAGAAGGCGATCGTGTCGCAGCGCGAGGTGCGGCAGGACACCGACAACTTCACGGTCGCGCTGCGTGCCGCGATGCGGCAGGACCCCGACGTCATCCTCGTCGGCGAGATGCGCGACGTGGAGACGGTGCGCGCGGCGCTGTCGGCGGCGGAGACCGGCCACCTCGTCCTGTCGACCCTGCACACCATCGACGCGGCCGAGACCGTCAACCGCATCGTCGACTTCTTCCCGCCGCACGAGCAGAAGCAGGTCCGCATCGCGCTCGCCCAGGCGCTGCGCGGCATCGTCTCGCAGCGTCTGCTGCGCCGCGCCGACGGCACGGGCCGCGTCTCGGCGATCGAGGTCATGGTCAACACGGGCCGCACGGCCGAGGCCATCGTCGAGCCGCAGGAGAACCCTCCGCTCACCGAGCTGATCAAGGAGGGCGACTTCTACAAGATGCAGACCTTCGACCAGCACCTGTTCACGCTCGTGCGCGACGCCGTCGTGACGTACGAGGACGCCCTCGCCGCGGCGTCGAACCCGCACGACCTCACGCTCGAGCTGCGGTCCGCCGGCCTGGTCGGCTGACACCGCACGGACCACGACGGCCCGGGACGCAGCTGCGTCCCGGGCCGTCGGCGTCCGTGGGCGCGGTGCGCGCGCGGGTGCGGACGGGTCAGGCGTCGTCCGGGAGGCCGAGCCACGCGTGCCAGCCCGTGTGCAGCACGAGCCACGCCATGAGGCCGTAGCCGGCCTGGCCGGGCAGGTGCCCGCGCGACGTCGCCATGTCGGCGAGCCACTGGTCGTGCGCGGCGAGCGGCGAGTACATGTCGACGTACGGCACGCGCCGGCGGGCGGCGACGTCGCCGAGCGCGGCGGACAGCTCGGCGATCTTGTCCCCGTCCGCGGGCGCCCCCGGCGGCGGACCGACGACGAACGCGGGCATGCGGCGCTGCTCGGCGACGTCGAGCACGTTGGCGAGGTTGAGCCGGCTGCGCGCGAGCGAGAGCCCGGCGGTGACGTCGGCCCGGCCGATGCCGACGACCAGGCGGTTGTCGGCCTCGGGCGACAGGCGGCGCGAGACCTCGGGGTCCCAGCGGACGCCCAGCTCGGTGCTGTTCTCGCCCGGTACGGCGAGCGTCAGCACGGTGAGGGGGTCCGGTGCGGGTGTGCGTGCGGCGACCCGGCCGACCCAGCCGAGCCCGCGTGGGTCCCCGGCGCCCGCGACCAGCTCGTCACCGATCACCGCGAGCCGGAGCGGCAGCTCACCCACGTCCCGTCCTCCTGCCCTCGTGCGCCGGCCGGTGCCGACGCTCCCGGCACAGTGTCGCAGCAGGTGGGCCCCGTCGCGTGCGTGCCGTGGCCCGCCGCGCGTGTCCACCGGCGGGCGGCTCAGCGGGGGAGGCCGACCTGCGTCGACGTGCGGTGGTCGAGGGGCGCGTCCCAGGCCTCGTGCGACGTGGGCGGCCGGCGGTCGCCGAGCCCGTCGGCGACGACGACCCGCCAGAGCCACACGAGCCAGGCGGCGAGCGCGAGGAGCGAGAGCACGAGCCAGACGATGTCCATGGCGGACAGCCTGCGTTGGTGCGGATGCTGCCACGAGTGGCGGAAGTGACGCTGACCGTCGACTTCCCGCCATCATCGTGCGACGCTGGTCACGTGCTCCGCTCCGTCGCCGTCCTCGCCCTCCCCAACGCCGCCCCCTTCGAGCTGGGCACGGCCTGCGAGGTGTTCGGCATCGACCGGTCCGACACCGGCGGCCCGTCGTTCGACTTCCGGGTGTGCGGCCCCACGCCGGGCGTCCCCGTGCCGACGAAGGCGGGCTTCTCGTTGCTGGTCGAGCACGGGCTCGAGGCCACGCGCGACGTCGACCTCGTGGTCGTCCCCGCGTACGGCGGCCCCGGGCGCGTCGGCGAGGACGTCCTGCGTGCGCTGCGCGAGGCGCACGACCGCGGCGCCTGGGTGCTGAGCATCTGCAGCGGGGCGTTCGCGCTCGGGGAGGCGGGTCTCCTCAGCGGGCGCCGCTGCACCACGCACTGGATGCACGCCGAGGAGCTCGCCGCACGGTTCCCGACCGCGACCGTCGACCCGTCGGTGCTCTTCGTCGAGGACGGGCGCGTCATCACGGGAGCCGGCACGGCCGCCGGCATCGACGCGTGCCTGCACCTCGTGCGTCGCGAGCTCGGCGGCGCCGCCGCGACGGCCGTCGCCCGCCGCATGATCGTCCCGCCGCAGCGCGACGGCGGGCAGGCGCAGTACATCGACGTGCCCCTGCCCGAGGCGGACACGCTCGCGCCGCTGCTCGCCTGGATGACCGAGCACCTCGACACCGAGCTGTCCGTGCCCACGCTCGCCGCCCGCGCGCTGATGTCGGAGCGGACGTTCGCGCGGCGCTTCCGCGCCGAGACCGGCACGACACCGGCCGCGTGGGTGGCGCGCCAGCGGGTGGCCCGCGCGCAGGAGCTGCTCGAGCGCACCGACGTGCCCGTGGACGAGGTGGCGCGGCTGTGCGGCCTCGGGTCCGCCGCACAGCTGCGGCACCACTTCGCCCGCACGCTGGGGACGAGCCCGCAGGCCTACCGCCGCCGGTTCACGTGCCGGGACGACGACGCCGCGGCACCGGCACTCGTGACCGCCTGACGCACGACGCCCCGGCGTCCGCGGAGGGCGGCGGCCGGGGCGTCGGTGCGGTCGGGGCGCGTCAGCGGCGGAAGGCCGTCTCGACGAGCTCCTTCTGCTCGACCGCGTGCTTCTTCGCCGAGCCGGCGGCCGGCGACGCCGACTCCGGACGGGACACGACCCGCAGCGGACGCTCGACGACCTGCGGCAGGTGCGAGGACATGTACGTCCACGGGCCCTGGTTCTGCGGCTCGTCCTGCACCCACACGAGCTCCGCGCCGTCGAACGGCGCGAGCACCTCGCGGATGGCGTCCGGCTCGAGCGGGTACAGCTGCTCGAACCGCACGATGGCGGTCTGCTGGTCGCCGGACGAGACGCGGTGCGCGAGCAGGTCCCAGTAGACCTTGCCGGAGCAGAGCAGCACGCGGCTGACCTGGTCGGCCTTCGCGGCGGCGAGCTCGTCGCCGACGACCGTGCGGAACGTGCCCGTCGTGAAGTCGTCGACGGCCGACGTCGCGGCCTTCAGGCGCAGCATCGACTTGGGCGTGAACACGACGAGCGGGCGGCGCGGACGCTGGTACGCCTGGCGGCGCAGCAGGTGGAAGTACGACGCCGGGTTCGACGGCTGCGCGATCGTCATGTTGTCCTCGGCCGCGAGCTGCAGGAAGCGCTCGATGCGCGCGGACGAGTGGTCCGGCCCCTGCCCCTCGTAGCCGTGGGGGAGCAGCATGACGACCGACGAGCGCTGGCCCCACTTCTGCTCCGCCGACGACAGGAACTCGTCGATGACCGTCTGCGCGCCGTTGACGAAGTCGCCGAACTGCGCCTCCCACAGCACGAGCGCGTCGGGCCGCTCGACCGAGTAGCCGTACTCGAAGCCGACGGCGGCGTACTCCGACAGCGACGAGTCGTAGACCCAGAACTTCGCCTGGTCGCCGGACAGGTACAGCAGCGGGGTCCACTCGGCGCCGGTCTCGCGGTCGTGCAGGACGGCGTGGCGCTGCACGAACGTGCCGCGGCGCGAGTCCTGCCCGGCGAGCCGCACGGGCGTGCCCTCGATGAGCAGCGAGCCGAAGGCGAGGATCTCGCCGAAGCCCCAGTCGATCCCGCCGTCGCGGCTCATCTGCTCGCGCTTGGCGAGCATCTGGGCGAGCTTCGGGTGGATCGTGAAGCCCTCGGGGGCGCGCACGTGCGCCTGGCCGATGCGCTCCAGGACGGACGACGGCACGGCCGTCTTCCAGCCGACCATGACGCCGGCGTCCTCCTGCTGCGACTCCGGCCGCTCGAGGCCCGCGACCGTCTCGACGTCGGTCTGCGGCGGCGTCCAGCCGTCCTCGCGCGTCTCGGTGAAGACCCGCTCCAGCTGCGACTGGTAGTCGCGCAGGACCTGCTCCGCCTCCTCGAGCGTGATGTCGCCGCGCGCCACGAGGGTCTCGGTGTACAGCTTGCGGACCGAGCGCTTGGCCTCGATGAGGTTGTACATGAGCGGCTGCGTCATCGACGGGTCGTCGCCCTCGTTGTGGCCGCGGCGGCGGTAGCAGACCATGTCGATGACGACGTCCCGCGCGAACTGCTCGCGGTACTCGAACGCCAGCTCGGCGACGCGCACGCACGCCTCGGGGTCGTCCCCGTTCACGTGGAAGACCGGCACCTGCAGGCCCTTGACCACGTCGGTGGCGTACTGCGACGACCGCGACGACGACGGGCCGGTGGTGAAGCCCACCTGGTTGTTGACGATCACGTGGATCGTGCCGCCGGTGCGGTAGCCGCGCAGCTGCGCGAGGTTGAGCGTCTCGAACACGACGCCCTGGCCCGCGAAGGCCGCGTCGCCGTGGATGAGGATCGGCAGCACGGAGAAGCCGTCACCGCCCAGGTCGATGCGGTCCTGCTTGGCGCGCACGACGCCCTCGAGCACCGGGTCGACCGCCTCGAGGTGCGACGGGTTCGCCGCGAGGTAGACCGCGGTGGTCGCGCCCGACTCGGCGGTGAAGCGGCCCTCGGTGCCGAGGTGGTACTTCACGTCGCCCGAGCCCTGCACCGACTTCGGGTCCTGGTTGCCCTCGAACTCGCTGAAGATCTGGCCGTAGGACTTGCCGGCGATGTTCGCGAGCACGTTGAGGCGCCCGCGGTGCGCCATGCCGATGCCGACCTCGTCGAGGCCGCCGTTCGCCGCCTTCGACAGCACCGCGTCGAGCAGCGGGATGAGCGACTCGCCGCCCTCGAGCGAGAACCGCTTCTGCCCGACGTACTTGGTCTGCAGGAACGTCTCGAACGCCTCGGCGGCGTTGAGGCGGCGCAGGATGCGCAGCTGGTCCTCGCGCGGCGTGCGCGCGTAGCCGGACTCGAGCCGCTCCTGCAGCCAGCGGCGCTGGCGCGGGTCCTGCAGGTGCATGTACTCGACGCCGACCGTGCGGCAGTACGAGTCGCGCAGCAGGCCGAGCACGTCGCGCAGCGTGGCGCGGTTCTTCCCGGTGAAGCCGCCGGTCGGGAACGTGCGGTCCAGGTCCCACAGCGTCAGGCCGTGGTTCTGCACGTCGAGGTCCGGGTGCTTGCGCTGGCGGTAGGCGAGCGGGTCGGTGTCCGCCATGAGGTGCCCGCGCGAGCGGTAGGAGTGGATGAGCTCGGCGATGCGCGCCGGCTTGATGGCCTCGGCGTCCGGGTCGTGGTCCGCGTCGCGGACCCACCGCACGGGCTCGTACGGGACGCGCAGCGACGCGAAGACGCGGTCGTAGAAGCCGTCCTCGCCGAGCAGCTTGCGCCCGAGGATCCGCAGGAAGTCGCCCGACTGGGCGCCCTGGATGATCCGGTGGTCGTACGTCGACGTGATCGTGAGGATCTTCGAGACGCCCATGCGGTTGAGCTGCTCGGCCGACGTGCCGGCGAACTCCGCCGGGTAGTCCATGGCGCCGACGCCGACGATGGTGCCCTGGCCCTGCATGAGGCGCGGCACGGAGTGCACCGTGCCGATCGTGCCCGGGTTGGTCAGCGAGATCGTCGTGCCGGCGAAGTCGTCGACGGTCAGCTTGTTGGTGCGGGCGCGGCGCACGACGTCCTCGTAGGCCGACCAGAACTGCGCGAAGTCGAGCGTCTCCGCCTTCTTGATGGAGGGCACGAGGAGCTGACGGGTGCCGTCGGGCTTGGCGAGGTCGATCGCGAGGCCGAGGTTGACGTGCGCGGGCTGCAGGACGCCGGGCTTGCCGTCGACGAGCGTGTACGCGGCGTTCATGGCGGGCATCTCGCCGAGCGCCTCGACGAGCGCGAAGCCGATGAGGTGCGTGAACGACACCTTGCCGCCGCGGCCGCGCGACAGGTGGTTGTTGATGACGATGCGGTTGTCGACCATCAGCTTGGCCGGGACCGCACGCACCGAGGTGGCCGTGGGCACCTCGAGGGACGACTCCATGTTCGTCACGACGCGGGCGGCGGGGCCGCGCAGCTTCTGCACGTCGTCGACCGGCTCCGCGCCGTCCTCGGGGCGACGCGCCGCCGCGACCTCGGCGTAGGGCGCCGTGGCGGGCTGTGCGGTGGCGACGGGCGAGGCGGCCGTGGGCGCCTTCGGTGCCGCCGGGCCGGCGGGGGACTCGACCGCGACGGCCTTCGGCTCCGGCGCCGGGCCGGTCGCCTGCCGGGGCGTCGCGGGGGCGCCGTCCGCGGGGGCCGCCGACGCCGGTGCGGTGGGCGTGCCCGTGGGGCCGCCCGCCGGGGCGCTCGTCGCCGGGCCCGTCGCGGGGGCCGTCGTCGCAGGGCTGCTCGTCGCCGTGCCGTTCGTCGCGGCCGCCGGCGGCGTGGCCGCACCGGACGGGGTGGGGGTCGGCCCGCCGTCACCCGCCGGCGACGGCGTCCCCGGCTGGTAGCCCTCGAAGAAGTCCCACCACGCGGGGTCCACCGCGTTCCGGTCCTTCTTGTACTGCTCGTACAGCTCGTCCACGAGCCACTCGTTCGCGCCGAAGTCGGCACGGGTGGGGTCGGACTGCGCCTTCTGGGTCACGCTGGGATCGCCCACTTCCGGTGCGCGGTACCGGGACCGCGCCGTCGCCAGTTCTGTTGACGACAACACTACGTGCTCCGGGCGCCCGCGACCGAGTCCCGCACGGCTGCCCGCGGCGATCTCCGCCACCTCTTCACCCGCCCGCGACGCCCCGGTCAACGGCGGCCAAAGCGCGCCCCCGGCGGGGCTCAAGCGCAGGTCGCGGGCCTGTTTCGCGCACGCGCCGGGACGACCGGCGGCGGCGGCCCGCCCTGGCGTCAGCGCCGCGCCGAGCCCTTGCCGGGCGCGCCGGCGGGCAGTGTGACGCGCATCGTGCACCCCGTCGCGGTGTCGGCCACCTCGACGTGCCCGCCGTGCAGCTCGACCGCCCAGCGCACGATCGACAGCCCCAGCCCGGTGCCGCCCGTCGACCCCTGCCCGGTGCGGGCGGGGGTGTTGCCGCGCACGAACCGCTCGAAGACGTGCGCCCGCTGCTCGCGCGCGATGCCGGGGCCGTGGTCGACCACGTCGATGCGGACGTCGCCGCCCGCGCGGCGCGCCTCGATGCGGATCTCGTCGTCCGGCGGGGAGTGCCGGGCGGCGTTGTGCAGGAGGTTCGCGACGACCTGGTGCAGGCGCTCCGGGTCGGCCGGCACGGTGAGGTCGGGCGGCTCGACGTCGACCGCGAACGTCAGCTGCTTCTGCGCCCCGACGAGGCTGGCCTCGTCGGCGGCCTGCCCGAGCAGCGTGGAGAGCTCGACCTCCTCGAGCCGCAGCGGCACCGCGCCGGCCTCGACGCGCGACAGGTCCAGCAGCGACGACACGAGGCGCGAGAGCCGCTCGGTCTGCGCGAGCGCCGTCTGCAGCGTCGCCGGGTCCGGCTCGCTGACGCCGTCGACCATGTTCTCGAGCTGCGCCTGCAGCGCCGTGACCGGGGTGCGCAGCTCGTGGGACACGTTGGCGACGAGCTCGCGCCGGAACGTGTCGAGCTGCTGCAGGTCGTCCGCCATCGTGTTGAAGGCGTCGGCGAGCTGGCCCACCTCGTCGCGGCTCGTGGAGCGCACACGCCGGCTGTAGTCGCCCGCGGCCATCGCGCGCGCCGCGGCCGTCATCTCCCGCAGCGGCGACGTCATGCCGCGCGCGAGCAGCTGCGTGAGCACCAGGGACAGGGCGATCGCGATCGGCAGGGTCCGGCTGGGGCCGAGGGCCTGCAGGTAGCCGAGCCAGATGATCACGGCGGCGAGCGTCACGGTGGCCGCGACGAGCACGCCCAGCTTGATCTTGATGCTGCGCAGCCGGTCCAGCGGGCGCACGTCGGGCAGCTGCCAGCCGCGCGCGCCGTCGCGGGCGTGGCGCGCGGCCGGCTCGGCCGGCCCGCTCACGCGCCCGACGGCTCGCCGGCCGCCTCGGCCGCCTCGGCCGCCGGGTCCTCCGCGGGCTCGAACGCGTAGCCGACGCCGTGCACCGTGCGGATGAGGTCGGCGCCGAGCTTGCGGCGCAGCGCCTTGACGTGGGAGTCGACGGTGCGGGTGCCGCTGGCGTCGACCCAGTCCCACACGTCGGCGAGCAGCTTCTCGCGCGTGAGCACCGTGCGGGGCGTCTGCGCGAGCGTGAGCAGCAGGTCGAACTCCGTGGGCGTCAGGTGCACCTCGCGCTCGCCGCGCAGCACGCGGCGCTGCGCGCGGTCGATCGTGACGTCGCCGGCCACGAGCGGCGGGTCGGGCTGCTGCACCGCGGCCAGCTCGGCGGCGCGCGCGGCGCGCTCGGTGCGGCGGAGCAGCACCTTGGTGCGCGCGACGAGCTCGCGCATCGAGAACGGCTTCGTCATGTAGTCGTCGGCGCCGACGCCCAGGCCGACGAGCATGTCCGTCTCGTCGTCGCGGGCCGTGAGCATGAGCACCGGGACCGGGCGCTCCGCCTGGATCTGCCGGCACACCTCGAGGCCGTCGATGCCGGGCAGCATGACGTCGAGGACCACCACGTCGGGCTGCAGGCGCGCCGCCGCGGCGACGCCGCCGTACCCGTCGCCGACGGACTCCACGCGCCAGCCCTCCGCCGACAGGCGGTGCACGATGGCCTGCGCGATCGCCGGCTCGTCCTCCACCACGAGGACCGTGGTGGAGCTCGGCTGCTGCACGCTGTTCACCATGGGGCCAGCGTGGCACACGCACCCGTGCCGGTCCCGTGGGGCGGCACGCCGCGGCGTCCGTAGGATGGTCGCCACCATGAGCAGCTCAAGTCGCTGCCGGCGTCGCACCACCCCCCACCTCGTCCGCACCGCCCCGGGTCGACCCCGGACGTCGCGGGCGGCCCGGCCCACCGGGCCCGGGGCGGGGCGCGACCGTGCCGGCCACCCCCCGTCCTGCCGCGCGCACGCGTGCGCGGCCACCCCCGTCGCGTCGCGCGACGTCGCGCCCCCGGGCGCCGACCCGCGCGGACCCGCACCCCTGCGGGGGCGCACGTGCTGACCGACTGGCTGCTCGTCGGCCTGGGCGTGCTGCTCACCGTCGGCACCGCCGTGTTCGTCGCGGCGGAGTTCTCCCTCGTCACGCTCGACCCCGGGCTGGTCGAGCAGCAGGAGGGGCAGGACGACGCGCGCGGGCGCGCCGTGGTCCGGTCCCTGCGCCGCCTGTCGACGCAGCTGTCCGGCGCCCAGGTCGGCATCACGCTGACGACCGTCCTGCTCGGCTACACGACGCAGCCCGCGGTGGTCCGGCTGCTCGGCGTGCCCCTCGGGTCGACGGGGCTCGACCGCGCCGTCGCGGGCGCCGTCGCCGGGGCGCTCGCCGTCCTGCTCGTCAACGGCTTCTCGATGCTGTTCGGCGAGCTCGTGCCGAAGAACTTCGCGATCGCGAGCCCGCTCGCGACGGCGCGCCAGGTCGCGCCGCTGCAGCTCGGCTTCACGACGGGCCTGCGCGGCGTCATCGCGGTCACGAACGGCACCGCGAACGCGCTGCTGCGCCGGGTGGGCGTCGAGCCGCGCGAGGAGCTCTCGGGCGCGCGCTCGCCGGCCGAGCTCGCCTCGCTGGTGCGTCGCTCGGCGGAGCAGGGGACGCTCGACGCGTCCACCGCGACGCTGCTCACCAACTCCATCGACTTCTCGACGCTGACGGCGGTCGACGTCATGACGGACCGCACGCGCATGGTCGTCGTGCGCCGCGACGACACGGCCGCCGACGTCATGGCGCTCGCGCGGCAGACGGGCCACTCGCGGTTCCCGGTCATCGGCGACTCCACCGACGACGTCGTCGGGCTCGTGCACCTGCGCAAGGCCATGGCCGTGCCGCACGACCGCCGCGCCGAGGTGCCGGCGCCGGCGCTCATGGTCGAGGCGCCGCGCGTGCCCGAGACGGTCGGGCTCGGCCCGCTGCTCGTCGAGCTGCGCGCGCAGGGCCTGCAGATGGCCGTGGTGGTCGACGAGTACGGCGGCACGTCGGGCGTCGTGACGCTCGAGGACGTCGTCGAGGAGCTCGTCGGCGAGGTCGCGGACGAGCACGACCGCACGCGCAGCACCGCCGCGCGCCGCGCCGACGGCGCGTGGGTCCTGCCGGGCGTCACGCGTCCCGACGAGCTGCACGAGGCCACGGGTCTGCGCGTCCCCGACGACGGCCCCTACGAGACGCTCGGCGGCCTGCTCATGGCGCGCCTCGGGCGGATCCCCGCGGAGGGTGACGAGG